>JAIBJP010000028.1 GCA_020029625.1 Actinomycetota bacterium | reverse complement strand
GTGGTGACGGCGACCGAGCGACCGGCGGCGCTCAGGCCCGACCTGGTCGTCTCGGTCACTCCCGGCGAGGCTCGGGCCGCGTGAGATCGCTCCCGGATCCGATCGGCGACGAGGTCCGTCGCGAGCTCCAACGCTTCGGGTCGGCGGGGAACCTGGGTGAGATCGTGGCCGGCTGGCCGGCTGCGGTGGGGCCGGCGATCGCGGCGAACGCTTGGCCCGGCCGGATCGCCCGGGATGGCACCCTGCACGTCTCGACCGGCTCGAGCGCGTGGGCGTTCGAGCTCACGCAGCTCTCCGGAGACGTCCTCGCACGCCTGCGAGAGCACCTCGGAGAGGCATGCCCGACCGCCGTCCGCTTCGCCGTCGGCCCTCTTCCCGAGAAGGGAGCCGAAGGTGAGGAAGTTCTCGGTCGGATCGTGCCGAAACCGACCGCGGAGCAGGCGGAAGCGAGCGAGCGCATCGCCGCCACCATCGAAGATCAAGCCTTGCGGGAGGCCGTCGCGAAGGCCGTCGCGGCTAGTCTGGCGGTCGCCGAGACGCCGCCCGACGACCGGCCGGTCTGATACACTTGAAAAGAGTAGAAACCTCCCACAAGCAGGGATTTTTTATTGACTGAACCCGGTTACGGCGCGAAAGACATCACTGTTCTCGAGGGCTTGGAGCCCGTTCGTAAGCGCCCCGGCATGTACATCGGCTCGACAGGGCCGAGAGGTCTTCACCACCTGGTCTACGAAGTCGTCGACAACTCGGTCGACGAAGCTCTCGCGGGCCGGAACGACCGCATCGAGGTGCTCCTCCACCCCGACAATTCGGTCACCGTTCAGGATTGGGGATCCGGTATCCCGGTCGACCTCATGGCCGAGCAGGGGCTGCCAGCTCTCACCGTCGTGCTGACGAAGCTCCACGCCGGCGGGAAGTTCGGCGGGGAGGGCTACAAGGTCTCCGGCGGCCTGCACGGCGTCGGCGTCTCGGTCGTGAACGCGCTCTCCGAGTGGCTCGTGGCGGAGGTGCGGCGGGACGGAAAGGTCTACCGGCAGGAGTTCGCCCGCGGCGAGCCGACGACGGACGTGACCGTCACCGGGAAGTCCGAGAAGGGCGAGACCGGCACGACGATCAGCTTCATGCCCGACGCCGACGTGTTCGAGGAGCTCGATCTCTCGGCCGAGACGCTTGCTCAGCGCTTGCGCGAGACGGCTTTCCTGACCCGCAGTCTCCAGATCGTCCTCATCGACGAGCGCGCGGAGGGTGAACGCTACGAGTTCAAGTACGACGGCGGCATCCGCGACTTCGTCACTCACATCAATGAGGCCAAGGAGCCGATCCACAAGCGCATCGTCTACTTCGAGAACCAGACCGAGGAGGGTGCGGTCGAGATCGCGATGCAGTGGAACTCGGCGTACGTCGAGTCGGTCTTCTCGTTCGCCAACAACATCAACACACACGAGGGCGGCGCGCACCTCTCGGGGTTCAAGGGCGCCCTCACCGGCACGCTGAACAAGTACGCCCGCGACAAGAGCCTCCTGAAGGACAAGGAGGAGAACCTGGAGGGAGAGGACGTGCGCGAGGGGCTCGCCGCCGTCATCTCGGTCAAGCTGCGCGACCCGCAGTTCGAGGGTCAGACGAAGACGAAGCTCGGCAACCCCTGGGTGCGCGGGTTGGTCGAACAGACCGTCAACGCGAAGCTCGCCGAGTTCCTCGAGGAGAACCCGACCGACGCGCGCCAGATCATCCTAAAGGCTGTCGCTGCGCGGAACGCGCGCCAGGCGGCACGGAAGGCGCGCGATCTGACACGCCGCAAAGGCGCGCTCGACAACGCGTCGCTCCCTGGGAAGCTGGCCGACTGCCAGACGAGCGACCCGGCCGAAGCGGAGATCTATCTCGTCGAGGGTGCTTCTGCCGGCGGCTCCGCCAAGGACGCGCGCGACCGCCGGTTCCAGGCGATCCTGCCGCTACGCGGCAAGGTCATCAACTCGGAGAAGAACCGCATCAACAAAGTGCTCTCCAACGCCGAGATCCAGGCGATCATCACCGCCATCGGCACCGGGATCGGCGACGAGTTCGACATCAGCAGGCTCCGCTACCACCGCGTGATCGTCATGACGGATGCCGACGTCGACGGCTCGCACATCCGCACGCTGCTCCTCACCTTCCTCTACCGCCAGATGGCCGAGCTGGTCGAGGGCGGGCACGTCTACGTCGCCGTGCCGCCGCTCTACCGCGTGAAGATCGGGAGCAAGGAGCAGTACGTCGAGAAGGAATCCCAGTTCGAGGACCTGCTCGTGCGTGAGCGGATCAAGGACATGCAGGTGACCGACCGCAACGGGGCTTCTGTCAAGTTCATCGAGGCGCGCTGGGGCAAGTTCACGCGCGCACTGCACGAGTTCGACGGCTGGTCCTCGCGCCTCAAGGCCGACTTCGGCGTGGCCGCGGGCGAGTTCGTCATTGCTCAGCGCCTCGTCGAGACGGAAGCCGCCAACGCGGGCGAGCTCGCTGAGGTCCTCTCCCGAATCGCCAGCAATGGTCACGAGCTCCACCTCGTCAGCTCGGACGCGGCTGGCTCGAGGATCCGGATCGTCGAGCGCGAAACCAGCGCGGCCAACCACGTCATCGTGCCGGCTGAGCTCCTCTCGTCGCCCGTTTACGACCATCTGCGCAAGGCGTACGCGCGTCTGGTCGAGATCGTCGGCGCGCCGCCGTTCCTACTCGAGCTCGGCAAGAAGTCGCGCAAGGCCGAGACCTTCCAGGCGCTTCGGTCGGCAGCAGTCGACCTGGCCAAGGAAGGTATTGGTGTTACCCGCTTCAAGGGTCTCGGTGAGATGGACGCCGCCGAGCTCTGGGACACGACGATGAATCCGGCCAACCGGATGCTGATCCGGGTCGAGGTCGAGGACGCCGCCCGCGCGGACCAGATCTTCTCGATGCTGATGGGCGACCAGGTGGAGCCGCGCCGCGACTTCATCGTCAAGAACGCGAAGGACGTGAGGTTCTTGGATGTCTGAAATCTGGCGATTTCAGACATGGAACTGCGGACTCCGGAGCTGATCGGTGGCAGTTGAGCCTCTAGGAGCTGGACGTATCGAGACTCGCGAGCTCGAGCAGGAGATGCGCTCGAGCTTCCTCGACTACGCGATGAGCGTGATCGTCTCGCGCGCCCTTCCCGACGTGCGTGACGGGCTGAAGCCGGTACACCGCCGCGTCCTCTACGCGATGAACGAGGCGGGCCTGCAGCCGAACCGCCCACGCGTGAAATGCGCCCGCGTCGTCGGTGACGTGATGGGCACCTACCACCCGCACGGGGACGCGGCCATCTACGACACGCTTGTCCGGCTCGCTCAACCGTTCTCCCTTCGGTACCCGCTCGTCGATGGGCAGGGGAACTTCGGCAACATCGACGACGACCCGCCGGCGGCCTATCGCTACACCGAGGCCCGCCTGGCGCGCATGGCGACCGAGATGTTGCGCGACATCGACGCGGACACGGTCGATTTCGTCCCGAATTACGACGAGAAGCACCGCGAGCCGTCCGTGCTGCCGTCGCGGTTCCCCAACCTGCTCGTCAACGGCTCGTCGGGGATCGCCGTCGGCATGGCGACGAACATCCCTCCGCACAACATGTCCGAGGTGATCGACGGGATCCTCGCGATGATCGAGGACCCCGAGATCAACGTCGAGAAGCTGGCGCGCCACATCAAGGGGCCCGACTTTCCGACCGGAGGGATCATCGTCGGGCGCGAAGGCATCCGCGAGGCGTATAGGTCGGGCCGCGGCCGAGTCGTGATGCGCGCCCGCGCCCACGTGGAAGAGCTCCGAGGCGGCCGCACGGCGATCATCGTCAGCGAGCTTCCTTACGGGGTGAAGAAGGGCGGCGACGCCGGCGTGATCAAGAAGATCGCCGACCTCGTCAACGACAAGGTGCTGCCCGAGATCTCCAATCTCGCCGATCACTCGGACAAGACGGGGATGCGCATCCAGATCGAGCTGAAGCGGGAGGCGATACCGCAAGTCGTTCTCAACAAGCTGTTCAAGCACACTCCGCTGCAGGCCACGTTCGGCTACAACGCTGTCGCGCTCGTCGACGGTGTCCCGCGGACGCTGAGCCTGCTCGAGCTGATCCGGCACTACCTCGACTACCAGCGCCAGGTCGTCACGCGCCGGACGAAGTACGAGCTCCGCAAGGCGATGGAGCGCTCGCATGTCCTCGAGGGCTACCTCATCGCTCTCGACAACCTCGACGCGGTGATAGCGCTCATCCGCGGCTCCGCCGATCCCGACGAGGCCCGGGCGGGCCTGATCGAAACCTTCGAGCTCTCCGAGATCCAGGCCCAGGCGATCCTCGACCTTCGGCTCCAGAGGCTGACCGGGCTCGAGCGCAAGCGGATCGAGGACGAGTACGCGGACCTCGAGGAGCGGATCGGCGAGCTGCGGGCGATTCTCGGCGAGGAATCCGAGATCGACCGCCTCATCCGCGAGGAGCTGCTCGAGATCAAGGGTGCCTACGGGCGCGCGGACGATCGCCGCACCGAGATCGTCGCGGCGGAGGGCGACCTCGAGCTCGAGGATCTCATCGCGGAGGAAGACATGGTCATCGCGATCACGCGCTCCGGTTACGTGAAGCGCCTTCCGGTCACGACTTACCGAGAGCAGCGCCGCGGTGGTATCGGGGTCATGGGCATGGACATGAAGGACGAGGACTACATCGAGCATCTCGTCGTCGCCTCCACGCACGACTACCTGCTCTTTTTCACTTCGGTGGGAAAGATCTACCGGCTCAAGGTGCACGAGCTCCCCCTCGGCAGCCGGCAGTCGAAAGGACGTGCGCTCGTCAATCTGCTGCCGCTCGCCCAGGGCGAGAGCGTGCGCACGCTGATCGCGACGCGCAACTTCGAGGAGGCGGAGTACCTTCTCCTCGCGACGAAGAAAGGCGTGGTCAAGAAGACGCGCTTTGCCGAGTACAACACGCCGCTCAAGGCCGACGGCATCATCGCCATCAAGCTCCGCGATAAGGACGAGCTCGTCGCCGTGATCCACTCGAGTGGGAACGACGACATCCTGCTGGTCTCTCGAAAGGGCCAGGCGATCCGGTTCCCGGAGAAGGCCGTGCGCTCGATGGGCCGCGTCACCTCGGGCGTCTCGGGCATGCGCATGCGCAAGGGCGACGAGGTGATCGCAGCGAGCCTGGCGAAGGACGAAGCCGACCTGCTCGTCGTGACCGTGAACGGCTACGGGAAGCGGACGGCGATCCACCAGTACCCGTCGAAGGGTCGCGGTGGCCTCGGCGTGAAGACCGTGCAGTTGACGGAGGCGCGCGGACAGCTCGCCGGCGCGCTCGTTGTTCGGGACGGCTATCAGGTGATGCTCATGTCGACGGGCGGCACTGTCATCCGAATGCCTGTCGAGGAGGTCAAGCGGCTTGGTCGCTCGACCCAGGGCGTGATCGTCATGCGGCTGCGAAAGGGCGAGCGCGTGTCCACGCTGGCTCCGGTCGTCGAACAGCCGAACGGCGAGGAGGAGGAAGGCGACGCGGCCGAAGTCGCCGTCGAACCGGCCGACCTCTCGGTCGAGTCGGACGAAACTCCCGCTCAGAACGAGTAGTTCCGGTCAGAAACGAGACGGTTTCGGCGGGATCATCTTCACAAGGCGCGCCTCCGGTGGTAGCGTGGTTCGTCCCTCCGGATCGAAAAAGGTGTGTGTATGGCTGTCCCTCGGCATGTCGATCTGCTTGAACCAGTAAACATCTCGGAGCATCTCGACAAGATCGAGCTCTACCTAGGCCAAGTGTGCCAGGTGGCGGGCATCTCGAAGATGCAGCTCGACTACTGGACGAACAAGGCTCAGATCCCGACGAAGGGCAAGAAGCAGCGGATCTACGACATGGACGCGGTCGAGACCGTCATGCTGATCAAGCAGGGGAAGGACAAGGGCCTCAACCTCTCCACGGCCATCGAAGCGGCGCGGAAGTACAAAGAGGAGAGGCTGGTCCCGGTCGGCGGCCCCAGCCGCTAGGAGAGTTTGGCGGAGCGTCACTCGTCGCCGGGACGGGACGGTCGTTCCAAGGGAAGGACGCAGGGAGCCCCGTGTCATTCTGAACGCGGATGCGTTGGGAGCGACCCGTCATTTTGAACGCGGATGCGTTGGGGCGAGCGGCGCGCCTCCGGCGGCACAGATGATGTTTCGTCAAGCCCTCCTATGACTCTCTCAGGACTCCGGCCGCCGACTCGGGCGCGAGTGTGTTCACGAAGTAGCCGGCCCCGAGCTCGAGGCCGGCGAGAATAGTCAGGCGCGGCAAGACCTCCAAGTGCCAGTGGCCCGAAGCGTGGAGCCACATGTTCACCGGCACTGAGCCCTCGGCCACCCGCAGGCGACGAAGCCCTTCTGCGACGAGCGCCAGCCCCGGGCCGAGCAGGCTGCTCGTGAACGGATCGCTCTCGCATTCGCGCGGGGCGACAAGGAGCTCGTAGGGCTGACGGCCCGCGAACGGGCAGAGCAGGATGAGGCCGTCGCGCTCGGCGACGACGCGGATCCGCTGCTCGACCTCCTCCGCCAGCACGCGGCAGAGCACGCAGCCGCCCTGTTCCTCCTGTGACCGGCGCTCCTGGGCGACGAGCGGAGGCTCGTCCGGCAGCCAGACGAGTTGGGAGTGGGTGTGCTGGAGGCTGGCCCCCGCGGCGTGCCCCTCATTGACCAGCGCCTGCATGTAGGGAAAACCCTGCTCCCGGGCTGCCGCCGCTCGGGCCCGCCAGGCCTCTGCGACCTGTTCGAGCTCACGGACCGAGAGGTCCGCGAGCGTGCGGATATGGCGCGGCGAATGGATCACGACTTCCTGCCGCCCCAGGGCCGCCCGGCGCGCGAAGAGTCCCGTTGTCCGATTCCCCGCGTCTGACCAGGGCCCGAACGCAGGGAACTTGTTCGGGACGACTCGGACCCGCCAGCCGGGCGCGTCGGCGGGCCGGCCCGGCGGCCCGAGCGCGAACGTCTCCGGCGGGGTCGCACTCTCGCGACCCTCGCAGAACGGGCAGCCCGCGACATCGCCGGGATCAGGCTCGCTGCCCTCGCGTTCGACGCCCGGCCGGTGCGCTCGCGCGGGTGCGATCACGACCCAGCGCCCCGAGACCGGGTCACGCCGAAGCTCGGGCGGCCTTTCCCCGTTCAGCTAGATTCGCCCGCCCCGCCCATGAACGGGCGGAACAGTTCGATCGGCAGCGGCAGGAATGTCGTCGTCGAGCGCTCCGAGCTGATCTCGAGCATCGTCTGGAGGAAGCGGAGCTGGAGAGTGATGGGGTTCTGGCTCATGACGTTCGCCGCGTCCTTCAGCCGCTCGGAGGCCTGGAACTCGCCCTCGGCGGCAATCACCTTTGCCCGGCGCTCGCGTTCGGCCTCGGCCTGGCGCGCCATGGCCCGCTGCATCCCGCTGGGGATCTCGACGTCCTTGACCTCCACGATCGAGACCTTGATCCCCCAGGGCGAGGTGGCCTCGTCGATGATCTCCTGGAGGATCGCGTTGATCTTGTCGCGCTCAGCGAGAAGCTCGTCGAGGACGTGCTGGCCGAGGACGCTGCGCAGCGTGGTCTGCGAGATCTGCGAGGTGGCGACCATGAAGTTCTCCACCTGCACGATCGCCTTCTCGGGGTCGATGATCCGGAAGTAGGCGACTGCGTTGACGCGGACGGGGACGTTGTCCTTGGTGATGACCTCCTGCGGCGGAATGTTCAGCGTCACCGTGCGCAGGTCGACCCGCACCATCTTGTCGACGACGGGGATGAGCAGGAAGAGACCCGGCCCCTTCGGCGGGGAGTGCAGCCGACCGAGGCGGAAGATCACGCCTCGCTCGTACTCCCGGGCAACACGGACGGAAGCCGAGAGCAGGAACAGCACGATCACGACGACGGCCGCGATCGCAATGAAGGCTGCGGTCATGCGCGGACTATCCTACGCCGTGACGGGAGCGGGCGTAGGCCCGGCCCGGTTCACCTCGAGCACGAGGCCGTCTTCGATTCCTCGCACCTGGACTGGAGTGCCGACCTCGAGGGCCTCGCCGTCCGTATGGGCCTGCCAGAGCTCTCCGTGGACGAAGACGAGCCCGGTCGGGTCGAGCGCCTTGCGCACCACTCCGACTTGCCCCACGAGCTCCTCCTTGCCGGTCACCGCGGGCCGCCGGCGGGCCTGGACGATCTTCGTGACGGCGAAGACGGTGAGCAGCGCGAAGGTCCCCGCGATGGCGAGCGCGACCGAGAGGGACACCTGGTAGTGAGGTCCCGCCGGATCGAAGAGCATCAGTGATCCGATGACGAAACAGGCGGCTCCCGCGAGCGCCAGCGCGCCGTGGCTCATGACGAAGGGCTCCGCGGCGAAGAACGCCGCTGCGAGCAGCATGAGCAGCACCCCGGCCGCGCTGACGGGCAGCACCTGGAGCCCGAAGAGGCCGACGATGAGCGAGATCGCTCCGAGCGTCCCGGGGAAGATCAGGCCCGGATTGAAGAGCTCGACCGTGATTCCGAGCGTGCCCAGCGAGAGGAGCAGCACGATGATGTTGGGATCGACGAGCGTGTCGAGAATGCGCTTCCAGATCGACATCCGTATCGTGTCGACCTCGGCCCCGGCGGTGTGGACGACGATGCCCTTCGGCTCGACCCGGGTGCCGTCGATCGTGTCGAGAAGCTGGGGCAACGTCGGCGAGACGAAATCGACCACGTTCATGCTCAGCGCTTCGCGTGCGGGCAGGTTCGAAGCCACCCGTACAGCCTTTTCGGCCCAGTCGGCGTTCCGGCCGTGCTCCGAGGCGAGCCCGCGGATGTAGGCGACCGCGTCGTTCACGACCTTGCGCTTGAGGTCCTTCGGGATGTCTCCACCGCCGGTGGAGATGGGGGTCGATGAGCCGATGTTGGTCTCGGGCGCCATGGCTGCGACGTCCGCCGCCATCGTGATGAAGACGCCGGCGGAAGCGTCGCGGGAGCCCGGCGGATAGACGTAGACGACGACGGGAACCTTGGAGTCGAGCTCTCGCTTGATGATGTTGCGCATCGAGCTGTCGAGGCCCCCCGGCGTGTCCATGAGAATGACCACCGCGTCGTAGCCCTGGTCGTTGGCGCGGTCGATCGCGCCCGTGAGGTAGTCCTCGGTTACCGGGTTGATGTCGTTCGAGAACTCGACTGCGAGGACTCGCGGCGGGTCTGCAGCACTCGCCGTCTGGACGAGCGCCAGACTGACGAAAAGGGCGCTCGCGAGAGCGAAAAGTGCCCGCATCGACGGCATTTTCAGCTGTAAGAATTCTATCAGGACGGGTCTTTCGGCCTTGAGCGCCGGGAAGGCCTCAGTCACCCTGCAGAGAACCCCTCGTCGCCCCAATGACGCTTCCGCGGGCCCTCCTCGGCGCAGCCCTACTGGCTCTCCTCGGCGCCTGGCCGTCGGCTGCGGGCGTTCGGGTCGTAGCGCGCGACGTGCCCGTGCGCACGGTGGCACCCGAGCGTTCCCAGCGCGCTCCCCTGCGGTTCAACATGGTCGGCCTGCACTGGAGGGGCTCCGGGACCGTCTGGTTCCGGACACGCTCTCTCACGGGAGTCTGGAGCCGCTGGCAACCGGCCCGACCCGAGGCCGAGGATCTGCCCGATCGCTGGACGGGCGAGGCGGCCTCGCTTCGCGGGTGGAAGCTCGGCAACCCGTACTGGACGGACGCCTCGGGAGCGATCGACTATCGCGTTCGCGGGAACGTCACACGTCTCCGCGCCTTCTTCATCCAGAGCGCTCCCGATGCGACCCCGCTGCGCGTGGCAGCGCGAGCCGGTCAGCCCGCGATCATCAGGCGCAACCAGTGGGGCGCTGACGAGTCGATCGTGCGCGCAGCGCCCTACTACGCCGACCGCGTCCGCTTCGCGGTCGTCCATCACACGGCGGGGACGAACTCGTACACAGCGGCTCAGTCGGCCGCGATCGTCCGAGGCATCCAGCGCTACCACGTGCTTGCCAACGGGTGGAACGACATCGGCTACAACTTTCTCGTCGACAAGTACGGCCAGGTCTTCGAGGGCCGTGGCGGTGGAATCGACCGGAACGTCGTCGGCGCCCACGCGCAAGGGTTCAACACGGGCTCCACGGGCGTCTCATTGCTCGGGACGTACAGCTCGAGCCGGGCCACGGCCTCGGCGCGGTCGGCGCTCGTGAAGCTGCTCGCCTGGCGGCTGGACGTGGCTCACGTCGATCCGCTCAGTCGCCTCACGTGGATCTCGGCCGGGAACCCCGAGTACCCGGCCGGGACGCCAGTGCGGCTGCGGGCCCTCTCCGGACACCGCGACACCGGCCCGACGAGCTGTCCGGGCACTGCCCTCTATGGACAGCTGCCCGGAATAGCATCCTCGGTCGCCGCCCGGGGGTTGCCGAAGCTCTACGACCCCGAGGTGGCGGGGGGCCTGGGTGGCAGCGTGCAGGTGACGGGTCGCCTCTCGACCGCCTTGTCCTGGACGGTCACGATTCGCAGTGGCGACGGCTCGCTCGTGGCAAGCGGGAGCGGGTCCGGCACTCGCGTCGACTGGACGTGGGACGCTTCGGGGACGCCGTTCGGGACGTTCACGTACACGATCGCAGCGGGACCCGACGTTCGTCCGTGGACCGCCGCCGTGCCCGGGCCGCCGGCGCTGGCGGTCCGGCGGCTCCGCGCGTCGCCCGCCGTCTTGACGCCCAACGGCGACGGTGTGGGCGAGACGACGAGGATCTCGTTCTCGCTGACGACGGCGGCAACCGCGACGGTCGAGATCGTGAACGGCTCGGGTGTCACCGTGCGGCGGCTCGCCAACGCCCGGTCCTTTCCCGCCGGGACGAGCCGGCTCCTCTGGGACGGTCGTGACGGCAGCGGCGCGCTCGTTCCGGACGGCCTCTACACGGTCTCCATCAGCGCGCGGTCGCCCGGTCAGTCCGACTCGGCCGCAGACGACGTGATCGTCGACCGGACGCTCGGCTATCTCCGTCTCGCCCCGCGCCCGTTCTCGCCGAACGGTGATGGCCGCCGTGAGACGACGACGGCTACCTTCGACCTCGCGCGGGCGGCGACAGTGCGGGTTCTGGTCCTCTACGGCGAGCGGCGCATCGCCACGCTCAGGTCAGCGGTTGGCTTGCAGGCGGGCCCCCAGTCCTTCGCGTGGGATGGGCGAACAGGGTCGGGTATCCGCGCTTCCCAGCGGCGCTACACCGTCAGAGTCGAAGCGACCACTTCCCTGGGAACGCGGGTGCTCTCGAGCAGGGTGCGGCTGGATACGACTCCGCCGGGCGTGCGCATCGCCAGGGCTGTCGCCGGCCGGCGGACGAGCGTCACCGTCGTGTTGGGGGAGGCCGCGTTGCTGGAGGTGCGGTTCGGCTACTCGACCGTCATCTCGCTCGACGCGACCGCCGGCACGCACACCCTCTCCCGAGCGGGAGTCTTCAGGTTCGTGCGGGCTCTCGCCTGGGATGCGGCCGAGAACCGTGCCGCCACGCCCCGGGTCCGCGTCAGACAGCGCTAACGAGCGCTAACGCTCGAAGAGGACCTCGCCGCTCTCCACCAGCTGCCGTTGCCCGTCGATCTCGACCTCGAGACGCCCGCTCCGGTCGATCCCGATCCCGGTGCCGGCCTGCCCGTCGAGGAACACACGCCGGCCGCGCAGGAAGTCGCGTGCCCCGAGGCTGTCGTAGAGTGCGTCGAGACCTCCCTCGACCCAGAGCCCGTAGTCGTGCTCGAGGCTCGAGAGGAGGTCGGCGAGGAGCGGGGCACGCTCCCGGCGAACTCCGTCCGCCGTGTAGAGCGATCCGGGTGCGACCTTGGCATCGTCGGGCAGCTCCTCCCGAGTCTGGTTCACGTTCACTCCGATCCCCACGACGACGCCACCCCCGCTCGCCTCGGCGATGACCCCTGCGACCTTCCGCCTGTTGACCATGACGTCGTTCGGCCACTTGAGCTGGACCGCGAGCCCGAGCGCGCGCTCGACGGTCTCCGCGGCGGCCAGGCCGGCGACGAGGGAAAGCTCCGCCAGGGCCCGGCCGGCCGGCGGCTTCAGGAGCACCGAACAGAGGATCGCGGTCCCGGGCGGTGTCTCCCAGCTCCGCCCGAGTCGCCCGCGGCCTGCTGTCTGGACATCGCAGACGGCAGCGTCGCCTTCGTTCAGCCCGGCGTCCAGGAGCTTCTGCGTCGATTCGCAGGCGTCTTGATAGAAGTACGTTCTGCCGAACGTGCCGGTCAGAAGGGGCTCGACGACCTCGGGAACGAGCATGTCCGGGGCATTCATGAGCGCATACACTAAGCCCGCCGTGCAACCGATCGAGGTCCAGCCCCGTCTGAACGAGCGGAATGGGCATGCCGGGCGAACGTACACACGGCTGAGCGATGCCGAGCTCGTGCGCAAGGCGACCGGCGGCGATTCCAGGGCGCTCGACACATTGCTCGAGCGCTATGCGCCTAAGGTCAACCGCCTGGCCTCGCAGCTCGTGGGCGATTTCGAGGACGCTCGCGACGCCGCGCAGGAGTCGCTCGTCAAGGTCTGCACGCGTCTGCGCCAGTTCCGGGGCGAGGCGCAGTTCGCAACGTGGCTACACCGGCTGGTGGTGAACACGTGCCGCGACCGCATGGCCTTTCAGCGAGTTCGACGGACGGAGCCTCTTGTCGAGGAGGAACGTGTGGCGGACGAGGATTGCGACCCGTCGCGCCTGGCCGCTCTCGCCGATCTGCGGCGGGACGTTGCCGAGGCGCTGGCGCGGCTCTCGCCCAAGCAGCGCGTGGTCGTCGTCCTCCGCGATTCGTTCGGGCTCTCGTACCCGGAGATCGCGCGCGTTGCATCGATTCCCGTTGGAACCGCCAAGTGCTACGTGCATCGCGCCCGCGCCCGCTTGAAGGCGCACCTCGAGGACCTCGCCCAGGCATGACGACCTCGCTCGGCCGCGCGGAGATCGAGCAGATCCTCCCGCACCGGGATCCTTTCCTGCTCCTCGACGAGGTCGTCGAGCTCGAGCCGGGGGCCCGCGTCGTCGCGCGCAAGCTGGTGCGCGAGGACGAGTGGTACCTCGCGGGGCACTTTCCCGGCCGGCCGATCATGCCGGGAGTCCTCATCGTCGAGGCGATGGCCCAGACCGGAGCCGTCGCGGTGCTCGCGGACGATGCAAATCGCGGCAAGCTCGCTCTATTTGCAGGCATCGACGACGTTCGTTTCAAGCGCATCGTGGAGCCGGGCGACGAGCTCGAGCTCATCTGCGAGCTGGAGCGCGTTCGCGGTCCGATCGGGCGCGGTAAGGCGACCGCCACCGTGGACGGTCAGCTCGCCGCGCGCGGGACGCTCACCTTCGCAGTCACGGAGCTCTAGGCCGGGTGTCCGGTTGATCGCCGACGTCTCGCGCAACGGCTCGATCGGCATCACCGGCGTGGGCGCTTACGTCCCCGAACACGTGCTCACGAACGACGACCTTTCGAAGCTCGTGGACACGTCCGACGAGTGGATCACCGAGCGCACCGGGATCAAGGAGCGCCATGTCGCGGACCCGGATCAGGCGGCGAGCGACCTGGCCGTGCCGGCCGCGCGGAAGGCGCTGGCGGCGGCAGGCCTCGACCCAGCCGACGTGGAGCTCGTGATCGTGGCGACCGTGACCCCGGACATGTTCTTCCCCTCGACGGGCTCGCTCGTCGCGGCCGAGCTCGGGTCCCCCGATGCCGCCGCCTATGACCTCTCCGCGGGTTGTACCGGCTTCATGTACGCGGTGGCCCAAGCGTACGGAACCATCGCGGGAGGGCTGGCGCGGAACGCCCTAGTGATCGGCGCCGAGACGCTTTCGAAGATCATGAACTGGCACGACCGCTCGACTTGCGTCCTCTTTGGCGACGGGGCGGGTGCGGTTGTCCTCGAACGTGTGGCCGACGACGGCTTCCTCGGCTTCGAGCTCGGTTCGGACGGAGAGGGCGGCAAGGAGCTCTCGGTCCCCGCGGGTGGGTCGCGCAACCCGGCGACGGCCCAGACCGTCGAACAGGAGCTGCACTTTCTGCGCATGAACGGGCGGGAGGTCTACAAGTTCGCCACACGTGTCCTGGTCTCGTCGGCCGAGGAACTGCTCGAGGCGTGTGGACTGACCGTGGACGACGTCGACCTCTACATCCCCCATCAGGCCAACAAACGGATCATCGACCACGCGG
>JAIBJP010000090.1 GCA_020029625.1 Actinomycetota bacterium | reverse complement strand
GCGCACCGAGGTGCCCTCCCTGCAGCTCGCCGAGCCCGACCCGCGTGCCTACTTCAGCGCCGAACAGCTGGCCCGGATTGCCGACTACCGGCGCATGACGCACGCGCTGCTCCTCGGCTCGCTCGTCGTGGAGGGGGCTGTCCTCGCCGTCTTCGCTTGGAAGGCTGCGGGTCTTGCCGAGGCGGTCAGCGGCTTCTTCCGGGGACGGATTCGGACCGGCGTCGCGCTGGGCGTCCTAGTCGCCCTGGCACTCTGGCTGGCCTTGCTTCCCCTCTCGGGCGTTTCGCACTGGTGGCGCTGCCGCTACGGCCTTTCGCACCAGGGGTACGCCGGCTGGTTCCGTGACGAGGCCGTCTCCCTCGCGGTCCAGCTCGTCCTCGTCACGCTGGCGGTCGCTGCGTTCATGGCGCTAGCTACCTGGCTGGGGCGGTCGTGGTGGCTCGCGGGTGGGCCCGCCCTCGCCTTTGCGGGAACCGTCTACCTCCTTGCCTATCCGCTTGTCATCCAGCCGCTCTTCAACCGTTCCGAGCCGCTGGAGGACCGTGCGCTCGCCGCGAAGATCGAGGCACTCGCACGCGAGGAGGGCGTGACGGTGAAGTCGGTGGAGGTGACCGACGCGAGCCGGCAGACGACGGCGGCGAACGCCTACGTCGCAGGAATCGGCCCGACACGGCGCGTCATCCTCTTCGACACCCTGCTCGATGGCCGCTTCACCCAGCCCGAGATCCTTTCGGTCTCCGCGCACGAGCTCGCGCACGTGGGCCGCCGTCACCTCTGGAAGGGGCTCGGCTGGTTCGCGCTGATCGTCATCCCCTGCGTCGCCGTCCTCGCCCGGGTCACGGAGCGGGGTGGAGGCCTCGCCGAGCCAGCCGCCGTCCCGTTGGCGCTGGCCGTCGCGTTCGCTCTCTTCGTGGTGACGCTTCCGCTCTCGAATGTCGTGTCGCGCCGCTACGAGGCGGAAGCGGACTGGATCGCCCTACGAACCACGGACGATCCCGCCTCGTTCGTCCAGCTCGAGCGGAAGCTCGTCCTCTCCGGGCTGGTCGATCCTGCCCCGCCCGGCTGGTTCTCGTTCCCGTTCGCGACGCATCCGAGCGCGATGAAGCGGATCGCGATGGCCGAGGCCTTTAGAGCTCGTCCCACAATGAGAGCTGTGCCGCCGGAGCGCGCCGCGCGGCGCGAGGCGGCGTCCTCGGTCGCGCCCGTATCTCATTCGATACGAGCGCTCCCTGCGTCCTGGCCTCGCATCCGCCCATCGCACCCCGGCGACGAGCCCCATTCTGAAACGAGCTCTTAGGTATCGGTCTCGGGCAGGTTCCTGATCCCCTCGCGGGCCGTCCATTTCGACCAGCTGTCGTTCATCGCATCGATGAGCTCGCGCATGAAGCGTGGAGCCATGTTGACGCGAGTGACGACGACCCCTGGCACGTCTCCCTCCTCGACCTCGTGGTCGATGCGAGCGAACGTGACCGTGAACTCGTAGTCGGAGAAGCTGACGTTGGCGAAGTTCGCGTAGACGCCGGCGAGGTTGTCCGGATCCAAATGGATGTTGAGTTGGCGCTCCCGGCCCTCGTCTTCCACGGCCCTACGATATAGCCCCATGCCGGCCGAAGCGATTGCGCGAATCGAGCGGAGCCTTCAGAACCGCCTCGGCGTTCCGGTCGCCCTTGAGCGGCCGGGCCAGGCCGAGCATGGCGACTACGCCACGAACGCGGCCCTGCGCGCCGCACCGACGCTTCGCCGCGCGCCAGTGGAGATCGCGGAGGAGCTCCGGGCCGCTGCACTCGACATGGAGGGCGTGGCCGACGCTCAGGTCGCTCCGCCCGGCTTCCTCAACCTCTGGATGTCGCCGGCGTGGTACGGCGAGGCTCTGGGGGAGATCCTGGCGGCGGGCGAGGATTACGGCGCCGGCACGGCCTCGACGACCGAGCGCGTCCAGGTCGAGCTCGTCTCGCCCAATCCGACGGGGCCGCTGACCGTTGCGTCGGCACGGAACGGCGCCTATGGCGACTCGGTTGCCCGCTTGCTCCGGTTTGCGGGCCACACCGTCGCCCGCGAGTGCTACTTCAACGACGCCGGGGCCCAGGCCGACCTCTTCCGCGCCTCCGTCGAGGCGCGTGGGCGTGGGGAGGAGCCGCCCGAGGGCGGCTACGCGGGCGAGTACGTCACGCGGCTGGCGGGCGAGACCGGAGATCCGGTCGAGCGCATGATCGAGGAGATCAAGGAGACTCTCGCGCGCTTCCGCGTGCCCGTGGACGACTGGGTGCGCGAGACAGAACTCGACGCCGAAGCCGCCCTGAAGGCCCTGGAGGGCCACACGTTCGAACAGGACGGCGCTGTCTGGCTCCGCACGACTGCGTTTGGCGACGACAAGGATCGCGTACTCGTGCGGGCGGACGGGCGGCCGACCTACCTCGCCGGGGACGCGGCTCACACGCTGTGGAAGTACGAGCGCGGCTTCGAACGCCTCCTCTACGTCCTGGGCGCCGACCACCACGGGTACATCTCGCGCCTCAAGGCTCTCGCAGGCGCATTCGGCCACGATCCGGAGTCCGTCGAGGTGCTCATCTACCAGCTCGTGCACTTGACGGAGGGGGGCGAGGCCCGGCAGATGTCGAAGCGACGCGGCGACGTCGTCTTCCTCGACGAGCTCATCGACGAGATCGGTGTCGATGCAGCGCGGTGGTACCTCGTGCGGTCGAGCCACGAGCAGCCCATGGAGATCGACGTCGACCTGGCCCGGGAGAAGACGGACAAGAACCCCGTCTACTACGTCCAGTACGCGCACGCGCGCATCGCCGGCATCCTCCAAAAGGCCGGCTCGGCCCACCGTTCGCCGGAGCCGCTCGGCGAGCTCGCGCCCGAGGAGCGCGACCTCGTGAAAAGGCTCGCTGAGTTTCCTGAGACCGTCGCAGAGGCGACCGAGCGCCGCGGCCCGCACGCGCTGCCGGTCTACGCCATTCGCCTCGCGGACGACTTCCACCGCTTCTACCACGACCATCGCGTGCTCGAGAGCGAGGCCGAGGCATTCAGGCTCGCGCTGTGCGAGGCCGCGAAGATCGTCATCGCCTGCAGCCTCGATCTCATCGGCGTCGAAGCCCCCGAGCGCATGTGAGGCGGGCTCCCAACCGGTGGAATCTCGCCGTCGCCGGAATCGCGGCGTCGTGGGGTTTCGTGTCCGTGATCGCCGCCGGCGTCGACCTGCCCGCGGCTGCGCTTGTCTTCTGGCGCTGCGCTATAGCCGCCGTGACGGTTCCCGCACTGGTGCTCGTCGTCTGGCGCGTGCGACTCCTCGCCGTGGCTCAGCGGCGCCCTCAAGTGCTAGGGCTCGCTCTCCTCGTCGCCGTGCATTGGGCGCTCCTCTTCGAGACGCTGAAGCTCGCCTCGGTCGCAGTCGGGATCCTGACCGTCTATACGGCCCCCATCTTCCTGGCGGTGCTCGCGCCGCTCCTCCTGCCGGAAGCACGCAGCAGGATCGGCCTCATCGCGCTCGCCATCTCGGCTCCGGGCATCGCGTTGATCGCGCTCGGCGGAGAAGGAGGCGCCGCGGCTAACCCAGCCGCCGTGGGAACCGGCCTCGGCGCGGCGATCACCTACGCCCTCATCGTCATCTGGAGCAAGAGCCTAGTCCGGAATATCGCCCCCGTCGCCCTCGCCTTCTGGAGCTACGCGGCCGTCGCCCTGCTCCTCTTTCCGTTCGCCGTCGCCGGCGGGCGGTTCCTCCCGCACGGCGTCGAGTGGGTCTGGGTGATCGCGCTCGGCGCGTTCCTCACCGGGGCGGCGGGAGTCCTCTACATGCGAGCGCTCAGGGACGTGACCGCCCAGGCGGCCGGGCTGCTCGCTTACCTCGATCCGCTGTCCGCATCCCTCCTCGCGTGGGCGATCCTCGGCCAGGACCTCGGCTGGCAGGTCGTGGTCGGAGGTGTGGCGGTGCTCGTCGGGGGCGCGGTCGTGGTCCTGTACGACGACGCGGGCGAGCCGTCGCCGGAAGTCCCCGCCGTTTAGGATCGCAGCATGGCAGGCGGGAACGGCTCCGTCCCCGACCGGAACCTCGCGCTCGAGCTGGTGCGCGTCACAGAGGCCGCCGCGTTGGGGTGCGCGCGGTGGATCGGCCGCGGGGACAAAGAAGCGGCTGACCAGGGTGCGGTCGACGCCATGCGCGCGATGCTCGACACGGTGACGATGGCCGGCGTCGTCGTGATCGGAGAGGGCGAGAAGGACAAAGCGCCGATGCTCTTCAACGGCGAGGAGGTCGGGAACGGCGAGCCGCCCGAGGTGGACGTCGCCGTCGATCCCCTGGAGGGCACACGGCTGACTTCCGTGGGGCAGCCCAACGCGATCGCCGTGATTGCAGTCGCCGAGCGCGGGACGATGTTCTTCCCTGGAGCGGCGGTCTACATGGACAAGATCGCGGCCGGCGCGGAGATCGCTGGGGCGATCAGCATCGACGCCTCGCCCCAGGACAACGTCCGCCGGGCGGCTGAGCTCAAAGGCGGCAAGCCCACCGACATCACCGTGGTCGTCCTCGACCGCGAGCGCAACCAGAAGCTGATCGACGGGCTCCGTGACGTCGGGGCGAAGGTGAATCTCATCACCGACGGAGACGTCGCCCCCGCGATCGCGGCAGCCCGGCAGGGATCGACTGTCGATCTGATGATGGGCATCGGCGGCACGCCAGAGGGCGTGATCGCCGCGGCGGCGGTGAAGTGCCTGGGCGGAGCGGTGCAGGGGCGCCTGTGGCCCAGGGACGACGACGAGCGAGCGAAGCTCATCGAGGCCGGCTACGACCCGGATCGCGTGCTCACGACGGACGACCTCGTCGGCGGCGAGAACATCTTCGTCGCCGCGACCGGAGTCACGGACGGAGCGCTGCTCAACGGCGTCCGCTTCTCCAAGGACGGAGCCGTCACCGACTCGATCGTCATGCGTTCACGCTCGGGCACGGTGCGGCGCGTGGAGGCGTACCACCACCTGGAAAAGTTGTCTCGCCTTTCCGGACGCGAGTACCGCTAGACCGCTGCGAACTCCTTCTCGAGGTCGGGGGAGTATTCGCCGGAGCGCGCGAGGCCGTTCATTCTCGCGCGGTGGGCGAAGGCATCCTGAGCCGCCTGCACGTTCGCCTCTTCGCCGCGCCAGGCCTTCAGCGCTGCAGCCTGCAGCGCCCGTCCGTAGGAGAACGACAGCTCCCAGGGGTGCGGTCCCAGCGCGTTCATTGCGTTCAGGTGCACGGTCGCGTCCTCGTCCGTCTGGCCGCCGGAAAGGAACACGATTCCCGGGACCGCGGCGGGCACGTGCTTGTAGAGGACTTCGAGCGTCGCGTCCGCGACCTCGTCAACACCGGCGCGCGAGGACGCCGAGTAGCCGGAGAGCACCATGTTCGGCTTGAGCAGCGTGCCGCGATACTCGATGCGCTGGTCGTGCAGCTCCGTGTAGACGGCCTGAAGGACGCGGCCGGTCGCCTTCGCGCTCTCCTCGATCGAGTGCGTCCCATCTTGGAGCACCTCCGGCTCGACGATCGGGACGAGGCCCGCCTCCTCGCAGAGCGCGGCGTAGCGGGCGAGCGCGTGCGCGTTCGTCCAGATGCAGTACTCGGTCGGGAATTCCTCGCCGATCGAGTACGTCGCGCGCCACTTCGCGAAGCGCGCGCCGAGGTCGCGGTACTCGGCAAGCCGCTCCCGCAGTGCGTCGAGCCCCTCGGTGATCGTTTCGCCTTCCGCGAGTGCGAGCGGCTTGGCGCCCTTGTCCACCTTGATCCCCGGAATCACGCCCTTGCTCTCGAGGAGCTCCGGAAACGGAGTGCCGTCCGCCGAGCTTTGCCGGATCGTCTCGTCGTAGAGGATGACGCCGCTGATGTGCTCCTCCATGCCGGCCGTCGTGAAGAGCAGCTCGCGATACGCGCGGCGGCTCTCCTCGGTCGACTCGACCTGAATCGCGTCGAAGCGCTTCTTGATCGTCCCGTCGCTCTCGTCCGCGGCGAGGATTCCCTTACCCGGCGCGACAAGTGCGCGGGCGGTCTGTTCGAGGCCGTTTTCAGCCATGGCCAACTCCTTCCCTGAGCTCTCGCTAAGTATCTTCCATACCCGCGGAGGAGGGAGTAGGATCACCGATCTGAGGGGCGGCGCTGCGGCGGCCGTCCCTCGTTCTTACGGTGTTTGCCGGGCTACGTGATGATGGAGACGATCGCCTGGAAATGCTCGGCCATGGCGAAGGCGAGCAGGGCGATCACGCCGACGATTGCCGGCGTGATGACGGCGAGAATGACGCCGTATTCGGCCATCGTCTGTCCTTCTTCACTGCGCCATAAGTCTGGCCTGCGCATGCTCAAATGGTCGGCTGGAGGCGCTTTTGGCGCTATCCCCCGCATGAGCGACTGCGCTAATCTGACCGTGCGCGGACGTAGCTCAGTTGGTAGAGCATCAGCTTCCCAAGCTGGGGGTCGCGGGTTCGAGCCCCGTCGTCCGCTCTAAGGAAGGCCCTGGAAACGGGGCCGTTCCGTTTTCTCAGATGGCAACGGTGCGCGAAAACGCAAGCGGTTCTGCAAGCGGAGCCTAACTCGGCTACCCGGCTCCGCAGAGGAGCGTAGACGTGCGCGCTCGGATGAAATCCCGTCGTGAGTATGCAATCGGGTGCCCGCGGCCGCGGAACGAGGTCAAGTTCGGCGTGGTGAATCTGCTAGCACAGCAGAGGGGGCCGGGCGACCCGGCCCCCTCTTGGAATCCGCCGGCGCCTCTTTAGGAGCCCGTGTAGCGGAAGATCCAGAGGCCGCTATCGCGGTCGCTG
>JAIBJP010000120.1 GCA_020029625.1 Actinomycetota bacterium | reverse complement strand
CAGGTGGCTGACCATGGCGATGAGGCCGAGCCGGTCGTCGGCCATGTGGACGTTCCCGTCCTTCCCCTTCGTCGGGCCGTCGGCCCGTCCCATGAACTGTGCGAAGATCCGCCACGGCTCGACGCCGCGGACGACGTGGACGCCCATGTCGCGGTGGAGCGGGGTCCCCACGTCCTCGGAGCCCATCGCAGTCCCGACCCCTACGGCCGCGGCCTCGTTCCCGCGTCCCGTATAGAAGCTTCCCGGGATCTTCCCCTGCTTGTAGAGAATATGGCCACGCTCCTCGATCCCGCGCGTAAGGATGAGGTTCCGGAAGATGCCGAGAAGATCCTCGCGGTCGAGGCCTGCATCCTTGATCTCGCTCAGGGAGCCGACTGGCTCCGCTTCCCGGGCGATCGCCATGCGCAGGGAACGATAGCGGCTAGTCGGTAGGGTCAGGGCCGTGGGCAAGGCCTCCGACTGGCTCCGCGAGGAGCGCCGCAAGACGCTCGGCGACTGGGTCGCCTTCTGCCTCTCCTGCGGGCATGCGCAACGCTATTTCGAGGAGAGCGCAGCAGGACTCCCCTCGGCGTGCCCGACCTGCGGAGGCGAGATGCGCTCGCAGTGCGCGGCGTGCGGCGCCCGCTTCAGCTCGGTCTTCGCAGTCGAATGCGAGGTGTGCGGCTCGGCCCTGCGTGCCGGCGAAGCGTTTGGCGGCCCGATCCGGAAGCCCTCCTAGCTCCAGTTGCGGAGGCGCTCGGATACGTAGCTCCGTCCCACGGAGTCGGCGTTCTCGCCCAGCCAGTCGGCGAAACGGCGCGTTCCCGTAGGCGCGGCCTGCGATGTCAGGAGGCTCCCCATGAGCCCCGCCAGCTCGGCGCCCGTCACGAGCGTGTCGCGCAGGATCTTCCCGGTCAGCGCGCTGAGCCCGAGTGCGAGCCGAGGGCTTCCGTGCACGATGGCCGCGCGCGAGCCGACTGCTTCCCGGACGAGACGCACGAGCTCCTCGAAGGAGAAGATGTCCGGCCCGGCTGCGTCCATGATCGTCGGCTCCGTCCCCGACCCGGCCTCGACGGCCAGCTCGGCAACGTCCTCGACGGCGACCGGTTGGAGGGTGTAACGGCCCGAGCCCGGGACGACGAAGAGCGGCAGGCGGCGCAGGAGCCAGGCGATGTTGTTCACGAGCACGTCCTCCCGGGCGAAGACGAGCGTCGGGCGGACGATCGAGTAGGAAAGCCCGGACGAGGAGAGAGCCTCTTCGGCGAGAGCCTTTCCGCGGAAGTACGGGAGCACCGACGACGCCGAGGCGTTCGACACGCTCAGCTGGACGACGCGCCGCACGCCGGCCTCTCGCGCGGCGCTGAGCAGGATGGCGGTGTGGTCGAGAACTCGCTCGAACGTCAGGTTGCCGCGAGGAGACCGGATCCAGTAGGTGTTGTAGAGGGTGTCGGCGCCGCGGAGGCGCCCGGTCAGCGTGTCGAGCTCGAAGTCGAGCGGAAAAGCCTCGACTCGGGACCCGAAGGGGCTCGCGCTCTGCGGGTGGCGCGTGAGGGTGCGAACCTCACGGCCGAGCTCGAGGAGGCGTGCGGCGACATATCTCCCGGTGAAGGAGAAGGCGCCGGTGACGACGTCCACGGCTAGCGGGCGAGAATCTCGGAGAAGCGGATCAGCGTGACGATGTCCTCTTCGGTCACGTCACGGTTGTAGAGCTGGCCGAGGGAGCTGGCCATGTCCTCGGGCCGGCGGATCTCCGGGTTGTCGTGCTCGATCTCCCGAGGAGAGAGCTCCATCAGGCGCTTGACCTCGACCTTGTCGATGACGGCGTCGAAGATCTTCTCGCGCGGCCCGTAGCGCTGGCCGACGAGGATCTGCACGACCATCCCTTTCTTGTACTTGCTGGACTTGTCGCCCAGCCGGATCGTGGCCGTCTTCCGACGGCTGCGCAACTGGTCGGACACGATCGGGGAGTAGAAGTTGAGGGCGTACATCGAGGTTGGTTCGCGCGGCACCGCGGCCGCCGCATCATAAGGGCCGCGCGCCGCAGATTTGAAGGGCTTTCTCCGCCATCTCGCGCTCCCCCTTGTAGGAGAGAAGCCGGGGCCCGTCCGCCAGCGGGAGCCAGCGGGTCTCGGCGACCTCGTGCCGGAACGCCTCGGGGACGTCGCCGAGCCGGCCCCGGACGTAACGGACGAGGAAGAAGCTGACCACCTTGAAGACTCGCTCTCCTCGCCAGGTGTAGACGTAGCGGACGTCGCCGAGCTTCTCGACGAGCCGCCCTTCGATTCCGGTTTCCTCTGCCACCTCGCGCACGGCGGCGTCGGCTCCGCTCTCCCCGGGTCCGATGAGCCCTTTGGGGAGGGCCCAGACGTTCTCCTTTCCCGCCGGGCGGATGGCGGCCAGTCGCCACTCCCCGCGCAGGCGGCGAACGACCACCCCCCCGGCCGAGAACTCTCGCCGCACGCGCCGATGGTAGCGTCGCGCGCGTGCGCCGCCTGCTCCCGCTCGTCTGCGTTGTCGTGTTCGTCGAGACCATGCTCTACTCGGCGCTCGTCCCACTTCTGCCGGGTTACACCCACGAGTTCGGTCTCTCGAAATCTGCCGCAGGCCTGCTCGTGGGCGCGTACGCAGCAGGCGCTGTGGTCGGAGCTCTTCCTGGCGGAATCGCCGCGGCACGCTATGGCCCGCGCCGCGCGCTCCTCATGGGTCTGCTCCTCATGGGCGT
>JAIBJP010000004.1 GCA_020029625.1 Actinomycetota bacterium | reverse complement strand
CAACGAAGTGCGCCTGCGAGCCCGCGTACCCGCGCTCGAACCGGTCTCGAGGATCGGGGCGGGCGACACCCTGCTCGCCGGGTTCCTGGCGGCTCGCGCGGCGGGGCGCTCGTTCGAGGACGCCGTGCGGAGCGCCGTTGCTACCGGTGCGGCGTCGGTCCTCGAGCCGGGCCCGGGCCGCTTCGACCCGCGCGAGGCGAGCCGGCTGACACCGCTCGTCACCGTCGAGCATCTCGAGCGCGTCGTCTCTTAGGACACGCCGGGGAAAGACACCTGGGGACGCCGGGGTCTGACCCCAGCGCGTTGCTTCCGGCCCTCCGCGATGAGGGCATCTCGATCGCTTGGTACGATCGAAGGGGTGAGCGTCGAGCTGCGTCCGGACGAGGTGGAGCGGCTTCTCGCGCTCGAGCGCAAGTTCGCCAAAGAGGGTCTCACCTTCGACGACGTCCTCCTCGTGCCGGCCGAGTCGGCCGTCCTGCCGAACGAGGTCTCCACGCGAACCAGGTTCACGCGCCAGATCGAGCTCGAGATCCCGATCGTGTCGGCCGCAATGGACACGGTCACGGAGGCCCGCATGGCGATCGCACTCGCGCGCGAGGGGGGCATCGGAATCGTCCACCGGAACCTTTCCGTGCAGGCACAGGCCGGCGAGATCGACAAGGTGAAGCGCTCCGAGGCCGGAATGATCGTCGAGCCGGTCACGCTCAGGCCGCGAGACCGGGTCGCCGACGCTCTCGCGCTGATGGAGACCTACCGCATCTCGGGCGTCCCCATCACGGACGAGGCGGGGCGCCTGGTCGGCATCCTCACGAACCGTGACCTGCGCTTCGAGGACGATAACTCACGACCTGTCTCCGAGGTGATGACGAGCGAGAACCTCATCACGGTGCCCGTCGGGACGACGCTCGAGGAAGCGCGCGCCGTCCTCCACCGGCACAAGGTGGAGAAGCTCCCCGTCGTGGACGACGACGGCCGGCTCAAGGGGCTCATCACCGTCAAGGACATCGCCAAGAAGGTTCAGTATCCGCACGCGACGAAGGACGAGCAGGGCCGCCTGCGGGTCGGCGCGGCCGTCGGGACCGGCGCGGAGGGAATGGAGCGCGCTGAGGCACTCGTCGCCGAAGAGGTCGACGTGCTCGTAGTGGACACCTCCCACGGGCACTCCCAGGGCGTCCTCGAGATCGTCCGCGAGCTGAAGGGGCGCTTCGATGTTCCCATCGTCGCCGGCAACGTCGCCACGCCCGAGGCAACGGCGGCTCTCATCGACGCCGGCGCCGATGCTGTCAAGGTCGGAATGGGGCCGGGCGCGATCTGCACGACCCGCGTCGTCGCGGGGATCGGCGTGCCACAGGTGACCGCCGTCTACGACTGCGCGCAAGTGGCGGCGCGCCACGAGGTTCCCATCATCGCCGACGGTGGGATTAACTTTTCCGGGGACATCGCCAAAGCGATCGCCGCGGGGGCTGACACCGTTATGGCCGGGGGGCTCCTCGCCGGCACCGACGAGAGCCCGGGCGAGGTCGTCTTCCATCAGGGCGAGCAGTTCAAGGAATACCGCGGGATGGGCTCGCTGGGAGCCATGCGCGAGCGGTACTCCAGCGACCGCTACTTCCAGGCCGACGTCGACGAAATCGCCAAACTCGTTCCCGAGGGAATCGAGGGCCGCGTCGCCTACAAGGGCCCACTCCGGAACGTCGTCCACCAACTTGTCGGCGGTCTGCGCCAGGCCATGGGTTATTGCGGCGCGGCGAACGTCGAGGAGCTGAAGGAGGCTCGGTTCGTGCGCGTGACTGCGGCTGGGATGCGCGAAAGCCACCCGCACGACGTTTCGATCACCAGGGAAGCGCCCAACTACCGCCCGGGAGCATAGTGCCCCGCCCCGCGACGCCCTCCAAGCTCCTGGCGGCTGCAAAGCGAAGCCAGGCGTTGTCCTCGGCGGCGCCCATATTTGGATCCAATATGAGCACGACCTGCGTCCTAGCCTGGCTTGCTTTTCGCTCGCCAGTAGCCGGGCAACGTCACCGGGCTGGGCACTGATGGCCGAGACGAATGTCCTACCGCTCCCGGAGCCTGCTCCCGAGGAGCGTCCCGTCCTGGTCGTCGACCTCGGCGGCCAGTACTCGCAGCTGATCGCGAGGCGGGTACGCGAATGCCGCGTCTATTCGGAGCTAGTCCGCCATGACGCGCCCGCGCAGGCGCTACGAGCCCGGCACCCGCGTGCGCTGATCCTCTCCGGCGGGCCCGCGTCGGTCTACGCCGAAGGCGCGCCGTCGGTCGACCCCGCGCTCTACGAGCTCGGCGTCCCGGTGCTCGGCATCTGCTACGGCATGCAGCTCATGGCCCAGGAGCTTGGAGGCCGGGTCGAGCCCACCGGCGTCTCCGAGTTCGGGCGCACCGAGATCGAGGCCGAGGAGGGGGAGCTCTTCGCCGGCCTTCCGCCCGGGCAGGTGTGCTGGATGAGCCACCGGGACTCCGTCACCGCGCCGCCCCAGGGCTCGCGCGTCGTCGCAGGCTCGCCGTCGACACCCATCGCCGCGTTCGAAGACCCCGAGCGGCGGCTGTACGGCGTCCAGTTTCATCCCGAAGTCCTGCACACGGTCCACGGCACCGACATCCTCAAGAACTTCCTCTACCGGGTCGCCGACGCCCCGCCCGTCTGGACGGCGGCCGCTGTGATCGAGGAGGAGACCGCGCGCATCCGCGCCCAGGTCGGCAACGCTCGCGTGCTCTGCGCGCTGTCGGGCGGGGTCGACTCGGCCGTCGCCGCGCTGCTCGTGCACAAGGCGGTGGGAGACCAGCTGACGTGCGTCTTCGTCGACCACGGGCTCCTGCGGAAGGACGAGGCCGCTCACGTCGTCGAGACGTTCGGCCGCCACTTCCACGTGCCGCTTGTCCACGTCGACGCGCGTGAGCGCTTCCTCGGTCGGCTCGCCGGCGTCACAGACCCCGAGGAGAAGCGCAAGATCGTGGGCGAGGAGTTCATCCGCGTCTTCGAGGAGGAGGCCGAGCGCCTGGGAACGACTCGGTACCTCGTCCAGGGAACCCTCTACTCGGACGTGATCGAGTCGGGTGGCACGGAAGGGATCGCCGAGGTGATCAAGTCCCACCACAACGTCGGCGGCCTCCCTGAGCACATGGACCTCGAGCTCGTGGAGCCGCTCCGCATGCTCTTCAAGGACGAGGTACGCCGAGTGGGCGAGGAGCTCGGCCTGCCCGACGAGATGGTCTGGCGGCACCCTTTCCCCGGCCCCGGCCTCGCCATCCGCATCATCGGGGACGTGACCGACGAGCGGCTCGAGATCCTGCGCGAGGCTGACGCGATCCTCCTCGAGGAGGTTCGCCGCGCCGGTCTCTACCGCGAGCTGTGGCAATGCTTCGCGGTCCTGCCGGCGATTCGCTCGGTCGGCGTGCAGGGCGACTCTCGTACCTACGCGTACCCGATCGTCATCCGCGCGGTCACGTCCGAGGACGCGATGACCGCTGACTGGGCGCGGCTCCCCTATGACCTCCTGGAGACCGTCTCCAGCCGGATCATCAACGAGATCCCGGGCGTGAACCGCGTGGCGCTCGACCTCTCCTCCAAGCCGCCGGCGACGATCGAGTGGGAATGAGTGGAAACGCGCTAGACTTGGTCTACCAGAGCTCGCCCGACCTCTTTGACCCTTCAGACGGCCAACCTGGCCTGGAGGGCCGGAAGGGGAGGCCGTGGAGACTGACGGAACGAAGCAGAAGGTTTCCCGCTTGGTCAATGACAGGGTCTACCAGGTGCTATTGGGCTTCGCGGTGGACGATGGAGCGTTCCTCTGTGAGTGCGAGGGCTCGTCCTGCGTCGAGGAGGTCTCGATGAGGCTCTCGGAGTATGTGCGCCTGCGTGACCGGGAAGAATTCGTGTACGCCCCTGGTCACGACGGCCACGGCAGCGGGACCCCGTAGCCCGGTTCGCCGATCGTTCGTAAAGCTCTGAGCTAAGGCCGGCCGAAGGGCAACCCGCGCTGGGTGCCCTCGATGCCCCGCTGGTCCTCAGACTTCCGCTGCTCCGCTTGGCGGATCTCTTGCTGGGCTCGCAGGCGATTCTCCGCTTCCTCACGCAGACGTTCGGAATCGGCCTCGCGCCAGTCGAACAAGCGCTTGAAGCTCTCGAACACGGTCGCACGATAGCCTCGGGCGCGGTGAGCCGCTACCGCTGGACGATCCTCGCGCTCGGCACCGGCGCTCAGGCGGCCTATTCGGGAGTCTTCCTCGGCATTCCGGTGCTCGGCCCGGTGCTCCGCACGGAATACGCCCTCTCGCTCCCCGAAGTCGGGCTCGTGATCGCGGCCGTCAACGTCGGCTCGGTCGTGACCCTGCTTCCCTGGGGGCTGCTGGCGGACCGGATCGGCGAACGATTCGTACTGGCCACGGGGCTCATGGGGGCCAGCGGGGGGCTCGTCGTGGCCGCGTTCGCTCCGTCCTTCGCCGTCTTCGTCGCGGCCATCACGGTGGCGGGCGCGCTGGGAGCGGGCGTGAACGCGGCGAGCGGGCGCGCCGTCATGGGCTGGTTCGAGGAACGGCAGCGCGGCTTTGCCCTCGGGATCCGCCAGACGGCGGTGCCGCTGGGAGGGATGGCCGCGGCGCTCGCGCTGCCGCCGATCGCGGCCGCCTGGGGCCTGCGGGGCGGGCTCGTGGCGCTCGCCTGCGGGTGTTTCGTCGCGGCCCTGGCCGGTTTGAGCGGGCTCCGCGAGGCGCCCGAGATCGACGAGGACCTGAGTGACTTGGCTCACCCGCTCAAGGACGCTCGGATGTGGCGGCTCTCCATCGGGAGCGGGCTCATCCTGGGGGCGCAGGCGAGCATTCTCGGATTCGTCGTCCTCTTCCTGCACGGCGAGCGAGGGCTGTCCACGGCAGAGGCTGGAGGAATCCTGGCCCTCATCCAGCTGGTCGGCGCCGCGCTCCGCATCCTCTCGGGCCGCTGGTCGGACCACGTTCGCGCGCGAATCGCCCCGCTGCGCCAGCTCGCCCTCGCTCTTGCCGTGTCGCTCGTCGTCACCGCCGCGTTGACGGAAGCGTCGCTCGCCATGCTGCTTCCCGCGCTGGTCGCGGCCGGTGCGCTCTCGCTTTCGTGGAACGCGCTCTCCTTCACAGCAGCCGCCGAGCTGGCCGGACGCGCGCGCAGCGGAGCCGCCCTCGGCTTTCAGCAGACGGCGCTCTCGGTGGCCAGCACGGCCGCTCCTCCGCTCTTCGCCGCCGTCGTAGCCGCGAGCTCGTGGGGTGTCGGCTTTGGGCTCGCCGCCCTGTTTCCGCTCGCGGGGCTGGCCGTCCTCCGCCGGCTCGCTATCTAACTCTTGGAGTCGAGCTCGCTCTCCGCCTCTTCCCCGTGCTCGACGATGTCGCCCTCCTTGAAGAGGACGTCCTGGAGCACGGTGCGCCATTTGTCGTTGCGCCGCGCGAGGAACTCGAGGTTCATGGCGAAATGCTTGAACTCCTCCTGCTGGGCGTTCTCCATGATGGCGTGGGCCTGAGGATCCCTCTCGAGCGCGAGACGCTGCTCGTACCAGCCGATGGCCTCCGCCTCCTCGATGAGCGAGGTGCAGATGCGGGCGAAGGTCCGCACCTCCTCGGGTAGCTCGCCGGCCGGTTCGTGGTATTGCTCGAAGGGCACGCTCTGATTGTTCCGCTTCGTCACCTGCGCAAACCGTCAGCAGCTAGCCTCTCGCGCGTGAGCTCCGTCGAGACCGTCCGCGCGCGGCTGGGCACGCCCACCACGCAGCGCATCCTGCGCTGGGGCGGTCCGGTTGCCTATGGAATCGCCCTGGGCGCATACCTCTGGAGAGACGGGCTGCCGCTCTCGCGCGACCGGCTGCTCATGTGGATCCTGCTCGGTCTCCTCGCTTTCTCGCTCACGAACGTCCGCGGCTGGATCCGGAGCGTCGTTCTCGAGTGGATCCCGTTTGCCCTCATTCTCTGGGTCTACGACCTGCTGCGGGGTCAAGCCGACGGGCTCTTCTTCCAGACGCATGTGGAGCCCCAGCTTCGTGCCGACGAGATCCTCTTTGGAGGCACCGCCCCGACTGTGTGGCTCCAGGATCAGCTCTGGGACGCCTTTCACCTCCACTGGTACGACTACGGCGCCTGGCTCGTCTACGTGAGCTACTTCGTCGGGACGTACGTCGTGGCGGCTTTCCTCTGGTGGGTGAAGCGGCCGCTCTTCCGCCGCTACGTCGTCACCGTCTCGGTGATCGCGATGATGGGCTTCACGACGTATGCGCTCTTCCCCGCTGCGCCGCCGTGGATGGCCAGCCAGCTCGGCGCGCTCGAGCCGACGACCCGCTCGGTCGGGATCATCTGGAGCCACATCCCCATCGCGCACTTCAACACACTGTTCGAGAAGGGGACGCAGTACGCGAACGCGGTCGCCGCCGTCCCGTCGCTGCACGCGGCGTACACGCTCCTCATCGCCCTTTATCTCTGGCGCTTCGCACCTCGGTGGGGCCGCGTCCTCCTCGCGCTCTACCCGTGGGCGATGGCCTTCGCGCTCGTCTACACCTCGGAGCACTACTTCGTCGACATCCTCCTCGGCTGGGTCTACTGCCTCATCGGCTACCTGGCCGTCAACCGCATCGCCGACCGCATCGCGGAGCGGCGTGCGGAGCCGGCCCCAGCTACCTGATCGAGAAGCCGCTGAGGCCCTGCGGCTCCTCGTCGCGCTCGTCGACCCGCTCGACCCGCGCTCCCTCCGGGCCTTCCCGCGCGAACGCACTGAGGCGCGCGACCGCGTCCTCGTCCCCCTCGAGGACGGTTTCGACCCTGCCCTCCGGGGTGTTGCGCGCCCACCCCGCCACCCCGTAGCGCCCGGCGAGCGTTCGCAGCGTGTCGCGAAAGAACACGCCCTGAACGCGCCCGTGGATGACGAGCCGGCGCCTGACCACGGGGATAGGCTACGCGCCTTGTCTGAGCCGGCTCCCCCCATTCGGCGCAACACGATCCTCCTTGCCGCGTCGCTGGCGGCGAACTCGGCGATGCTTCAGCTCTCGGCCGCCGTTGCGACGCTCACGGTGGGTCTCGTCGTGGGCGTAAAGGGACTCGTCGGCCTCGGGCCGGCGATCGTGCTGGGAACCGGCGCGCTCTTCGCGCTCCCGGCCGGCCGGGCGATGGACCGCTTCGGCCGCATCCCCGTGCTCGTCGCCGGTTTCGCCCTTGGCGTCGTCGGCGGCGTCCTGGCCGCGGTCGGTGCAGGGCTCGACCTGGCGCTTCCGGTCCTCGTGGGCCTCGTGTGCGTCGGCGCGGCGAGCGCCACGGCCCTGCTCGCGCGGACGGCGGCGGGCGACATGTATCCGCCCTCGCGACGCGCGCGGGGCATCTCGTATGTGCTCTTCGGGGCCGTTTTCGGCGCGATCCTCGGACCGGCCGTCTTCAGCCCGCTGCTTGCAGACAGGGAGCTCGACGCGGACGCGCTCGTCCTCCCCTGGATCGCGGCGGCCGGCTTCATGGTCCTCGGCCTCGCGCTTGTCGCAGCGGTCCGGCCGGACCCCCGGCGCATCGCGCGGATGATCGGGGCGCCCGAGGGCGGGGAGGTTGACGGCGTTGCCGCGCCGCTCGCAGAGATCCTCCGCCGCCCGGGAGTCCTCCCGGCGCTGCTCGCCGCGCTCGCGAGCTTTGCCGTGATGGTCGGGATCATGACCCTGACCGGCGTAGTCGTCGTCGAGCAGGGCCATCCGGCCCGAGTCGTCTTCCCGATCATCGGGGCGCACGTGATCGGGATGTACGCGCTCGTGATCGTGGTCGGCGGCCTGATCGACCGCATCGGACGTACGCGAGCCCTTGTCGGTGGGCTCCTCGTCATGGCCGTCTCGGCGGTGAGTCTCCTGTGGGTGACGAGCGTCGGCGCCTTCGCTTTCACGCTGTTCGCGCTCGGGCTCGGCTGGAGCTTCTCCTTCGTGGCCGCAACGGCGCAGCTCGCGGACGCTACGGCTCCGGCCGAGCGCGGCCGGCTCCTCGGCTTCAACGATCTGCTGGCCGGGCTGACGGGTGCAGGACTCTCTCTCCTCGGCGGCTACGCCCTCCATGCCATCGGGGTCGCCGCCCTCGGGGTCGGTGGACTGCTGCTCGTTCTTGCCCCTGCAGGTTGGATCGTGCGCTACTCGTTGCGCCTGCGCGCTCTCGGATTGGCCCCGTCGAGGGCCGACTGACGCTGCTAGAATCGGGCCTCGGCGGGCATCCGGTCCGCCGCTTTTTCTGCCCGATGAAGACCTACTCCGCCAAGCCGAAGGAGATCGAGCAGCGCTGGTACCTCGTCGACGCCGAGGGCCAGACGCTCGGCCGTCTCGCCACGCGCATCGCCGACACCCTTCGCGGCAAGCGCAAGGCCGTATACACGCCCCACATCGATACTGGTGACTTCGTGGTCGTCGTGAACGCGGAGAAGATCGCCGTGACCGGCAAGAAGCGCGAGGAGAAGATCTATTACCGCCATTCCGGCTATCCGGGCGGCCTGCGGGAGCGCACCTTCGCCGAGGAGATCGAGCGCCGGCCGACAGAGGTGCTCCGCAAGGCGGTCAAGGGCATGCTCCCGCGCAACCGTCTCGCGCGGCGGCAGCTGACGAAGCTGAAGGTCTACGCCGGCCCCGCGCACCCGCACGAGGCCCAGAATCCGAGTCCGCTTCCCGAATGAGCCAGATCGCTCAGTACCGAGGTACCGGCAAGCGCAAGACTTCCATTGCGCGCGTGATCCTGCGCCCGGGGGACGGCGGGACCTGGGTCAACGGCCGGACGATCGAGGAGTACTTCCCGCGGGCGGCATTGCGCACCATGGCCACTGCCCCGCTCAGGGTTGCCGGGGTCGAGGGGCGCTTCGACATCCGCGCACGCCTCCAGGGCGGGGGCCCCACCGGCCAGGCCGGTGCTCTTCGCCACGGCATCGCCCGAGCTCTGGTCGAGGCGGATCCCGAGCTGAGGACCGCGCTCAAGCGCGAGGGCTTCTTGACGCGCGATGCTCGCATCGTCGAGCGCAAGAAGGCGGGGCTGCACAAGGCGCGTAAGGCGCCGCAGTTCTCCAAGCGCTAGTACCGGGTTTGGCGCGCAGACTTTTCGGGACCGACGGGGTTCGAGGCGTCGTCGGCCAAGAACTGACTGAACAGCTCGTCGAGCGACTAGGGCGCGCGTTCGCGCTTTGGACGGAAGGCGCGCCGGTGCTCGTCGGACGAGACACCCGCGCGTCGGGGCCTGCGCTCGAACGGTCCCTGAGCTCGGGCCTGTCTGCGGAAGGCTCCCCGGTGACGCTCGGCGGAGTCTTGCCAACGCCGGCCGTCGCCCTTCTCGCCCCGGACGGCGGCGCGGTCGTCTCGGCCTCGCACAATCCGCCCGAGTACAACGGGGTCAAGTTCTTTCTCGACGGCTGGAAGCTCGACGACCGTGAGCAGCAGGAGATCGAGTCTCTCGTGGAGACGACGACGACGGACGGTGGGGGGACGGCGCACTCTGAGTCGCCGGATCTTTCCCAGCGCTATGTCGACCTTGTGTGCGAGCGCTTCGGCTCCCCGCTGAAAGGATTTCGCGTCGCGGCCGACTGCGCCAACGGCGCCATGTACGAAGCCGCGCCCGCGGTGTTCTCGTGTCTGGGTGCTCATGTTGTCACTGTAGGCAACGAACCGAACGGCACGAACATCAACGTCGGTTGCGGCGCGACAGACCTCTCGCTCCTCCAAGAGGTCGTCCGGGAAGACGAGTTCGACCTCGGCGTCGCCTTCGATGGCGACGGCGACCGGATGCTTGCAGTCGACGCTGCCGGCAACGAGCTGGACGGTGACCAGATCCTTGCAGTGCTCGCCCTCCATCTGGGCGTCGACGTCGTGGCGGTCACCGAGATGACGAACCTCGGCTTTCACCGGCTGATGGAGGAACGCGGCGTGCGAGTGCTGACGACCGAGGTTGGAGATCGCTATGTCGCCGAGGCTCTCCGCCGGGAGGGCGGCGTGCTCGGTGGCGAGCAGTCGGGCCACCTCATCTACCTCGAAGGACACACGACGGGGGACGGGCTCGTGGCTGCCCTCCTGCTCTGCCGCGCGGTGGTTGAAAGCGGCCGCCCGCTGGCGGAGCTCACTGCGGAGATGCCCAAGCTTCCGCAGGCGAAGACGAACGTTCCCGTGCGTTCAAAGGAGATCTCGCCCGCGCTTCGAAGGGAGATCGACAATGTTGCGACCGGCGGACGGGTGGTCGTCAGACCCTCCGGAACCGAGTCGGTCGTGCGGGTCCTCGCGGAGGCAGAAACGGACAAGGAGGCCTCGAGCCTCTGTGCTAGGATCGCGGCTCTCGTCTCACGGGAGCTCGGCTCCTAGCCGGGGTTTGGAGTTTTCGGGACCCTGTTCCAGTCAGAAAGGGAGCTGACGTGTGCGGGATCGTCGGATACGTGGGGACGAGGACGGCGAAGGAGATCCTCCTTCACGGGCTCGAGCGTCTCGAATACCGAGGCTACGACTCGGCCGGCATCGCCCTGCTCGAGGACGAAGGTCTCGAGCACGTCCGCGCGGTCGGCAATCTCGATCAGCTGAAGGCGAGGAAGGAGCTCGACGACTCGGCCTCGACGACCGGGGTCGGCCATACACGCTGGGCCACACACGGCAAGGTCTCGTACGAGAACGCGCACCCGCTGACGGGTTGCGTCGAAGACGAGGTCGCCATCGTCCTCAACGGCATCGTGGAGAACTTCCGAGAGCTGAAGGGATCCCTCGAGCAGGACGGCCACGCTTTTTCGTCGGAGACCGACGCCGAGGTCGTCGCTCATCTGATCGAGCGCCACTACGCCGGCGACCTCGTCGAGGCCGTGCGCACCGCGTACACCTCGCTGGAGGGGCATTTTGCCTTCGTCGTCATTCACCGCGACCACCCCGACATGCTGGTCGGGGCGCGACTCCAATGCCCGCTCGTCGTCGGGGTCGGGGAGGGGGAGATGTTCCTCGCCTCGTCGATCGCCGCGTTCCTGCGCGACACCCGGCGCGTGCAGCTGATCGAGGACGGCGAGGTCGTCGCCATCACGAAGGATGGAGCCAGCTTCTATTCGGTCGACGACGGCCCGCGCGAGCGGGAGGAGTTCGAGGTCGACTGGGACGACGAGGCGGCCGAGAAGCACGGCTACGAGACGTTCATGCTCAAGGAGATCTACGAGCAGCCCCAGGCAGTCGCGGACACGATCGGCGAGCGAATCCGCGGCGGGCGGCTCGAGCTCGAAGACATCGGGTTGACCGACCTCGAGACCCAAAACCTGCGGCGGATGGTCGTCCTCGCGACGGGGACGGCCTACCACGCCGGCGTCGTCGGCCGTTACGTGATCGAGGAGTGGGCTCGCCTTCCCTGCGAGCCCGACATCGCGAGCGAGTGGCGCTACCGCAATCCCGTGCTGACGAAGGACACGCTCGTCGTCGGCATCTCCCAGTCCGGCGAGACGCGCGACACGATCCACGCGATCCGCCTCGCGCGGGAGATGGGCGCTCGCACGGTCGCGATCACGAACATGATGGGCACCCAGATCACGCAGGAGGTCGAGAGGGTTCTCTACACGCGTGCGGGCATCGAGATGGCTGTCGCCGCGACGAAGACCTTCACTGCGCAGGTCACGCTCCTCTACATGCTCGCGCTGAAGCTCGCCGAGATCCGCAACACGCTTTCTCCCGACGAGATCGCCGGCCTGGTCGCGGAGGTGGATGCGCTTCCCGGCAAGATCGCGGCTTACCTCGACGGCGACCATCCGATCGAGGAGATCGCGCAGCGCCATCACCGCGCGCCCTTCTTCCTCTATCTCGGACGTCACATCGGCCTGCCCGTCTCGCTCGAAGGCGCGCTGAAGCTGAAGGAGATCTCCTACATCCCGACGGAGGCCTATTCAGCCGGCGAGATGAAGCACGGCCCCATCGCGCTGCTCGATTCAGAGACGCCCGTCGTCTGCGTCGCAACCGACTCGCACGTCTACGACAAGGTGGTCTCGAACATCCAGGAAGTGCGCGCACGCGGCGCCGAGGTGATCGCGATCGCGACGGACGGCAACGAGGACATCCAGCACCACGCCGACGACGTCGTTTACGTGCCGCGGACGCATCCGTTCCTACAAGCGACGCTCGCGGTCATCCCGCTTCAGCTTCTCGCCTACCGGATCGCGCGCTTGCGCGGCCTCAACGTCGACCAGCCGCGCAACCTCGCCAAGACGGTCACGGTCGAGTAGGGAGCCGGCCGGCGGCCGGGCGCGAGGGGGGTGCCATACTCGCGCTTCTCGCCCCCGAACCGGAGGAACGGTCAATGAGCGTCGCTGCGCGCGCCGGACTTCGCTGCTTCGTGCCGGTCGTCTTCCTGCTTCTCGCCCTCGCCACCGCCGGCTGCTCCGGCGATAAAGCGGACCGCAACGTCGCCCCGACCGAAGTGGTGACCCAGACCGAGGTCGTGACCCAGACCGAGCCGACGCCCACGACCGCCGTCGAGCCTTCGCAAGCCGTCAAGCTTCGCGTCGTCTCGGGGCCGGGAGGCGTCTTCGCCTTCCTCAAGGTCTACATCCGGGGGAAAGGGCCATTCGCCTTCACCGTCGACACGGGCGCCTCCCACTCGGTCGTTGACTACGACGTCGTGCGCAAGCTCCGCCTCAAGACGATCGGCGATCCGGTCACGGTCACCGGAATCACGTGCCGCGGGACGGCAGGACGGCTGCGCCTGGGCAAGTGGCGCGCAGGCCCTGTCGCGCTTCCCGCGGCCGAGATCCAGACGATCGACATGCCGGAGCCCGGCGGCGGCATCGAGATCGACGGCCTCCTCGGCTCGGACATCCTCAGCACGTTCGGCGCCATCACCGTCGACTACCGGAGCGAACGCCTGGTGCTCGAGGCGGCTTCTTAAAGCCTAGGCCGGCGGCTTGCGCAGACGCTTGCGCTCGGCGCGGCGCCGTTTCTCTTCGAGCCGGCGCGCGCGGGACGCCGCCGTCGGCTTCGTCGGCCTGCGCTTGCGCGGCACCCGAACACCGGCACGGATCGCCTGCCCAAGGCGCTCGAGCGCGAGCTCCCGGTTCCGCGACTGGCTGCGCTCGTCCTGCGCGACCGCCCGCACCACCGGGCCGACTCGCGCCGTCAAGCGCCTCTTCTGAGCCTCAGACAGCGTCGCCGAGCGGGCCACGTCGAAGACGGCCTCGACCCGCGTCTCCGTCTTCTGAGCGTGCTGGCCCCCCGGCCCGCTCGAGCGGGAGAAGCGGAGCTCCACCTCTTCGAGGGGAATCGCCAGCCTCGAGGTCACCTGAATAGACTCGCGCGGAATGACCGCCATTCTGCTCGACATCGACGGCGTGCTCCATGTTTCCGGCGACCCGATCCCGGGCGCGGCCGATGCCGTGCGGGCTCTCCGCGCAGACGGCCACCGGCTCCGTTTCGTCACGAACAACACCACACGCGCCCGCGCTCGTCTCGCTCGCGAGCTGCAGGCGATCGGCATCGAGCTGGACGAGCACGAGGTCAGCACGACACCGATCGCCGGCGGAAAGCTGCTCGAAGGGATGCGCGTGCTGGCGCTGACGATGGCCTCAGTCCGCGAGGATCTCGCCGCGTACGTCACTCTCGTGGAGGAAGACGCCGAGGCGGTGCTCCTCGGCGGAGCGGACGAGACCGCCGAGACCGGCGAGGTCTTTGCCTACGAGAACCTCAACCGGGCCTTTGCGGCTTTGCGCGAGGGCGCGAGGCTCGTCTGCCTGCACAAGAATCGCTGGTGGCAGACGGCCGACGGGCCGCTTCTCGACGCAGGAGCATTCGTGGCCGGGCTCGAGTACGCGGCGCAGATGGAAGCAGAGATCGTCGGCAAGCCGACTGCCGCGTACTTCGAGGCCGCGCTCGCCGAGCTCGACTCGAAGCCGAGCGAGGCGGTCATGGTCGGCGACGATGTCGAAGCGGACATCGGCGGCGCGAAGCAAATCGGCATGCGCGGGGTGCTCGTCCGGACGGGGAAATTCCGTCCCGCTGCGCTCGAGGAAGCGGATCCGCAGCCCGACGCCGTCATCGGCTCCATCGCCGAGCTTCCCGCCTGGATCGAAGCGGAGGCGGCGTGAAGGTCGGCCTCGACGTGATCGAGATCAGGCGGGTCTCGGGCGCGCTCGAGCGCTACTCGGCGTTTCGCGAGCGCTGTTTCACCGAGGCCGAGCGCGCCTACTGCGACTCCCGTCCGAATCCCGCGCAGCATTACGCGGCCCGCTTCGCCGGCAAGGAGGCGGTGGGGAAGGCGCTCGGCTTCGGCGTCGCGCGCGCCTTCGCCTGGAAGGACGTCGAGATCGCCGGCCGTCCCAAGCCGGACGTCTACCTCTCGGGTCGAGTCGCGCACTGGGCCCGGGGCGTCGGTGCCGGCCCGATCGACCTCTCGATGACCCATTCCAAGGACATCGCCGCGGCCGTCTGCGTCGTCGCCGATGGTCACTGAGCCGCTCTACACGGCGGAAGAGATGCGCGCCGCCGAGGAGGCCTACGAGGGCACCACCCTCGAGCTGATGGAGCGCGCGGGGATCGCGACCGCTGAGGCGATCCTCACGCACTACCCGGAAGCCGCCTCCGTCTCGGTCTGGTGCGGCACGGGCTCGAACGGGGGCGACGGGTTCGTCGTCGCCCGCAAGCTCCACGAGGCCGGGCGTACCGTCGAGCTCCGGCTCCTCGGCGAGGAGGGAAAGGTGGCGGGCGACGCCGCGGAGAACCTGAGACGCGCGCGCGAGGCGGGCCTCCCGTTCGTGGAAGTGGGCGAGGAGGGCGAGGTAGTCGTCGACGCCCTCTTCGGAACGGGCTTTGCCGGCAAGCCGCGCCGCGAAGCGGCCCAGCAGATCGAGGAGCTGAACGCTCTAGGCGCGCCGGTGGTCGCCGTCGACGTCCCGAGCGGCGTCGATGCCTCGACCGGGGAGGTCGCCGGCCCCGCCGTCCGCGCGGAGCTCACGGTTACCTTCCACGCCCGGAAGGTAGGCCTCGCGGTCGCTCCGGGGCGCTTCCACGCAGGCGAGGTCGAGGTCGCCGACATCGGCTTGCAACCTTTGGAAACCCGTCACAGCCGTGTCCGGCCGGAGATCCTCGAGCTCGTGCCACGGCGCGGGCCCGAGGACAACAAGTACTCGGCGGGCTCTGTCGTCGTGGTCGGCGGCTCGCGGGGGAAAACGGGCGCTGCCTGCCTAGCCTCCGAGGCCACGTTGCGGGCTGGAGCAGGGATCTGCACGGCTTGCGTCCCTGCCTCGCTCGAGGCCATCTTCGAACAGCGGCTGCTCGAAGTGATGACCCGGGCGTGTCCCGATGAGGATGGCATCATGACCATGGACGCCGCGGACACGATCATCGAGGCTGCCGAGCGCGCCACCGCCGTTGTTCTCGGCCCAGGGTTGGGCCGCACTGACGGCACGCGCGCCCTGGTGGGCTACCTCCTCGATCGCCTCGACAGGCCGATCGTTCTCGACGCGGACGGTCTCTGGGCAGTCGCAGGCCACCTCGACTGGGTGTTCAGCCGCGACGCTCCAACGGTTCTCACTCCTCACGAGGGCGAGCTCGCGAGCGTGCTGGGCCGCAAGTCCGAGTGGGTCCGGGCGCGCCGTTTGCACGCCGCCCAGGCGGGCGCGGACGACGTCGGCGCCGTCCTCCTCCTCAAGGGGGCGGACACGATCGTCGCCGCGCCGGGCCGAGGCGTGCTCCTCTCCGATCTCGGGAATCCCGGGCTGGCGACCGCCGGCGCCGGAGACGTGCTGAGCGGAATCGTCGCCGCCTTCCTCTCCAAGGGAATGGAAGGGCGTCTCGGTGCTGCAGCCGCCGCTGCCGGCCAGGGCGTGGCAGCCGATCTCGCCGCCGAGCGGCACGGCGCGGCGGGACTCCTGGCGCGCGACGTGGTCGAGGCTCTTTCGCTCGCTCTCTCGTGAGTCGGCGTTCCGAGCTCACGATCGACCTGGGCGCGCTCCGGCGCAACGTCACCCGCATGCGAGCTGCCGCCGCGCCGGCGGAGCTCTGGGCGGTCGTCAAGGCCGACGCGTACGGGCACGGGCTGATCGATGCCGCTCGCGCGGCGCTCGAGGCGGGCGCGGGCGCGCTCTGCGTCGTGACCGCGCAGGAGGGCGAAGCCCTACGACGGTCGTTTTCCGATGCTCGGATCCTCGTGATGGCGCCGCTGGCGACGGGGGAGGAGGCAATCGCGCGGTCTGCGGGGCTCGAGGTCGCGCTTTCCTCGCCGGTGGCCCCGGAGGGCCTGGCTCTCCACCTCAAGGTCGACACCGGCATGGGCCGGTGGGGGATGAGCGTGGAGGAGGCCGAGACTGTCCCGCGCAAGCGCGTCGTAGGGCTGATGAGCCACCTGGCCACCGCAGACGACGACGATTCGACTTACGCCCGCCAGCAGATCGCCCGCTTCTCCGAGGTCGCGCGGCACTTCGACGGCGTTCCGGCGCATCTCGCGAACAGCGCCGCGACGCTGGGCCATCCGGAGGCTCGCTTCGACGCGGTGCGCTGTGGCGTCGCGCTCTACGGGCTCTCCCCGTTCGGCGACGACCCCGCGAAGCATGGCCTCGAGCCGGTCCTCTCCTGGCGGAGCTACGTCGCGCTCGCCAAGACGGTCGCGGCAGGCGGGAGCGTCGGCTACGGACGCCGCTTCGTCGCCGAGCGCCCGACTCGCGTCGGCGTCGTCCCGGTGGGGTACGCGGACGGCTTCAGGAGGGGCCTGATGGGCACCGAGGTGGTCGTCGGAGGCTCACGCCGGCAGGTGGTCGGGGCTGTGTCGATGGACGCCCTCGTCGTCGAACTGGACGAGGAGGAAGAGGGAGCGACTGTGACGCTGCTCGGGGACGGCGTCCTCGCCGAGGAGCATGCACGCCACCTCGGCGCGATCAACTACGAGATCACGACCGGGATCAGCTCGGATCCGCTCCGCGCCGACCGGAAAGTCGTCGATGGATGAGCGCATCCGCACGGCGGTGGCGGGCGTCGAGGCCTACGTGGTGGGCGGTGCCGTCCGGGACGAGCTCCTCGGACGCCCGGTGGTGGACATCGACGTCGCCACGCTCGACCCCGAGGTGGCCGCGCGCATCTATGCGGGCCTGGCCAAGGCGGCGCTCTTCCCGCTCTCGGAGCGGCATGGAGCCTGGCGCGTGGCCTTCCCGGACGGAAGCACCGTGGACTTCACGCCGCTCCGCGGGGGGATCGAGGACGACCTGCGGACGCGGGACTTCACCATCAACGCGATCGCCATGCCGGTCGCGGGCGGGGAGCGGATCGACCCGCTGAAAGGCTTCCCGGACCTGCAGGCCCGCCGTCTCCGGTCCGTGTCGGACGCGGTCTTCGAAGACGATCCGCTTCGCCTCCTGCGTGCCGTTCGCCTGGAGGACGAGCTGGGCTTCGCGCTCGACGAGGAGACCGAGCGGCTTGTCCGCGCGCACGCCGAGCTCGTAACGAAACCTGCGGGCGAGCGCATCCTCGGCGAGCTCGAACGGCTGACCCCCGACGGTTTTCGCCGTGCCGACGAGCTCGGCCTGCTCGCGCCGCTCGGCGGCTCGCTCGACCGTCTGGCAGAGGTCGACCTCGTCGACTCGCCGGGCTTCTTGCTGGTCACGGTCTTCGCCGAGAACCTCGAGCGACTGCCGATCTCGAACGAGCTGCGCCGCTTCGCCCGCACGCTTCTGCGTGCGGAACGGCCGGCGGACGATTCCGCCCGCGCCGTCTACCGCTTTCGTCACGCGACCGAACCCTGGGCGCTCTCGGCGCTCGCCTACCTGGGCGCCACCGATCTCTACGAGACGGTTCGCGCGGCGCGCGCCGAGCATCCGACCGGGCCCCTGCTCCGGGGGGAGGATATTCTCGCGCTCGGCGTCGAGCCGGGCCCCGAGGTCGGGCGCCTGCTCGACCTCGTCGCCGAGGAGCGGGCCGCGGGAACCGTCTCCACGCGCGAGGAAGCGCTAGAGCTCGTTGGGCGCGAGTCGCAGAAGAGCTAAGAGCGCCACTTGATGGTGCAACCGACCGCCGGCACCTCCGCCGGGTCGACCTCGCCGCCGTCGAGCACCGCGTCGAGAGCCCGACGCAGGTACGGCTCGGCGCCCTCCGGATCCTGGTGGTCGGAATCCGGCGTCCCGTGGTAGACGAGCCGGTGCTCGCCGTCGAAGAGGAACACCTCCGGCGTGCGGGCGGCTCCGTAGGACGACGCTACCTCCTGCGTCTCGTCGTACAGAAACGGAAAAGCGAAGTCCTTCGCATCCGCGCGCTGCTTCATGTCGTCGACCCCGTCGCCGAGATAGCCGGCGTTCGAGTTCACGGCGACGAGACCCGCGCGCCCTGCATAGTTGCGCGCGACGTCGTTGAGGCGATCCTCCCAGGCAACCACGTACGGGCAGTGGACGCAGGAGAAAACGACGGCGACCGGCTGCCCACGGAAGTCCTCGAGCGAATGGGTCTTCCCGTCCATTGCGGGGAGCTCGAAGGGCGGGGCGGGGTCTCCGAGCGCGAGTCGTGCCATGACGCCATGCTATCCATGTGGGGCCGCTCTACGACGCTGTCGGAGTGGGGATGTGGGCCTACTCCAATGCGGCATTTCGCGTCGTTGCCCTCGGCCCGCGGCGCTTCCGCCTCGAACCGGGGACGCTGATCGTCTCGACGCACCGTCGGGAGACGGACGTGCCCGTCATCGGCCCGCTTCTGTACTTCGGAGGCCGGCTCTGGCGCCATCGCGACGAGCGGATGAGCTTCGCCGCCCGCGACGACATGTTCCTTCCCGGCTTCTTCGCCGGGTTTCCCCCTGACCTCTCTCCGAGGGCGCGCCGGCTGCTCTTCCCCATCGGAGTGAGGAGGTTTCTCCCGCGCGTCCAGGTGCATCCGATCTCGAGCGCGAGCGTCGCCCGCGCCGGAGAGCTGCTTCGCTCCCGCTCTGACAGCCCCTTGGAGGACGTGGTCCCGGTGGCCCTTGCGGACGAGTTTCGCTCGCGTTCCGCAGACCGGGGCCTGCCGATTCCGCAGCGGAGCGGCGACGCGCTTCGCGGCGAGTACGCCGACCTCCTCTGGCTGCCCGTGACGCGGGAGGAGGTGCCGGGCCTGGACGGCTTCTGGGGCGCGCGAGCGGCGACGGCCGCGGCCGACTTCCGCCGGCTCGTCGAGCTCGTTCGAGCCGGCGGATCCCTCCTGGTCTTCCCCGAGGGCCGCCCATCGCCTGACGGGGAGATCGGTCCGCTGCGCCGTGGCCTCGCGGCACTCGTGCGGCGGGCCCGGCCACGTTGGTTCCTGCCGGTCGCGCCTGCCTACGATCCGCTTCGACGTGGCCGTACGCGCGTCGTCGTCTCGGTCGGGCCCCGGGTCGAGCCGCCTGCGGAGGATGTGGAGGCGGCGACACTCGAGCTCCTACGCCGGGCGACACCGCTCACGTGCGGGCAGTACGTCGCCCACGAGCTGCTCTCCAGCCGGGACCCGGACGCGGACGGGCTCGAGCACGCCGTCGACGACGCACGCTTGGAGCAGCGGCCCGTCGACCCGGAGCTGCTCGATTCGACGCAGCGTCGGATCCGGCTCGTAGAGGCGATCGCCGCTGCGGAGCACCGCCCCGGGGAGCTCCCGGCGCTCGCGCGCGAATACGCGAGCGCGCGGGATTTGGGCTAACCCGACTCTTCGGCCGGGGCATGCTCGCGTTTGCGCCGGCGGAAGATCCGCGGGAAGGCGGGCCGGACGAGCACGGCGCCGAGGATCGTGATCGGGAGGACGGCGAGCGCGTGCATGGTGAGCACGTACGCCGTGGCCTTGTCCGCAGGGACGTCGATGCCCCTCGCGGCCACGAGCGTGAGGTAATCGAATGTCCCGATCCCGGCGGCGGTCGCAGGCACTGCGAGCGTCAGATTGCCCACTCCCTCGAGCAGGAAGTAGCCGCCGACTCCGATCTCGATGCCGAAGGCCTCCCCGACGATGTAGTACATCGCGACGTCGGCGAGCCACATGCCTGCCGAAGTCCCGAAGACGAGAAAGACTCGCTTGCGCCCGCGGAAGGCTCCTAGCCCTTCGACGAAGTGGGCGGCAGCCCTCGCCGCGCGCGTGTGCCAGCGCGGAGGGAGCCACTTGGTCGCCCGCCAGATGAACGCCTCCGTGCGCTCGTGGTCGCGCGCAGCGAGAGCGACGAGGAAGACGCCGACCGCGGTTCCCGCCGAAAGGCCGATGCCGGTGTAGAGAACGGGCCCGCCCTCACCGATCAGCAGCGCTCCGAGGAGGATCCAGACCGACAGGACGACGCCGTCCAGGAGGCGCTCCGCAAAGAGAGTCCCCGCTGTGACGAAGGCGGGCACGTTCTGCTCCCGCAGGGACTCGATCCGTAGCAGGTCGCCCCCGCGAGCGGGGAGGAAGTTGTTCGCGCCACGGCCGACCGAGATCGTCGAGAAGAGCTTCCGCTTGCCGATCGTGTAACCCGCCCCCGCGAGCAGGTATTTCCACCTGAGCGTCATCAGGAAGACGTTCGCGAGGATGAGCCCGAGGGCCGCCAGCATCGTCCAGCCCGGAAGCGACGTGATCTCGTCCCAGGCCTCGCCCAGGTCGACCTGGCGCAGGAAGAGCCAGAGGAACGCGCCTGTCGCCGCAGACCCGAGCAGCAAGCGGAAGACGTATCGCCGCCACGGCCTCGGCATACGTCGATAAGTATGTCCCCTTCATGCGGGCGCGTGGGCGGACCCGGCGGTTCTCCGGGCGGCGGGAGGCGGCGCTCGGCCTGGGCGTGTATGCCGCCTATTTGCTGGTCAGGCGCCTCGTCGTCACCGAGGAGGGACGCCGTCTGGCAGCCCGGAACGCCGAGCGAGTCATCGCGCTGGAGCGACGCCTTGGCCTACACGTTGAGCCCGAGCTGCAAGCGGTGCTCCTGCCCCGGCGGCGGCTCGTTGCCGTGCTCAACGTGGCATACGTGACCCTGAACGTGGGTCTGACCGTCGGGTGGCTGATGCGTCTCTTCCACCGCCGCCATCCGGACTTCCATCGCCTGCGCCGCAGCGCCGTCTTGGCCACGGTCGGCGCGCAGCCCGTGTTCCTCCTGTTTCCAGTCGCGCCCCCGAGGACCCTCGACCACTTTGTCGACACGATCGCGGACGTCAGCGGGGTCGACCTCGACGCGGGCCTGATCTCGAAGCTGTACGACCCGATCGCGGCCATGCCCTCCATCCACGTGACCTACGCGGTGGTGACGGCCGCGGGAATCGCCGAGACGAGTGGGTCAGCGGTGGCCCGTGCCCTTGCGCCTGCCTACCCGCCGCTCGTGGCTCTCGTCGTCTTCAGCACGGCGAACCACTACGTGCTCGACGCTATCGCGGGCGCCGCTCTCGGTCTGGGAGCGCTCCGGCTCGCCCGCCTGCTCGACTGACGAGCCGAGCGAGGCTGGCCGGCGCGAGCGCCTGGACGGCACCGGCCAGGCGGAGGAACCGCGGGACTATCACCTCGGCCCGGTTGTGCTCGACCGACCTCAGTACGGCCTCGGCGACGCGTTCGGGCGTGAGCACGACCCTCCTCACCAGGGGGCGTTCGAGCAGCATGCGCTGGGGGAAGCCGGGCGTCTCGACGGGGCCAGGGTTGACCGTGTGGACGCGAATCCCGCGCGGTGCCAGCTCGACCGTGGTCGCCCGCGAGAACGCCAGCTGAGCGTGCTTCGCCGCCGCGTACGGGCCTGACGATCCGTGGGCGACCGTCCCCGCCACGGACACGACATTGACGATGTCCGACGGCCGACCGGCTTCGAGGAGCGGGAGAAACGCCAGTAGGCACCAGACGCCGCCGAGGTAGTTCGTGCGAACCATTTCCTCGATCTGCTCGGGCGGAAGCTCGAGGAAGCCCTTGCGTCTCGTCAGGCCTGCGTTGTTGACGAGGAGGTGGACGGCTGGATGCCGCTCGCCAACCCGATCCACAACCTCTTCGACCTGGGTCCGGTCGCCGACGTCGCAAGGCTCGGCCTCCCCGCCGACCTCCTTCGCGACGCGCTCGAGCTGCTCGCGCCCGCGCGCGAGGAGCACACAGCGCCACCCACGTTCGGCGAGCAAGCGCGCCAGGGCCGCGCCGATCCCGCTCGATCCCCCTGTGATCACGGCGATCTGCACGGGGCGACAATAGACTCCCCGCCGCCATGATCGACTTCACGGGTAAAAGGGGCCTGGTTCTCGGCGTCGCGAACCGCCGCTCGATCGCGTGGGCGATCGCGCAGAAGCTCGCCGCAGGAGGAGCCACGCTCGCGTTCACCTACCAGGGCGGGCGGATCGAGAAAAGCGTGAGGGAGCTGGCGGAGTCGGTCTCGAGCCCGCTGCTGACCGAGTGCGACGTCCGCTCCGACGAGGGTGTCGAGCGGGTTTTCTCCGAAGTGGGGGAAGCGTTCGGCGGCGAGCTCGACCTGCTCGTCCATTCTGTCGCCTTCGCCGACGCACGTGACCTGGAAGGGCGCTTCACAGACACTCCGCGCGACCGTTTCTGGCTGGCGCTCGACGTCTCCGCCTATTCGCTCCTCTCGGCGGCGCGGGCTGCCGAGCCGCTGATGGAGGCCGCGGGTGGCGGGTCGATCCTGACCATGACCTACCTCGGCGGCGAGCGCGCGGTGCCGCACTACAACGTCATGGGAGTGGCCAAGGCCGCGCTCGACGCCTCCGTGCGCTACCTGGCCTGGGACCTCGGTCAGAAGAACATCCGGGTGAACGCAGTCTCCGCAGGGCCGGTGCGGACACTCGCTGCCCGCTCGATCGCCGGCTTTCCGACCATGGAGGCGATCGTCGAAGAGCGCGCGCCGCTGCACCGTCCGATCTCGGCGGAGGACGTCGGCGCCGCCGCGGCCTTCCTCCTCTCCGACGCCGCGCAGAACGTGACGGCCACGACGCTCTACGTCGACTCGGGCTTTCACGCCATGGGCATGTAGAGAAACCTTTGGCTGAGCCGATACTGGCTCAACCGAGCCGGTTTTGGTGTTGTATCGGCTGCCAGAATCCGCTCTGGTGTTGTTTCGGTGATGTCAAATACTGTTGACAAGGAAGACAACATCCAGGAGGCGTGGGCCGCGACGAGGCGGCCACGTTCACGTGCAGCGTCAGCAGGTCGAGCAGCAGCCCTCGCCGCGCCAGCTCTCCCGGCCTTCCTTCACGGCGACGGCCGCGATCGCGAGCGCGGCGACCGGGTCGAGCCACCAGAGCCCGAGGAACGTGTTTCCGAGCAGGCCGACGAGGACGGCGCCTGCAAGGTAGGCACAGAGCAGATTCTGCGTTCCCTCTCCACGTGTTGCGACGGAGCCGAGCTTGTCGGCCAACCGGCGCTTGGCGATTCCGAGGATCGGCATTCCGACGAGGCTGGAGGCCGTCAGGCCGATGCCCAGCCAGCTCGTCTCAGGCTGCTCGGCGGTTACGAGCCTGTGGATCGCCTCGACTGTCACATAGGGAGCGAGAAGGAAGAACTGGATTGCGACGAGCTTCTGCGCGCGTATCTCTGCCGCGTGCGAGAGCAGGCGCGAGCCGGTGAACCGCCAGACGATAACGACGCTCGCCAAACCCTCGATCGCCGAGTCGATCCCGAAACCGATCAGAGCGATCGAACCAGCCATAATCCCGGCCGCGACCGCGATCCCGCCTTCGGCGCCCATCCAAGCAAGCGACAGCCACGAGAGTAGGCGTGCCCGCCGCGCCGCGCGGAGCCACTGCTCGCTTCGAGCGGGCGGCTCGAGCCGCTGCCCCGGCTGAATGGCGGTCAAGTCGGGCGTGCTCACGTCGTCTCCACCTCCACCGGATCGAGCACAGCAGCCACGACTGCGGCGGCGCCCTCCGCCAGCGAGTACATGACCATCTTTCCCTCGCGACGGGAGCAGACTAGGCCCGCCGCCTTGAGTGCTCGCAAGTGGTGGGAGACGAGGTTTTGGGAGCGCTCGGCGATCCATGCGAGGTCGCAGACGCAGAGCTCGCCGGCCTCGCTGAGTGCCGCCGCCAGCAACAGGCGGGTGGGATCGGCGAGCCCACGCGCGCGCCCGGCCGCCCTTTCCGCCCGGCTGACGGAGAGCCGGCGCCCACGTAGGCGCTCGGCGACCTCGAGGTCGATACAGAGCAGCTCCCAGCGGTCAGCAGCCACCGCTTCATCCTAACGGCCATTGATGCGTTGCTGCGACCTTCCTGCGGGCCTGGGTATCCTGGGCAGCGATGGCCTTGCAGACGCTTCGGGGACGGATGCCGCTCGTGGCGTTCGTCCTGCTTGCGGTCGTCTGCTTGGCACTCCTCGGCTTCGCCTGCGCCTGTCTGAGCGACCATCCGATGCAGGCGCTTGAGCGGGCGCTGGGGGCGGTCCCCTCGCTTCCGGCGCTGATCCAGGTCTGGTCGCTCATGGCGCTCTCGCTTCTTGCGGCCGGATCCGCGGTCGCCGCCGTTCGCCCGCGCTCACGCGGCCCTTCGCCGGCACTGCTGCAGCGCTTTCTGACCTGAGTCGGCCCTGAACGCCAGCGTGAAGGACCGCTGGCTCGTGTGGCCCGTACGCTCATTCAACGAGGAGGCGATCTGTGGCGACGAAGTCGAAGTCCAAGCGCAAACCGCCGTCCAAGCGGCCGATTCAGGCGCCGAAGAAGAAGGTTGAACCGAGACGCTTTCCGCGGTGGCTCGGGCTACTCGTCACGGGACTCCTCGTTGCGGGAATAGCGACGGGAGCGTTTCTCGCCGCGAAGAACCAAGCCCAGAGCGGCGGCGAGGGCCCGGCCGCCTCGACGGGCTTGCCGGATACGCCGGACTACCACTCGCTCCTCGTCGCCCCCAGTGACGCAAACCACATCCTGCTCGGTACGCACGCCGGGCTCTACGAGTCTCGAGACGGCGGCCGAAGCTGGAGGAAGGCGGCACTCGTCGGCCAGGACGCAATGAACCTCGCTGGTGGTGGTGGCGAAACGGTCTGGACGGCGGGCCATAACGTCTTCGCCAAGAGCACGGACGGCGGCGCCAACTGGGCGGAGGTCCGGCCGGAGGGCCTGCCGAGCCTCGACCTCCACGGCTTCGCCGTCGATCCACGTGACCCGCGGACCCTGTACGTGGCCGTCGCGGGGCAAGGACTGTATCGCTCCGACGACGGCGGGCAGCGCTTCGGGCTCGTTTCGAGTGACGTCGGCGGCGCGGTAATGGCGCTCGCAGTCACCAGGGACGGGCGCATCCTCGCCGGCGACATGCAGCAGGGTCTGGTTGCGAGTGACGACAGCGGCAAGACCTGGCGCCCTGTCGCCCAAGCCGCGGTCATGGGGCTGGCGATCAACCCGGCCGATCCGAACACGATCGTCGCCGGCGGCCCGGGGATCCTCCTTTCGAGCGACAGCGGAAGCAAGTGGCGTCAGGTATTCGCCCTCGAGCAGGGAGTCGGCCCGATCGCCTGGTCGCCGAGCGACGCCGGCGTCGGCTACGCGGTCGGCTTCGACCGCATGCTCTACCGCACGAGCGACCGCGGCCAGAGCTGGCAACCGGTCGGTTAGGAGGGCGTGCGATGGACTTCTTTCCAATCCTTCTGGTCGCACTCGTCTGCCCGCTCGTCATGGGCGTGGGCATGTGGTGGATGATGCGTTCCCATCGCGATTCGGGTCGCGGGGACAAGAGCAATGAGCGGTGAGGCGGGCCCCGAGGGCTCCGGCCGTCGGTCGCCGGTTCGCTTTCTGTTGCAGGCGGGCGCGGTCTCGATGGTGGCGCTTCTCCTCGGGCTCCTGGTTTTGCGCACGCTGGCCAAGGAAGCGGGACCGCACCTGGTCTCCGAGGTCAAAGCCGGAAACACACCGCTTGCGCCGGACTTCGACCTTTCTGTTCTCTGGCCCCATGCGGAGACGTGGCCTGCCAAGCTTCGCGGCGCGCTCGCAGACGACCGAGTCTCGCTGAGCGAGCTTCGCGGCTACCCGGTGGTCATGAACTTCTGGGCCTCTTGGTGCGTGCCCTGTAAGGCTGAGGCACCCCGCCTCGTCGCCTCCGCACAGCGCCACGCCGGCGAGGTCGTCTTCCTCGGAGTCGACGTGCAGGACCTCAAGGGCGACGCGCGCAGCTTCCTGGAGCGTTACAAGACCAACTACGTCTCCGTACGCGACGGCGGCTCATCGACGTACGCGAACTACGGCCTCACCGGGCTCCCCGAAACCTATTACCTCGACGCGCGCGGGCGTGTAGTCGACCATGCGGTCGGTGAAATCTCACCCGAGGAGCTCGAGGCTGGCATCGCCAGTGCCATCGCAGGCCACTGACGGGAGAGGAATGAGAGCGAAAGCGCGGGTGGCCGGCGCCGTTGTCGCCCTCGCCGTGGCCGCGGCCACCTTTGTCGCCGTGGTCTCCCTGACCGCAGGTAAGGACGACAGAGCCAGCTACCGCGGTAGCCCGCCGCCCCCCGGAATCATGCTGGGCCAGTTCGAGCTCCGCGACTACACGGGCGTCCGAGTCTCACGCGAAGACCTCGAGGGCAAAGTCGTCCTGCTCACCTTCCTCGAGAGCAGGTGTAAGGAGGCGTGCCCGATCATCGCCTCGCAGGTTGCGCGTGCGATCGAGCGCCTGACAGGCGAGCAGCGAAACCAGGTCGTGGCGATCGCGATCTCGACACATCCCACGGATGACACTCCGGCACACGTGCGCGCCCTCCTGCGCGCGCAGCACGCCGAGGGAAAGCTCCGCTACCTCGTCGGCTCGGAGCCGGAGCTCCGTCCCGTTTGGCGGAGGTTCGGCGTGCTCTCTGCGCTCGACTCGGGCGACGCAGACACGCATTCCGCCTCGGTCCATGTGTACGACCGGAGCGGCGAGTGGGTCGCGAGCCTCCATCCTGGAATCGACCTGACCCCCGCCAATCTCGTGCACGACGTGGGCGTGGCCTTGCAGAGCTGAGCGAGTGGGGCAAAAACTCCTACTTACCCTACCCCTCTAGGGTATACTGGACGTGGCATGGCTAAGACACTGTCCTATCGGGTGCCCGGCATGAGCTGCGCGCATTGCACGGCGGCTATTGAAGGCGAGGTCTCGCGGGTTGCCGGCGTCGAGTCCGTATCGGCCGATCTGGAAACGAAGCTCGTGACCGTCCGCGGAGAAAGCTTCTCGGATGGTGAGCTGCGGGCGGCGATCGACGAAGCCGGTTACGAGGTCGTCGATGGCGACCCTTGAGAGCCCGACCAGGACGGAGCTTCGCATCGAAGGGATGACCTGCGCCTCCTGCGCGGTCCGGATCGAGAAGAAGCTGAACAAGCTCGAAAGCGTGAAGGCGACGGTCAACTACGCGACCGACGCCGCCGCGGTCAGCTACGACCCCGCGCGCGTCACGGTCGAGGAGCTCGTGGGCGCCGTGGAGGCGGCCGGATACCGCGCCGCCTCGCGCGACGGGGAGGCGACCGGTGACTCGACGCGCTCGCTGCGCCACTCGCTTCTCCTCGCAGCCGCTCTGACCGTGCCCCTGACGGCGATTGCGATGATCCCGCCATTGCAGTTCGGAGGCTGGGAGTGGGTCGCCTTCGCCCTCGCGACCCCGGTCGTGTTTGTCTCCGGCTTCCGCTTCCACCGCGCCGCGCTCGTGAACGCGCGGCACGCGACGGCGACGATGGACACGCTCATCTCGATCGGTACCCTCGCGGCTTGGGGCTGGTCGCTCGTCGCTCTCGCGGCTCTCGAGGACGGCCACACCTACTTCGAGGTGGCGGCCGTCATCACGACGCTGATCCTCCTTGGCCGCTTCTTCGAGGTCCGCGCTCGGCGGCGGTCGGGCGCCGCAATTCGCGCCCTGCTCGAGCTTGGCGCGAAAGAGGCCCGTGTGTTGCGCGACGGGCGCGAGGTCGTCGTCCCCTTCGACGAGCTCGCCGTCGGCGACCGCTTCGTCGTCCGGCCCGGCGAGAAGATCGCGACCGACGGCGTCGTCGAGGAGGGTTTCGCCGCGGTCGACCAGTCGATGCTGACCGGTGAGTCCGTTCCCGTCGAGGTCGGGCCGGGCGCCGAGGTCGCGGGCGCGACGATCAACACGTCCGGCCGTCTCCTCGTGCGCGCGACGAGGGTGGGCGGCGAGACCGCCTTGGCTCAGATCGCCCGGCTCGTCGCCGAGGCACAGGCGGGGAAGGCCCCGATCCAGCGACTCGCCGACCGCGTCTCCGCCGTCTTCGTCCCGGTCGTGATGGGGATCTCGCTCGCGACTCTCGTCGCCTGGCTCCTCGTGAGCGGCGACCCGGCCGCGGCCTTCACGGCGGCGGTCGCCGTCCTCATCATTGCCTGCCCCTGCGCGCTCGGGCTCGCGACGCCGACTGCGCTCATGGTCGGCACCGGGCGCGGCGCCCAGCTCGGCATCCTGATCAAGGGCCCGGAGATCCTCGAGCAGACGCGCCGGGTGACGACGATCGTCCTCGACAAGACCGGCACGGTGACGGAGGGGCGCATGTCGGTCGCCGACGTTATCCCGGCTCCGGGGGTCGAGCCGGCGGAGATTCTGCGCCTCGCCGGGGCGGCCGAGGACGCGAGCGAGCACCCGATCGCCCGCGCGATCGCCCAGCGGGCGCGGGAGGATCTGGGTCAGCTTCCCCTGACCGAGAGCTTCACGAATCGGGCGGGGCTCGGGATCGAGGCGGTCGTGAACGGGCATGCTGTCCTCGTCGGCCGGCCGAGCTTCCTCGCCGACTGGGGTCTCGAGTTCTCCGAGGGGCTCGTCACAGCCCGGGCGGAGGCCGAGCGCGAGGGCAAGACCGTGGTCGCGGTCGCCTGGGACGGAGAGACGCGCGGGCTCCTCGCGGTCGCCGATCGGATCAAGCCGACGAGCGCCGAGGCGGTTGCCGAGCTCCGCAGCCTCGGCCTGACCCCAGTTCTCCTCACCGGCGACAACGAGGCGACGGGGCGCGCCGTCGCCGCTCAGGTGGGGATCGAACGAGTGCTCGCGAACGTGCTCCCGCACGAGAAGGAGGCCGAGATCCGGCGCCTGCAGGAAGCGGGCGAGGCGGTCGCGATGGTCGGCGACGGCGTCAACGACGCGCCCGCGCTCGCCCAGGCCGACCTCGGGCTCGCGATCGGAACGGGCACGGACGTCGCCATCGAGGCGAGCGACTTGACGCTCGTCTCCGGTGACCTGCGCGCGGCCGCGGACGCGATTCGCCTTTCCCGCAAAGTGCTGGGGACGATCAAGGGCAACCTCTTCTGGGCCTTCGCTTACAACGACGCCGCCATCCCACTCGCCGTTGTCGGGCTCCTGAACCCCATCATCGCTGCGGCTGCCATGGCGGTCTCGAGCCTCTTCGTGGTCTCGAACTCGCTCAGGCTGCGCCGCTTCTCGAGCCGGCGCGAGGGCGACGGCGGCCAGTCGCCACGGAGACCGCAACCGAAACTGGAGGTGGAACCGGCATGAACGCGGAGCCGATTCTCGAGACGCAGCAGTACGGCTATCTGGCGGGCAAGGACGACCTGCTGAAGCGGCTGCGCCGGATCGAGGGACAGGTACGCGGCATCGAGCGGATGGTCGCGGACGAGCGCTACTGCATCGACATCCTCACGCAGATCAGCGCGGCGACGACTGCCCTCGACGCCGTCGGGCTCAGGATCCTCGGCGAGCACGTCGAGAGCTGCGTGGCGGGAGCGCTTGCCTCCGGCGACGAGGACGCCGCCAAGGCGAAGAGCCGCGAGCTCCTCGCCGCAGTCGAGCGCTTCACGAGGACGCGGTAGCCAAGCCGGTGTCCTCGCCGGCCGGTCGCGCGACCTAATGGCGCACGTTCACGAGGAAACGCGGACGGACGCTCCGGAGACGACGGTTCTCCACACGGGCGGGATCTATCGGGGGAGCGAGCACCTCGTCCTCGAAGAGGCCCTGCGCCGCCGGCCGGGTGTTCTCGCCGTCGACGCAAACCCGGCGGCTCAGACCGCAACCGTCACCTTTGACCCCGGCGTGACGACTGTGGCGGAACTGGCGCGTTGGGTCGAGGAGTGCGGCTATCACTGCAAGGGGCGTTCAGTTCCCGGCCACATCTGCGATCCGCTCGCGGGCGAGGAGCCGCTTGCGCCTGCCCATGACCACGCGGGCGAACAGCGTGCCGAGGACGCTCACGGGCACGGCGGCCACGCGGGCATGTCGATGGACTCGATGGTGCGTGACATGCGAAACCGCTTCCTCGTCGCCGCCCTGTTCGCGATCCCGATCGCGCTCTGGTCGCCGCTCGGGGAGTTTCTCTTCGGATCGACGCCGCCGGCCCCG
>JAIBJP010000089.1 GCA_020029625.1 Actinomycetota bacterium | reverse complement strand
GTTCTGCTTGGGCCCGACCAAAAACCGTTCGAGAGGCACCGTCCGGATGCCCCGAACGCTCGCGCACACGACCTCGGCCCCGTAGACGAGCAAGGGCGGCAAGGCGTCTCCCGCGGGCGACGCGGTCCCGAGATTCCCCCCGATCGTCCCGCGGTTGCGGATCTGCGGCGAGCCGACGGTGCGCGAGGCCTCCGCCAGCGCCGCCAATGAATCGCGCAAGGGCGACCTCATCGCTTCCGCGTACGTGAGCCCCGAACCGAGCCGCAACCAGCCGTTCTCGCGGGACCATCCCCGCAGCTCGTCCACCTCGTTCAGGTTCAGGAGGGCCTGCGGGCGCGCGCGGTCGAAGTTGAGCTCGACCATCACGTCGGTCCCGCCCTGGATGGGCACCGCGTCGGGGCGCCCAGCTTTCAGCGCCAGAGCTTCGTCGAGCGTCCGCGGAGTGAGCACTTCCACGGCCGCAAGCCTATGGGGTCAACCCCGAAGGTGAACCACCGAAAGCGGGACGAATCAAGCGAGTGCGCCCCACGATACTGAGCCCAGCGTCAAAGGCGGTATTCCTGGGAGCTCCGATGCGGCGGGAGCGACACCCAGGACTCGAATGGGGCGGACTCGATGCGGTGATTCCGCCCCACTTCCTTTTGGGTAGAGCTAGCGGGCCGGGTCGAACACGACCCGGCGCGCGCTACCCGCGCCCGAGAGCGGCTCGACCTGCACGAGGTCGACAGACTGGAGCCGGTTTGTAGCGGTCAGGTGGAGCAGGGCGAAGCCCGCCGGCGACTCCCCAATCGCGAATGGGCCACCGGCCCCCACCGTCCCGCCGTCCGCGAGGATGTCGTCGCCCCGCTGGTCCATGTGCTGTCGGTGATCGTGCCCGGTGAGGATGAGGACCGACGCGACACCCTTCTGCGCGGCGACGTGGTCGAGCAGCGCGTGGGCGAGCCCGTGCTGGTGGACGAGGACGATCTGAGGTCGCCGAGCTAGGCCGTCGAACCACGCGATCAGCTCCTCCCGCGCGGTCACCCTCGCCCCCGTTCTCAGCTTGAGCAGGTGTCCCTCCACGCCGCCCTCGCGCTGGAGCGGGTCCTCGAACCCGGCGACGGCGATTCCGTCGATCTCCACGACGCCGCTCGAGCGCCCAAGGACGATCACTCCCTCGCGCGCGAGCGCCTGCATGAGCGCCCCAGAGTCGTGATTTCCCGAGACGGCGACGACCGGATCGCCTAGCCGGGCCACCTCCGGGACGACGCCCTCCTCCAGCTTCGTGCCAAGCTCGGCGAAGTCTCCGACGAAGAAGACCGGCTTGCCCTCTGAGTACTGTGAGAGCACGGGCAGCACATAGCCGTTCGAGTGGAGGTCGGACGCGAGCAGCACAGTCTTGACCGCCGGAGCCGAGCGAGGCCGCTCCGTGGCGGAGATGAGGTTTTCCAGCCCCGCGACGGCGCGATCGTAGGAATCGGTGTATGTCTCGCCGGCTGTAAGGATCTGGTCGGAGAAGGAGAGGAGCTGCGGCAGCTCCGAGCCGTGCGCGTAGAAGGTCGGCTGGCGGAGCGCATTCCAGTCGGCGGCGACGAGCGCGAGCCCCGCGAGCACGACCGCGGTGACCGAGGTCGCCAGCCCGGTGCCCGTGCCTACAGGGAGCCAGCGCCGTCGGCGGCCGAAGGCAACAGCGATCGCACCGGCGAGAAAGCCTCCCAGGGCTCCACCGGCGAGCGCGGCCAGCGCCGCCCGCCGGAAGCCCGCATTGACGCTCTCACGGAGCTCGTTCTCGAGCAGGCGGACGTTGCGTTGGGCGGCGGGCCCCGAACGGACGGCGGCCAGCGCAGCATCGCGGTCGAGAGAGCGAAACTGGAGGTCGACCGCGAGCGGCGCCCCGTACGGACGCGCGCGCACTCCCCAGTCGACGATCGGCACGTAGACGTCGAAGCGGCCCGAAGTTGTCGGCCCGACCCGAGTCTCGACGGTCCCGAGCGTGAAGGTGGTCACCGCAGGGCCGGCGGCGCGCATCGCGACGACGCTGCCTGCGAAGGAGAGGGCCGCGCAGTAGAGGACGAGCGCGGCCGTGATGAGGATCCGGCGCCGGGTCATCGAGCCTACGGCTCCTATCGGCACCGTGGGGGTGCAAGGGATACCTAGTTCCGGGGCCGGCGACGTTGCCCCGCTTCTGGCGCGCGAAAAGCCCGCCAGGCGAGGACACAGGGAGCGCGCGTATCGGATTAGATACGCGGGCGACCGAGGACGCTGCCTGGCGTCGCTTTGCAGCCGTCAGAAGTGATGGCCGATGTCGTCGGCCCCGGAACTTAGTTCGAGACGGTTCCCAAGTTGCGCACGGCCTTCTCGCGCAGCGTGTCCCCGTAGTCGCGGTGATGGCCGACGCCGAGCTCCCAGTCGGCGTGCTGGAGGGCCTTCGCCTTGCGGAGCGCCGAGCGCGAGAGAGCGCGCCCGGAGTAGTGGTACGTGACCGCCACGCGCCCGTAGGAGCCCTCGACGAGCCGCACCATCTCCTCCGCGAGGGCCTTCCCCTCCACGCGCGCGATCGTGTGCCACCGCTCCGGATCGTCGACCGGAGACGAAAATTGCACGTAGTAGGTCGCTTCCTTCATCACCACGAACGAGGGATGCCTTAGAGGCGCTCTCTGGCTCATTATGCGCTGTAGCACCGACGAATCGGCGGGGCGGTCACGCCGAGAAAGCGAGTCAACGACGTGACCACGTTCATCGAACGGACCCCGGCGACGCGCCTGACGTACTTCAAGGCCTCGCTCGCCTACCTCGGCTTCATGACCGTCTGGGTGTACGCCTTCGCGAACACGCAGCGGCACGTACCCGGGCTCTTCATCCTCCTCGCGCTCATGGCGGGGATGCTCGTCCATTTTGGCGCCGGCTTCGCCATGCCGCGCCAGGAGACGTTCGCGCTGCTCGCGTTCCCGCCCCTGCTCGCGATCCTCGGGCCGGGCGTCAACAGCCTGCTCTGGGTGCCGCTCGTTCTGATGATGGTTTTCCCGGGCGCGCCGCTCGTCCTGCTCGGCCTCTGGCTCCGCAACCACCTGGATCCGCAAGAGGTCGAGGACTACTGGTTCTAACGCGGCCTCGCCTGCGGAGGTAGCGCGGCTCGAACGGGAATGGGAACGGTGGGACGCGGAGTACGCCTTCGCCTGGAGGGCTTCGCGGGCGTTCCGACCCCGGCCGACCGCGTTCGGCTCGACGGGGGCGAGCATCCCGGGGAGGACCAACCGCCTGACCCACCCGGGTTCGGGCTACTCGCCTAGTCGCGCTCTAGGCCGACCTGCGATTGAGCCTGAGTCGGCGTAGCGCGCGGGCAGCCGCCTTCTCGTACTCGACGAAGGCGATCGTGCGGGCGGCCGAGAAGTTCTCGTACTTGTGCGCCGTGACGTCATCGTCGAGCATGATCTCGGCGACGGTCCGGGCGTCGGGCTCGATGTCGAAGCCGCGGCACATGTGGATCGTGCGCTCGGCGCGTCGCTGCATGACGAGGTCATCCATCGGCTTCTCCTCCCGGTCGGCGAAGCGCCTATCCTCTACTTCCTCGCGTGGGCTGTCTAGGGGACAACAGGGATCTTTCTGCGCTCGCCGTCGACGCGGGCGCGGTCGCCCCGCCCGATAACGCGGCGCGCCAGGGTTGCCGGTCGTAATAGAGACGCCCGTCGTTCCCATTATTCGCGTGGCGTGGGTACGTAACGTGGGCGGCGCTATCTGTCTATCCGCGGACCATCGCCGAAGTCCTTCTAAGACCAGTTCGCGTCTGCGGCTCAGAAGCTCGGCAAGTGCCCCAGGCGGTGCAAGAAATAGCCCCTCCATTGCGTCTCTAAAGGTGGACGGGAGCCACGCGTTGGGAGAGGGGCTGCGGCGCCCGCTCTGCGCGTGGCTCCCGTTGTTTCATACCCCGCCGTTCTCTAGGAGAACCTGCGAGGGCGTCTCGAGCGTACTTGACTTGCGCCCAGCAAGACCGGCCGGCGCCGATTCGGGCCACGACGCCTCTCGCGCTTAAGTTTTCTGGCGCGGTGCCGACGGTTTAGAGGGGCCCGGGTGGGGCTCGCTTCTCTCCAAGCGAGTGGTGCTACGAGAGCCGCAACCGTAGTACCGGCCGCCCCGGGCCCCTAGTAGGAGGGCTTGACGAAACATCATCTGTGCCGCCGGAGGCGCGCCGTTCGCCCCGAGGCCGCGTCCTCGGTCGCCCCCGTATCTAAAGTCGATACGAGAGCTCCCTGCGTCCTTGCCTCGGAACGACCAGCGCGTCCCGGCGACGAGCGACGTTCCGCCAAACCCTCCTAAGCCCTCCGACGTAGCGCGACGATCTGCGCCGCGACGGCGACCGCGACCTCCTCCGGTGTTCGCGCGCCGATGTCGAGGCCGATCGGCGCGTGGATCCGCGCCAGTTCCTCGTCCCCGACGCCTTCGGCGCGAAGACGCTCCTCCCGATCCGCATTGGTCTTCTTGCCTCCGAGCGCGCCGATGTAGCCGGCCGGACTCGCGAGCGCAGCCTGGAGGAGCGGCACGTCGAACTTGTGGTCGTGTGTGAGGACACAGATCGCCGTGCGCTCGTCCACGTATGCCTCCTGCAGGAACTCGTGAGGCCAGGCGACGACGAGCTCATCCGGTTCGGGGAAGCGCTCGCGCGTCAGAAAGCGCGCTCGCGCGTCGCAGACGGTCACCTGGTAGCCGAGGAGACCGCCGACGCGGGCAACGGCCGCGGCGTGATCGACGGCGCCGAAGACGTACATGCGCCGCCGCGGGAGCAACGGCAGGAAGAAGACGTCGCCCTCGAGCACGGGCTCCGAACGCCCGTCGAGAGTCACGAGCTCCTGTGTGCCGGCCCGGGGTCCCGACACCGTCAGCGAGAGCGCGACCGGCTCCTCGAGACGAGCCGCCGCCGCCAGCTCGCGAACGATCTCGCGGTCGGCTTCGGCGACGAAGACGTGGACGGTCCCACCGCAGGGCAGGCCGACCTCGAACGCGTCCTCGTCCGCGATTCCGTACGTGACGAGGCGAGCCGGCTCGCCGGCGAGAACAGCGCGCGCCTCCTCGTAGAGGGCGGGCTCGACGCAGCCCCCGGTGAGCGACCCGGCTACGTCCCCGCGCTCGGAGACGGCCATCACCGCGCCGGGCTCCCGGGGCGCGGAGCGCTCCGTCTTGACGAGCGTCGCCGTGGCGGCGCGCAGGCCCCCGGCGGTCCAGCCCGCGAGGGTCTCAAGGATCTCCCTCACCCCGGCGAGGATACGCGGGCCGGGTGCCTAGCGCGCTTCGACGTCCTAAGCAGCCTCCCGCAGGCTCTCTTCCACCCGCTGGAGCTCGTAGAGGCGTGGGTAGAGCTCCGGGTAGCCCGCCTGTCCGTGCTCGGAGACGTCCAGGCCCGCCGTCTCGCGCTCGGCTTCGGCACGGATGCCGAAGAGCGCCTTCATCGTCCAGAGGATGGAGAACGACGCCGTGAAGGTGAAGGCTGCGACGGCCGCGATTCCCAGTGCCTGCACGCCGAGCTGGTGGAAGCTGCCGGTGTACAGCAGTCCGCCGCTCCCGGTGGCGAGGTTGGCCGCGAGCGCCGGCACCGCGAAGATGCCCGTGGCGAGCGTGCCCCAGACGCCTGAGAAGCCGTGGACGGCGACGGCGCCGATGGGATCGTCGATCTTCAGGCGCTCGACGAAGAGGACGCCGTAGACCGCGATCGCGCCGGCGACCGCGCCGATCACGATCGCCGCCCAGGGGGCGACGAAGCCCGAGGCGGCCGTGATGGCCACCAGGGCGGCGATGACGCCGTTCAGCATCATCCCGATGTCCGGCTTCTTGAGCACGAGCCAGGCGGTGCCGATGCCGCCGAGCGCGCCGGCAGCCGCGGCCAGGTTCGTCGTCAGCGCGACGTAGCCGAAGTAGCCGAGCCGCTCGCCCGAGACGATCCCCAGCGTCGAGCCGGGGTTGAAGCCGAACCAGCCGAACCAGAGGATGAGCGTCCCGAGCACCGCGTACGGCATGTTGTGGCCGGGAATCGGGTGCGCGCGGCCGTCCTTTCCGAAGCGGCCGATGCGGGGACCGAGGAGCAGCGCGCCGGCCAGCGCCGCCAGGGCTCCTTGCAGGTGCACGACCGTGGAGCCGGCGAAGTCCTGCATGCCGAGGGAGTAGAGCCAGCCCCCTGAGTGCCAGACCCAGTGCGAGACGACCGAGTAGACGATCGTGAACGCGGCACCGAAGACGAAGTAGACCCACAGCTTCGCGCGCTCGGCCATCGCGCCCCAGACGATCGCCACGGCGACGCCCGCAAAGACGACCTCGAAGAAGTAGGCACTGGCGCCGGGGATGGAGGCGAAGAAGGTGTACGGCGCCTGGGCGATTCCGAGGAGGGCGTCGACCGAGGGAGCGAAGCCGCTCGTCCCGAGGATCGCGTTGCCGTCCCCGAAGGCGAGGCCGAAGCCGACCGCCCAGTAGACGAGCGAGCAGAGGCCGAAGATGAGGACGTTCTTGCCCGCGATGTGCGCGGCGTTCTTCATCCTCGTCAGCCCCGCCTCGAGGAACGCGAAGCCGGCCTGCATGAACATCACCAGCACGGCCGCGAACACGACCCAGACCGTGTTGGCCGCAATCACGAGATCGCTCGTCTTCACTCGAAACCTCCCCTTGAACGCCAAAAGAGGCCCGGGAGCCGGAGCTCCACAGGCCTCATCGCCTGGCTCGAAGCTAGCGAGTCCGCCGGACGGCGCTAGCTGTAAGGCGAGCGCCACACCTGTTCGCCGCCGACTTCCTCCTCGGTCGGCTCGAGCCCGGCGCTCGCCGCCACGCCTCCCGAGGCCACGTGGGCGGGATGGATGCGCGCCACCAACTCGTGGACGCCTTGCGCTCGCAGCCAGTCGACGAGCGCCCGCGCAGCTTCCGAGGCGAGGCCCTGCTTCTGCCACTCGACGCCGATCACCCAGGCGACGAGCGCTGTCTCGCCGCCGTCAAGAAGCGTGGCCTGCACGGTTCCGACCGGCTGT
>JAIBJP010000119.1 GCA_020029625.1 Actinomycetota bacterium | reverse complement strand
CTTGATCAGGCCCTTGTCGATCAGGGCTTCGAGCGTGACCTCCGAGCCGTCGTCGAAGACGCGCTCGAGGTCGCGGACGTTGACCGGGACGGTCGACGTGCGGTGCGGGCCCATCGGCATCGCGTCCTTCGAGTAGGGGCCGCGCTGCTTGCCGAGCCGCATGTAGATCGGCATCTGGCCGCCCTCGAAGCCCGGGCGCATCTGGTGGGATCCTGCACGGGACTTCTGGCCTTTGATCCCGCGACCCGAGTAGCGACCCTTCCCCGAGCCCAGGCCGCGGCCGACACGCTTACGCGCGCGGCGCTTCTGCGCGGGCTTCAGGTTCGAAAGGGTGAGCTCTTCTTCCTGCGGCGGCATCGACTACTCCCCGTCGACCCGGACGAGGTGGCCGACTTTTCTCAGCATACCGAGCGTCTCCGGGGTGTCCTCCCGCTCGACCGAGCGCCCGATCTTGCCCAGCCCGAGGGCCCGCAGGGTTCCGCGGTGCTTCTGGGTCTCGCCGATTTGACTACGAGTCTGGGTGATCTTCAGCTTGGTCATCTTTTGCTTCCTCGGGGACAGCCGGTGCGGCCTCCTCGGGGGCCGCGGCCTCCGGCTCGTCCTTCTTCTGTCTGGGGAACAGAATCTCGTGAACCGCCTTCCCGCGCTTCGCCGCCACCTCTTCGGGCCGGCGCAGGCTGCGGAGCCCGTTGACGGTCGCCTTCAGCAGATTGACTGGGTTCGGGTTGCCGAGGCTCTTGGCGAGGATGTCGCGGACTCCCGCCAGCTCGAGGACGGCTCTTACTCCACCGCCTGCGATGACCCCGGTTCCTTCACTCGCGGGGCGGAGCAGGACGCGGGCCGCATCGGCTCGCCCCAGCACCTCGTGGGTGATCGTCGTTCCCTTCTTCGGCACCTGGAAGAGGTTCTTCTTCGCGTCGTCCACGGCCTTCGAGATCGCGAGCGGAACCTCGCGAGCCTTCCCGTAGCCGACTCCGACGCGATCGACCTCGTCGCCGATCACCACGAGCGCGGTGAAGGAGAAGCGCCGGCCGCCCTTGACGACCTTCGCCACGCGGTTGATCTCGACAACCCGCTCCTTCAGCTCGCGCACGTCGTAATCAAGATTGCGCTGGACTTGCCGTTCGACAGAACTCAAAACCTCAGTCCTTCCTCTCTGGCTGCATCGGCGAGCGCCTTGACGCGCCCGTGGAACAGGTAGCCGCCGCGGTCGAAGACCACCGTTTCGATGCCCGCCTTCTTCGCATTGGCGGCGAGCAGCTTGCCGACTTCGGCCGCCTGCGCGGACTTCGTGCCTTTGAACGTCTTCTTCAGCTGCGTGTGGCCGGCCGACGCGAGCGTCTTGGCCTCCGCGTCGTCGACGAGCTGGGCCTGGATGCCCTGGTTGGAGCGGAAGACGACCAGGCGTGGGCGCTCGGCCGTGCCGAAGATCTTGCGGCGGACGCGCCTGTGGCGACGCGCGCGGGCTTGGCTGACGGTCAATACCGGCACGGCTACGCCCTCTTCCCGACCTTCCGGCGCACGTACTCGCCTTCGTAGCGGATGCCCTTGCCCTTGTAGGGCTCCGGCGGACGGACTGCGCGCACCTCGGCGGCGACCTGCCCGACCTTCTGCTTGTCGATGCCCTTGACGATCACCTGGTTCGGGGCGGGTACCTCGAAGGTGATCCCCTGCGGAGCCTTCTTCACGACCGAGTGGGAAAAGCCGACGTTGAGCTCGAGGTCGGTGCCGCGCAAGGCCGCGCGATAGCCGACACCCTGGATCTCGAGCGTCTTCGAGAACCCCTTCGTCACGCCCTCGACCATGTTGGCGACGAGACTGCGCGTCAGCCCGTGCAGCGCCCGGTCCTCCCCGCGCTCGGTCGGCCTGGTGACGACCAGCTGGCCATCGCCCTCCTCGACCTTCATCCGCTCGGGCACCTGCTGCGAAAGCTCGCCCAGCGGCCCGTTCACCATCACGCGTCCAGGCGAGATCGACACGCTGACACCCGCCGGGACTGGAATTGGACTTTTACCGATTCGACTCAAATGCTTCTCCTTGGTGAAAAATCGTCAGATTTTTCACCAGATAAAACAGACCACTTCGCCGCCGACGCCGAGCTCCTGCGCCGTCCGGCTCGTGACGAGACCGTTCGAGGTGGACATGATCGCCGTCCCCATCCCGCCCAGGACGCGCGGGAGGCGGTCCTTCTGCGCATACACCCGGCGACCCGGCTTCGAGATCCGCTTGAGATCGGTGATGATCCGCTCTCGCTTCGGGCCGAACTTGAGCTCGACGACGAGGGTATCGAACGAATCGCCCTTCTCGACGCGGTAGTCCTTGATATAGCCCTCCTCCTTGAGGAGGCGGGCGATTTCTGCCTTCATCCGCGACGCGGGCATCTCAGCGCTCTCGTGGAGCGCCTTGTTGGCGTTCTTGATGCGGGCGAGCATGTCGGCAACTGGGTCGGTGTGCATGTCGCCTCCTACCAGCTCGACTTGGTCATACCGGGGATGACGCCCTCGTGCGCGAGGTCGCGTAGGCAGATGCGGCAGAGGCCGAACTTACGGTAGACAGCCCGCGGACGGCCACAGCGGTTGCAGCGCGTGTATTGCCGCGTCTTGAACTTCTGCGGCCTCGCTGCTTTCGCGATCAGGCTTTTCTTCGCCATGCACGTACTCCTTTACTGCTCTGTCCGGAATGGAAGGCCGAGCTCGCGCAGGAGCGCGAGAGCCTCCTCGTCCGAGTCGGCGCTAGTCGTGATCGTGACGTCGAGACCCCGGATGGTCTC
>JAIBJP010000088.1 GCA_020029625.1 Actinomycetota bacterium | reverse complement strand
TGGGGCTGCTGCTGGAGGCGGTCGGCTTTCGCAGCCTGCCCGGGATCCTCGCCGGCGGCGTCGCCGCGTGGCACGAGGCGGGCCTGGAAACAGCCTCCACCCCGGCCATCGACGTCCACGAGTTAGCCGAGCGGATCCGCCGTGACGATGTGTCCCTTCTCGACGTGCGCGAGGACGACGAGTGGGAGGAGGGCCACGTCGAGGGCTCGATCCACATTCCGTACTACCACCTTCGGGACGGTGCCCCGGCGAGGCTGCGTCTGACTGAACGCGAATGCGTTGTCGCGTGCTCGGTCGGAAACCGGAGCTCGATCGCGGCCTCGCTCCTCAAGCGCGCGGGAGTCGAGGACGTCATCCACGTTGCCGACGGAGGCGTTGCCGACCTGGAGGAGGAGGGAATCCCCCTCGTGGAGGGGAAGTAAGAGGGGAAGTAAACGGCGCCCTTGCTACACTCCGACCGCGCGCGGCGGCGTAGCTCAGTTGGTTAGAGCAGCGGAATCATAATCCGCGTGTCGGAGGTTCGAGTCCTCCCGCCGCTACCTTCAGGCGTCCTCAAACGGGTAAGTAAAGGAAAAAGAAGTTGGCTACCGGAGTACGAGTTGCAATCACGCTTGCGTGCACGGAGTGCAGGCGGCGGAACTACCAGACGCAGAAGTCGAAGCGGAACACGCCCGACCGTTTCGAGACGAAGAAGTACTGCCGCTGGTGCGGTTCGCAAACGCTCCACAGGGAGACCCGTTAAGTAACCATGGCCCGCCCACAGCGCACACGCCGCAAGCGCTCCGGCTTCCAGCAGCCGGCCGCCGCCGAGCGCGCCCGCCAGCGCCGCCGCGAGATCAAGCCGGTCGGCCAGCCCAAGAGCCAGACGGGCGCGCGCCGCGAGCGGCGTGGCGGCATCCGCGGCTTCGCAGCCGAGTCGATCGGCGAGCTGAAGAAGGTCGAATGGCCCAACCGGCGCCAGCTCTTCACGGCGACGGTGGTCGTCATCATCGCCATCGCTGTCGTCGGCGCTTACCTCTGGGTCGCCGACCTCGCCTTTGCGCGCTTCGTCAAAGACGTCCTCCTGAACCTCTAGCGGCTGGCCGATTCATGTTCCGCTGGTACGTCATCAACACCTATTCCGGGCACGAGAACAAGGTCAAGGCCAATCTCGAGCACCGGATCGTCTCCATGAACCAGCAGCCCCGCTTCCGCCGGGTGATCGTCCCGACCGAGCAGGTGGTGGAGACGAAGGACGGCCAGAAGGTGCAAACGGAGAAGCGTGTCCTGCCCGGCTACGTGTTGGTGAACATGGATATGTCCGACGAGGCGTGGACCGTCGTGAAGAACACGCCGGGCGTGACGGGCTTCGTCGGCTCCGGAACGAAGCCGGTCCCGCTCTCGCAGAACGAGGTCGACCGCATCCTCCACACGGTCACCGCCGGCGCGGAGCGTCCGCGCGCGCTCGCCGACTTCGAGCTCGGCGAGTCAGTCAAGGTAACCTCGGGGCCGCTGTCCGACTTCGATGGGGAGATCGTGGACGTGAACGGCGACCAGCAGAAGCTGAAGGTGCTGGTGAACATCTTCGAGCGCCAGGTGCCGGTGGAGCTCTCCTTCGACCAGGTCAAGAAACTGGATTAGTAGCTATGGCCAAGAAAGTCCTCACCCTCATCAAGCTCCAGATCCCCGGCGGGCAGGCGAACCCTGCGCCTCCGGTGGGCCCCGCGCTCGGCCAGCACGGGGTCAACATCATGGAGTTCTGCAAGGCCTTCAACGCGCAGACGGCGCAGGCCGGCGGTCGCATCACGCCGGTCGAGATCACCGTCTACGAAGACCGCTCCTTCACGTTCATCACGAAGACGCCGCCGGCCGCTGTGCTGATCAAGGAGGCGCTCGGGATCCCCAAAGGCTCCGGCGAGCCCAACCGTGAGAAGGTCGGTCGGCTGACGCGGGATCAGGTTCGCCAGATCGCCGAGACGAAGCTCGAGGATCTCAACGCGCGCGACGTCGACCATGCGATGCGCATCATCGAGGGGACTGCGCGGAGCATGGGCGTGGAGACGCCGGCATGAGCCAGCACGGCAAGCGCTACCGGCAGGCGCTCGCGAACGTCGACCGCGAGCGCGCGTACTCGCCTCTCGAGGCGATCAAGCTCCTCAAGGACCAGGAGGGGGCCAAGTTCGACGAGACGGTCGAGGTGCACATGAACATGGGCCTCAACGTCCGCCATGCCGAGCAGCAGCTGCGCGGGACGCTCATGCTCCCGCACGGGACCGGCAAGGACACGCGGGTCGCCGTCTTCGCGGAGGGTGAGAAGGCCAAGGAAGCGCAGGACGCCGGTGCCGACGTCGTCGGCTCGGCCGATCTCGCCAAGCAGATCGAGGAGGGCTTCGACGACTTCGACGTCGCGGTGGCGACGCCCGACATGATGGGGACGGTCGGAAAGCTCGGCCGCATCCTCGGGCCCCGGGGCAAGATGCCGAACCCGAAGGCGGGAACAGTCACGTTCGATGTCGCGAAGGCCGTCCGCGACTCCAAGGCGGGCAAGCTCGAGTACCGCACCGATCGCGGCGCCAACGTCCACCTGGCGATCGGGAAGAAGAGCTTCGACGAGCGCCAGCTGCTCGAGAACTACGCCACCGTCATCGAGGAGATCGTCCGCGCCAAGCCGGCCGCGGCGAAGGGCCGCTACATCCGCTCGATTACGCTGACGAGCTCGATGGGGCCCGGCATCCACGTCGATCCCCAGCGCACCAAGGGCATCGCCGAGGAGCAGGAAGGGGCCGAAGCCGCGGCTTAGACTGTCGGCAGAAACGCCCGTCGCCAGAGACAGTTGGCGGCCCCGCAAGGGGCGGAAGTCCAACCGAGGCGGCCCGAGCGAGAATCGCCTGCTCGTGCCCGCCCTCGGCGGGCGCGACCGTTTTTAGGAGGTGATTCGTTGCTGAAAAGAGACAAGGAGCGGGTCGTCGCGGAGCTCGTGGAGCGCCTGCGCGCATCCGACACGCTCATCGTCGCGGACTACCGAGGCCTGACGATGAGCGAGATCGACGGAGTGCGCACGGAGCTGCTCAAGCACGGCGCGCGCTTCTCCGTCGTCAAGAACACGCTCACGAAGCGCGCCGCCGAGCAGGCCGGCGTTCCCAGCCTGTTGGAGCTGCTCGAAGGTCCGACGGCCATCGCCTTCGTTCTCGAGGGAGACATGGTGGCGGTTGCCAAGACGCTCAACGACACGGCCCGTCAGACGAAGGTGCTGAGCCTCAAGGGCGGCCTCCTCCAGGGTCAGCCGGTTAGCGCCGACGAGGTTCAGAAGCTCGCGGCGCTGCCGCCCGCAGATGTGCTCCAGAGCCAGGTGCTCGGAGCGGTGATCGGCCCGCTGAACGCGATCGTCGGGCTCTTCACGGCGCCGCTGCGTGACCTCGTGGGCGTCCTCGACGCCCGGATCAGCCAGCTGCAGGAGCAAGGCGGAACGGCGGAGCCGGAGGCGCCGGAAGACCCGGCGGCGGCAGACGAACCTGCTGCAGAAGCTCCGGCGGAAGAAGCGTCAGAGGAAAGCGGCTCCGACGCGAAGCCCGAGGCCCCAACAGAGGAAGCGAACGCCGCAGGAGCAGAGGGCTCCGCGGAGGAATCCCAAGAAGGAGAAGAGAATGGCAACTGACACCAAGAAGATCGTCGATCAGCTCGGGAAGATGACCGTGCTCGAGCTCGTCGAGCTCAAGAACCAGCTCGAGGAGGAGTGGGGCGTGACCGCGGCGGCTCCCGTCGCAGTGGCGGCGCCCGGTGCGGTAGCCGCGGGCGACGGTGCGGGCGCGGCGGAGGAGCAGTCGACGTTCGACGTCATGCTCACCGGCGCCGGCGACAAGAAGATCCAGGTGATCAAGGTCGTCCGCGCGCTCACCAATCTCGGGCTGAAGGAGGCCAAGGATCTCGTGGACGGAGCGCCCAGCGCCGTGAAGGAGGGCGTGACGCGCGAGGAGGCCGACCAGGCGAAGACGCAACTCGAGGAAGCAGGCGCGACCGTCGAACTCAAGTAGGCAAGGAAAGCAAAAGGGGCCGCGCGGGCGGCCCCTTTGCTCGGGGAGGGGGTCTTGATTAGCGGCCGGACTCGGTCCCGACCACCTCGAACTGCTTGTTGACGTAGACGGTCACGCGCGTCCCGTCCGACTTGAGGACGTGCGCCTCATAGGCGGCCTGGCCGTCGCCGTCCGTCTCGACACGCTCGACGGTGCCTCCGCCGGTCTTGGCGAGGGCCGCGTCCTTGACCTTCGTGGCCGTGTCGCCGGTGAGTGCGGTCTCGTCGCTTCGCTGGGCGTCGCCGTTGCCGTTCGAGACGGCGCTCGCGACCGTCGCGCCGCCGAGCGCGACTGTCGCGAGGGCGGCGACGCCCACGACGAGCTTCCTGACGCGGTTCATGTCGATCCCTTCTGTCGTTGGCGAACCGCTGCCCAGGATCGGGCCGGCCCCTAAGAAGGGCATGAGCGCGTCCTAAGAAGTACGTGAGAGCTGGACTGGCCGTGAACCTCCCCGATCGGGGGAGGGCCGTCTCACCCCATTTGTTGATCTTCTGTGTGCAAGCGCACGTTTCCGGAGGAAGCGGCATCAAGCTGAGTAACGGACACTCTTTCCCTGGAGGCATCCCTTTTATGAAACTCGGTTTGAAGACCATCGTTCTGGCTCTCGTGGTGGCGCTGCTCTGCGTGCCTGCCGCGTTCGCCAAGGGCCCCGGCGGTCACGGACAAGGTAAGCCGTCCTGGGCCGGCGGTGGCGGAGGCAACGGCCACGGCAAGCCTGCCTGGGCCGGCCTCGGCAAGGGTCACGCCGACAAGGCGAAGGCCAAGCACGAGAAGAAGCAGAAGCATCAGAGCGCGGAGGCCGAGGATCAGGCCGACGGTGACCAGGAGCTCAACCTGGAGGATCTCAACCCTGCCTGGCAGTGCTTCATGGTCGAGTCGATGATGGACAAGGATGACCTCGATGCTGGCGGCCTGGAGCCCGGTAAGTTCTCGTCCTTCGACGAAGCGTTCGGCACGAACGACAACAAGCGAAACTCGCACGGCATGTGCGTCTCCGCAGCTGCGCACGGCGACCACGTAGCGGCCGCGCTGGCTGACGACGAAGTGCAGTCCTGCGACGAGCCCACCGAAGACGGCTCCGAGGATCCTGCCGTCGAAGAGGGCACGGACGACTCGACCGTCGAAGAGGGCACGGACGACTCGACCGTCGAAGAGGGCACGGAAGAGCCCGCTGCGGACGATCCTGCTGACGACGGCACTGACGACCAGGCCGGCGAGGCGGAGGAGTGCGAGAGCGACGACACGGCCGGTGAGGATGACCAGGCCGGCGAGGACGACCAGGGCGATGAGACCGAAGTCGCCGCGTTCGCCCGCGCGCTCGTTCGCTTCATCAAGCTGTAACCGGACGCAGGCGTTCGTCGACCGAGAGAGGCGCTTCGGCGCCTCTCTCGCGTTTTTCGATCTGACGCGCTATAGTTGACACTCCGAAAGGCGGTTACCCGCAGGTTTCCCCTTGCGGGGAGACCGTCTTTTCTGCTACTCTCAGGGGTCGCGCCGCCGTTTGCCGTTTTCGCCTGCCAGTTGACGCTCCACCCTGCCTAGAGGAGGCCTCCTTCCTTGAACAACAAGGTCGCTCCGCGCCGCGCGCGTAAGAGCTTTTCCCGTCTCAAGCACGTTCTTGATCTCCCTAACCTGATCGACATCCAGAAGGCTTCCTTCAGCTGGTTCATCGAGGAAGGCCTCCAGGAGACGATCAACGACATTTCGCCCATCGAGGACTACACCGGCACCCTCGCCGTGGAATTCGGCGACTACTGGTTCGGTGAGCCGCAGTTCTCGATCAAGGAGTGCCGCGAGAAGGATCTGACCTTCCAGGTGCCGCTCTCGATGAGCATCCGCTTCGTCAACAAGGAGACGGGCGAGATCCGGGAGCAAACCGTCTTCATGGGCGACTTCCCCATGATGACCGAGTGGGGCACCTTCATCATCAACGGGACCGAGCGCGTGATCGTGACGCAGCTCGTCCGCTCCCCGGGTGCCTACCTGATGGAGCCAAAGGACGCGACGAAGCAGGTCTTCATCGCCAACCTGATGCCGAGCCGTGGCTCGTGGCTCGAGCTCGAGATCGACAAGAAGGGCATCGTCTACGCCCGGATCGACCGGAAGCGCAAGCTCCCGATCACGACGCTCCTGCGCGCCCTGCCCCCCGAGGACCCGTCCACCGGGGACAAGCTCGATACCTCGGACAACGAAGCGATCCTCAAGCTCTTCGACAACTCGATGTTCATCGCCGCCACGCTCGAGAAGGACACGACGACGCGTGAGGAAGAGGCTGTCGTCGAGGTCTTCAAGAAGCAGCGCCCGGGCGAGCCGCCCACGCTCGAGAACGCCCGCAACCTTCTGCGGGGGCTCTTCTTCGATCCCAAGCGCTACGACCTGACCAAGGTCGGCCGCTACAAGCTGAACCAGCGTCTCGAGGTCGACGTTCCCGACGACGTTCGCGTGCTCACGACGCAGGACATCGTCGCGCTCGTGAAGCGTCTCGTCGACTTGCCGACGAAGCTCGGCGTCGATCCCGAGACGAAGGACTACGCCGCCGACGCAGCCACGCTTTCGCGCGAGCCGGTCAGGGCCGAGCTCGACGAGTACGAGCACTTCGGGAACCGCCGGCTGCGGACCGTTGGGGAGCTGATCCAGGAGGCCTTCCGGGTCGGGCTCTACCGCATGGAGCGCGTCGTGCGCGAGCGCATGACGACCGAGGACGTGGACACGATCACGCCCCAGACCATCATCAACATCCGTCCGGTCGTGGCCGCCCTGAAGGAGTTCTTCGGCTCCTCGCAGCTCTCGCAGTTCATGGACCAGACGAACTCGCTCGCCGGGCTCACGCACCGGCGGCGGCTCTCGGCGCTCGGCGCCGGCGGTCTCACGCGCGAGCGCGCGCCGATCGAGGTGCGCGACGTGCACACGACCCACTACGGCCGCATGTGCCCGATCGAGACTCCGGAGGGCCCGAACATCGGCCTCATGGGCTCGCTCGCCTCGATGGCGACCGTGTCCGAGTTCGG
>JAIBJP010000027.1 GCA_020029625.1 Actinomycetota bacterium | reverse complement strand
AGCGCCGCGAGACGAGCTCGCGCACCTCGTCGCTCATGACGATCTCCTCGGGCCACGGCCGAGCGTCCTCCTCAGGAAGCTTGTGCGTCGCGTCGATGCCGAGCTTCCCGCCGTAGAACTGGCGCCCGGGCGCGTGGTCGAGATGGTCGAGCGGGCCTTCGCTGATCAAGATGTCCCGCTTCGGGTCGACGTTCGCCGTCACGCGAAAGAACACGTCGGCGTAGTCGTGCACGTTCACGTGCGCGTCGACGACCACGATCGACTTCGAGAGCGAGAGCATGCCGAGCCCCCAGAGCGCGTGCATGACCTTCTGCGCGTGTCCGGGGAACGCCTTGCGGATCGAGACGATGACGCAGTTGTGGAACGCACCCGCAACCGGGAGGTCGTAGTCGACGATCTCGGGGACCGTCATCCGGATCGCCGGAAGGAAGATGCGCTCGGTCGCCTTGCCGAGCCAGGCGTCCTCGGCCGGGGGAATGCCGACGACGATGGACGGGTAGATAGCGTCTCGCCGCATCGTCATCTGCGTGAGGTGGAAGACCGGAAACGGCTCCGCGGGCGAGTAGTAACCCGTGTGGTCGCCGAAGGGGCCTTCGGTCCCGAGCTCGCCCTTCTCGATGAATCCCTCGAGCACGATTTCGGCGTCGGCGGGCACCTCGAGGTCGACCGTCTTGCATTTGACGAGCTCGACGGCCTCGCCGCGGAGGAAACCTGCGAGCATGAACTCGTCGATGTGCTTCGGGAGCGGCGCGCTTGCCGAATAGGTCGTAACCGGGTCGCAACCTAGGGCGACGGCCACCTCGAGGCGGTCGCTCATGCCGCGCCAGTCGGCGGCACCGTCCTTGTGGATCTGCCAGTGCATGAAGGTCGTCTTCGCGTCGATCTTCTGCATCCGGTACATGCCCACGTTGCGCGTGCCGGTGCGGGGGTCGCGCGTGATCACCGCCGGAAGCGTGATGAAGGGCGCCGGATCGCCCGGCCAGCAATGCTGGATCGGGAGGGCGTCGAGGTCGGGCTCCAGCACGAGCTCCTGGCAGGCGCCGGAACGGACGGTCTTGGGCATCGAGTCGGCCAGGCGCTTGAGCTTGCCGAGGCCCTTCACCTTCTCGACGAGGCCCTGGGGAGGCTGCATCTCGAGGACGTCTTCGAGCTTCCCGCCGACGGCGTCCAGGCTCGGCTCGTCGAAGGCGAGCGACATGCGCCGCTCGGTCCCGAATTGGTTGATGAGAACGGGGTGCTCGGAACCCTTGACGTTGCTGAACAGGAGCGCCGGCCCGCCCGCCTTCACCGTGCGGTCGACGATCTCCGTGATCTCGAGATAGGGGTCGACCTCGGCCTCGACCTCGACGAGCTCACCCTCGCGGCGCAGCAGGTCGATCCAGGAGCGCAGGTCGCTCAGGGCCACGGGACCGAGTCTAACTCCGCGCCTTCAGGAGGGCTTGACGAAACATCATCTGTGCCGCCGGCGACGAGCGACATTCCGCCAAACCCTCCTAATAAGGGCGTCGCTGGGCCCGCCGCGCCTGGCGCCTGTGCTCGAAGTAGCGGGCAGCCTGGCCGAGGAGGATGACGCTGAGGAAGATCAGTCCGACCACCAGCATCGAGAGGATCACGTCGCGGCCCTCCTGGGCGGGCGTCTTCTCGGCGGCGAGGAGCAACGCGAAAGCGCTCATCGGCGGCTTAGCCTAATCGACCCGCCCCGCGTGCAGCGCCAGCGCGCTCCTCCGGGCTTCATTCGCCGGCGGCGCCTCGGGGAGAGAGCCGACGGTCGCCGCCCAGGCCTCACCGTCCTCCTCTCCTCTGCCCTCGGCGCGCAGATGGGCGCACAGAGAGAGGAGCTCGGCCAGCCGCTCGACTGCTTCGACGTCCCCGGCCGCGGTGACGCGAACGAGGCCGTGGGCATAGAGGTAGTCCCCGAGGAGGATGGCCGCGTCCCTGTCGTCCGGTGAGAAGAGCCGCGGGCGGCCGTAATGAAGGAGATAGCCCTCGTAGATCGACTCGATGCCCAGAGCGAACCGCTCTTCGGCGAGCGGTGAGAAGACGGCAACTTCCTCGCGCTCGACCTCAGGCAGCAAGGCCGCGGCCCAGAGCGGGCTCTCACGCTCCGCTTCCAGCGCGATCGTCTCCCAAATGGTGGCGACGCCGGCCCTCTTACCCTGCAAGGAACTCCTGGGCCGCCTCGACTGTGCGCTCGACCTCGCCCGGGCCGTGAGCGGTCGAGACGAAGAACGCCTCGAACTGCGAAGGCGCGACGTAGATGCCATGGGCGAGGAGATGCCGGAAGAAGGCGCCGTAGCGATCGAGGTCGCCGGCCCTGGCGTCCTCGACGTTTCGCACGGGTGCGCTCCGGAAGAAGACAGTCAGCATGGACCCGATTCGCTGCACGGTCACGTCCTCGTGCCGGAGCCCGGCCTCGAGCGCCGCGCCTGTCTCCTCCAGCTGCCGGTAGACGTCGGGGTCCCGGAGGCGTCGCAGAACGGCCAGCGCCGCGGCAGTGGCCAGCGGGTTTCCCGACAGCGTGCCCGCCTGGTAGACCGGCCCCTCGGGCGCGAGCTCGTCCATGACCTCGGCGCGCCCGCCGAAGGCGGCGAGCGGCAGCCCTCCTCCGGCGATCTTTCCGAGCACCGTCAGGTCGGGCCGGACCCCGTAGCGCTCCTGGGCTCCTCCGCGCGCGACGCGGAACCCCGTGATCACCTCGTCGAAGACGAGCAGGGCTCCGGATGCGTCGCTGAGATCCCGCAGCGCTTCCAGGAACCCCGGCGCTGGTGGGACGACGCCCATGTTCCCGGCCACCGGCTCGACGACGATCCCGGCGAGCTGCTCGCCGTGGCGCTCGACAGCGTCTGACACGGCATCTGCGTCGTTGAAGGGGCAGACGAGCGCGTCGGTGTCGATCAGCAGCGTGTCGGCGTGGCCGTGGTAGCAGCCGGCGAACTTGAGGATCCGACCGCGGCCGGTGAAGCCGCGGGCCAGCCGCACCGCACTCATTGCCGCTTCCGTCCCCGAGCTGACCAGCCGAACCTTCTCCACCGACGGAACGGCGGCGCAGATCTCCTCGGCCAGCTCGACTTCTCGCTCCGTAGGAGCGCCGAAGGTGGTCCCGTCGGCGGCAGCCTCCTGCACCGCCTCCACCACCTCCGGGTCGGCGTGCCCGAAGACGAGGGGCCCCCACGATTGCACCCAGTCCACGTAGCGCTTCCCGTCGGTGTCCTCGAGATACGCGCCTTCGCCCCGGCGCGCGAAGAATGGTTCGCCGCCGACCGAGCCCCAGGCGCGCACGGGCGAGTTGACGCCGCCCGGGATGACCGCCCGCGCGCGGCGCCAGACGGCGGCCCGCCCGGCCTCGTCCGCCGGGCTCGCGGCGCCTGCAAAGCTTCGCAGAGCTGCGTCCTCGGTCGCCCCCATGCGATCAAGCATGAAGGCTCCCTGCGTCCTTGCCCTGCTCGCTTTTCGGCGCGCGCGCTCCGGCAACGAGACCGGACGGACCGCGCGAGGTGGCTACAGCCACCGCGCTGCTTCCTTCGCCCAGTAGGTGACGATCACGTCGGCGCCGGCGCGCTTGATGGCCGTCAGGCTCTCGAGCGCGGCCTGGCGCTCGTCGAGCCAGCCACGCGCGGCGGCGGCCTTCACCATCGCGTACTCGCCGCTGACGTTGTAGGCGAAGATCGGAACGTCGAAGCGCGCCCGCGCCGCGGCGAGCACGTCCAGCGAGGGCAGCGCCGGCTTGATCATGAGCGCGTCGGCTCCTTCCGCCAGGTCGAGCTCGCACTCGCGCAGGGCCTCCCGCGCATTGCCCGGATCCAACTGGTAGCCCCGCCGGTCCCCGAAGGCCGGAGCGGAGTCGGCCGCCTCGCGGAACGGTCCATAGAAGGCGGAGGCGTACTTCGCGGCGTAGGAAACGATCGGAACCTGCTCGAAGCCCTCGCTGTCGAGCGCGCCACGGATCGCACCGACGCGCCCGTCCATCATGTCGCTCGGGCACACGGCATCCGCTCCGGCCTCGGCGTGGCTGACGGCCGTCCGGGCGAGCAGCTCGAGCGAAAGGTCGTTGACGACCTCCCGCTCGTCGACCACGCCGCAGTGGCCGTGGGACGTGTACTCGCAGAGGCAGACATCGGTGAGGAGCACGAGCTCGGGCACCCGCTCGCGCAGGGCGCGCAGCGCCTGCTGGACGATGCCGTGGTCATCGTACGCGCCGGTGGCGGCTTCGTCCTTCTCCTCCGGGATGCCGAAGAGGAGGACGGCACCGACGCCGAGCGCGTGAACTTCCTCCGCTTCGGCGCAGAGCCGGTCGATGGAGCGCTGGGCGATCTCTTCGAGGCCCTCGAGCGGGCGCTCCACGCCCGTGCCAGGGCAAGCGAAGAGCGGAAAGACGAGGTCGCGGACGTCGACGCGGGTCTCGCGCACGAGATCGCGCAGTGCAGCTGTACGACGAAAGCGCCGCAAACGAGTCACCGGAAAGACGCCCATCACGCCAGCAATCTTCGCACGGCGAGACGGGCCGCCGCGCCGAACGCCAGTCCGAGTCCGAGGAGCCACGCGGCCTCGCGCGCCAGCGTGCCCCACGGGTTCGTGTCGTACAGCGCGGCCTGGAAGAAGTCCACGGAGTGGCTGAACGGGAACGATCGGGCGGCCCACCAGGCGGCCCGGGCGGCGCCCTCGGGAACGAGCCCGACGAGCACGAGCGGAAGAGTGGCCAGGAAAGCCACGAGCACGGCTGTGCGCGAGTCGCGTGAAAGCGCGCCGATGAGCGCGCCGAAGGCGCCGAAGGCAGCGCCGGCCAGTGCCAAGCCGACGACGAGCAGCGGCAGACGTTGCCAGGGCTCGCCCCCCGAGACGGCGAGGATCTCGGCAAGTGCCCCGAACAGGAGGGCGATCGCAAAGCCCAGGCCAACGGCGACGAGAGCTGCCAGGAGCACTTTGACCAGGACGAGGTCGACCAGGCGGATCAGGCCGCGCAAGAGACGCCCGATCACGTTCTCGTCCCGCTCCGCGGCCAACGCGGCCGCCGCCAGCAGCACGCAGATGAACGCGAGCGTCAGCCCGAGCGCATAGGCCTGCAGCTGGGCCGAGAGGAGCCAGGTCCGCCCGGCCTTCGTGTCGATCTCCAGCTCGATCGGGTTGGCGGTGGCGCGAAGCGACTGGTCGGACGCGCCGAGAGCGAGCCGCGCCTCCCGGACGAAGGTACCGAGCTCGCGGGCCCGCTCGACAATCTCCGGGTCGTCCGAGGTGCGCTCGATCTCGTCGAGCATCTCCGCCGCTCGGTCGAGCCCGACGATGTCGAACTCGTTCCCGAGGAAGCTCCCCTGTCCGCCTTCCACGATGAGGTTTACGTACTCGAGGTTGGCCTTGATGTACGCGGTCTGAAGTCTCTGGTTGAGCGCGTAGACGAGAGCTTGGGTCTGTTGCTCGACCCGGCCTGAGAGGCCGCCGCGCGCGGTCTTCAGGACCAGCTTCGGGCTCTCGACCATGCCCCGCAGCTTCGAGGCGAATCCCGGGGGAACGACGATCTCGGCCACGATCCCGCCCGTCGCGACCTGCCGGGCGGCTTCCTCTTCGTCCATCGGAACGAGGTCGACGGAGCCCTGCACCTCGGAGATCACGCGCGGGACGTTGAAACGCTGTCCGCCCACTGTCAGCGTCTCCGGTAGGCGGTCGAGGTCGACGAACGCGACGCGCGGCCGGTCGCTCGCGTAGCGGACGACCAACCCGACGAGAACGGCAAAAACGAGCGGGTAGAGGATGAGCGCCGCCAGGAGGGCGGGTGAGCGAGCGAGAATCCTGAGGTCCTTCGCTAGCAGCAGCCAGATCTGCCTCACGCAAACACATCCGCCTCGGGCGCGTGGCGAAAGTCCTCGAGCGAGCCTTCGAAGACGACGGCGCCGTCGAGGAGGACCACAACACGCGTGGCGAACTGCTCGAGCTCCTCGAGGTTCTGCGTGGCGAACACCACTGCCCCGTCTCGCTCCCGCACTTGGCTCGCCACCTTCCAGAGCCGGCGCCTCTGTCGTGGATCGAGGGATGCTGTCGGTTCGTCGAGGAGGAGAACGTCAGGCCGCGAGAGGAGAGCGATGGCGAGGTTGAGGCGCTGCTGGTTTCCCGCGGAGAGGTGAGCTGTCAGGCGGCCGTCGTCGGGCAGCTCGAGAGCGCGGATGAAACGGTCGGCCCGCTCGGCCGGGTCGTCGACGTTCTCCAGGCGGGCGAAGAGCTCGAGGTTCTCTCGCGGCGTCAGCCTCGCGTAATGGGCGGGTCGCTGCGGAACCCAGCCGACCTGCGGGCTCTCGTGATCGCCCGCGGCCACGTCGCCCTCGCTCGGCTCGAGCGCGCCGGCGAGGATCGCGAGCAGCGTGGACTTCCCCGCCCCGTTCGGCCCGATCAGGGCGACCGCCTCACCGGCGTGGACCTCCAGGGTCGTCGGCGCGAGCGCGACGACGCGCCCGTAGCGGCGGGCGACGCCGCGGACGCTCAGAAGCACGGCGGTCAGCGTCCGCCGCCCCTGGCAAGCTCAGCCAGCACGCCGCGGATTATGACCCCCGCGCCCAGGCCCTACGATTACGAATGGGAAACGCCCGCAAAGGGAGGCTACGTCGTCCCGTTGCGGCCACCTGCCTGGGACTGGTCCTTCGGGACGGACGGCGCGCTTGCGCTCGCGCCTGAGGTCGCTACGCATTTGAAAGGACAGGGCACCTCCGTTACGGTGGCGCGGATGGCTCGGCCCGAAGCCCAGGGGCTCGCCTATCGTGCAGCGGAACGAGAGGAGACGCGCGCGAGGGTGCGCAGTGCGCGGCGGTCGGCAGCTTTGCTCGTCGCCGCCTGCGTCTCGCTCGTCCTCCTGCTCCTCACGGCCTTCGGCACGGGCGGCGTCGCCGCGCGCGTGACACGCGGGCCTGCACCCGCGGACCGGCTCTTGCCCGCCGGGCCTCCGCGAGCCCAGGTTGTCGCCCTGCAGGACACGCTGCGGATTCAGATGCCGATTAACCAAACTCGGGTCACCGCGATCGGTTACCACGCCTCCGGCACCGACGTCCTTCCGCTGCAACCGGTGGGATCGCAAGCAAACGCGGGCCTCGTGAAGCGGCTCTTCCACCGTCTGTTCGGAGACAGCGGCTCGGCCATCAGCTACTACCAGCTCGGGGGCGGTGTTGGGCCCCAGACAGGCGGGCTCGACATCGGGGCGCCCGTGGACACCGATGTGTATGCGCCCGTGGACGGAAGCGTGATGGCGATCTCGGACATGATCGTGAACGGAAAGGCCTACGGCGTGCGCATCGACATTCAGCCCTCCGGCAGCCCGGGCGTGGTCGTGACGCTCGAGAACCTCAAGCCCGACCCGGCGCTGACGGTTGGCTCGACCGTGTCGGCCGGCCGCACGAAGATCGGAGGCATCATCGACCTCTCGCAGGTCGAGCGGGCGGCGCTCGCCCGAGTCACCCAGGACAGAGGCCAGCACGTCCACATCGAAGTGCGCGCAGCCAGCGGGCTCGCGTCGCCCTAGAACCACGGCCAGGGCCGCGCTGAGGATCCTCTTCATTGGAGACGTGTTCGGCCCACCCGGCCGACGCGCGATAGAGGCTCGCCTTACCGGCCTCAAGGATGAGCTCGGCGCAGGCTTCTGCATCGTCAACGGTGAGAACGCCGCCGACGGGACGGGGCTCACGGCGAAGCTCGCGGAGAAGCTTTTGGCCTCGGGCGCCGACGTGATCACGCTCGGAAACCACGTCTGGAGACAGCGCGACCTCGTGCCCGTCCTTGCGCAGAACGCCCGGGTGATCCGCCCCGCCAACCTGCGGGGCCCAGGGACCGGACTCGCCGTCGCCGAAGCGGCGGACGGGACTCCGGTCGCCGTGATCAACCTTCAGGGCGCGCTCTTCCTCGACGTCGCTGTCCACCCGTTCGTCGTCGTCGACGACCTCGTCGAGGAGGCGGGGAGCCGGGCCAAGGTCGTCATCATCGACTTCCACGCCGAGGCGACGAGCGAGAAGGTGGCGCTCGCCCGCCACCTGGACGGCCGCGTCACTGCAGTCATCGGCACGCACACGCACGTGCAGACGAACGATGCGCGAGTCCAGCCGGGTGGCACGGCGGCGATCACGGACGCCGGCATGACCGGGCCGCACGACTCGGTGATCGGCGTGCGCGCCGACCTGGCTATCGAGCGCATGCGCACGGGAATGCCGGTGCGCTTCCATCCGGCCGAGGGCGGCGTCCGCATCGAAGGCGTCCTCGTCGAGTGCGACGAGGAGGGCCGTGCTACGAGGTGCGAGGCGCTCCGGATCCCGATCGAATAGCGGCGACCAGGACGGCCAGGAGCGCGACCAAGAGCAGGTCGCGGAGGAGGACCAGCCAACCTGCGGACTCGAGTGCGACGACATCCCAGTAGCGATGGGGAAACCACAGTTGCGTGGTGACGAGAGCTCCTGCGAACACCCAGCACGCCGCGATGCCGGCGCTTCCACCGACGAGCGGGACAAGCGGGAGCAGCCAGATGAGGAACTGCGGGGAGAGCACCTTCCCGAAGGAGATGAAGGCGACCACCGCGGCGGCCGAGGCGACGAGCAGGCGCTCCCGATCCGGGCGCCCCCGCGCGAAGAGGAGCCAGACCGCGACGAGAGCGACGAGCTGCAGGGCAGTCTCCACCGCGGCGAGGGCGCCCGGCAGCGAGCCCGAGAGGTTCTGCGAGCCGTGGGTGGAGACGACGGTCGGGTCATACAACCCGAGCTGGTGCGCGGCCAGCAGGATGGCCGCGCCGAGGCTCTCGATCTGGAGGGGCCGCCGCAGCTGCGTGGTGAGGCTATGAACCACGCCGCCGGGAGCGAGGATCAGGAACGGCAGCACGATGGCGACAATCACCGCGGCAAAGACGCCGAGCCCGAGCACCGCCTCCCGTGGACCTCGCCGGCGCGTCACCCAGACCAGTGCGATGGGAAGGAGCACGGCCGGGTAGAGCTTCGCGGCGGTGGCCAGCCCGAGCACACCCAGCCCGAGTCGGTCGCGGCCGGACACGAGGGCGGCCAGCGCGCCGGCCGCGAGCGCCGCGGGCCAGAGGTCGAAGCGCGTGAGGATCACCGACCCCAGCAGGAGCGGCACTAGCCCCGCAAATGCCGTCGCGGCGTAGAGCCGCGCGGTGCCTGCACCTGCCGCGGCGAGCGTCGCCGCCAGGAGGACGATCGTCGCGACGGCGCAGGTCCACATGAGCAGCTCGAACGCCGATCCGTAATCGTCGTCGTCGGCGAGCGCGGGCAGGACGAAGACGGGCAGCGCAGCGGGCGGATACTCGACGGGGAAGTCCCGGTAGGGGACCTTGCCATCGACGATCTTCTCCCCGTAACCCTGGTAGACGGGCGTGTCGATGATCGGGTTCCGGTGCCAGAACCCAACGTGCAGAACACCCCAGGAGATGGTGAGGAGGACGAGCCCGAGCGCGATCGCCGGGCCCGCTCCGCCAGCCTCAGCTGGCCGGGACGAGCTCTCGGACCTCGCGCTCATGCTCGGGCCCGCTGGGCGCGGGTTCGGCCTCCACGACGCTCCGGACGGCCGGCGCGAGGATGGCGAAGGCGACGAAGGGAAAGAACCAGGGAATGTAGAGATAGAACCAGTGCGTGAGGACGAGCTCGAAGCCGATGAGGATCGCCGCGGTGAGGGCGCCCAGCTGAATCACGTTCTTCCTCCGTGGCACGAAGTAGACGACCAGGGCGCCGAGGAGGACGGCGACCTTGAGCGCGGTCTGAAGATGATGCAGGTCGGGGAAGCCCGGATACTGGTCCCAGTCCCAGATCGAGAACGGCGACGAGCGTGAGAGCTGCCAGCCGAACGTCCGATCCCAGAACAAGCGCGCGGCGTGCAGGGGGTTGCGCTCGAGGAGCAGAATCCAGAAGGAGAGCGCCGTGCCGAGCACCAGACCGCCGAGGTAGGTCAACTTCTGGCGGCCGAAGCCACGCCAGTCGGGATAGGACGCCCAGAGCGGCAACAGGAGAAGGGCTGCGAACTTCGTCCAAGCCGCGAGAGCGACGAAGACTCCTCTCGCCGGAGCCGAGGTGACCAGCAGGAGGCCCCAGATCAGCAGCGCGGGCATGATCGCGTCGTTGGAGTTCGAGCTCGACACGTACTGCGTGAACGGGTAGGCCGCCCAGGCGAAAGCGAGGGTCGCCCCGAGCACCCGACCACCGAAGCGCAGGCCGAGCAGCCCGAGCCCGACCATCGCGAGCGCGTCCCAGAGGATCGAGGTCAAATGCGCCGCCGGGAGGCCCGCCCACGTGCTCGACCCGCCGTTCCATTTGCCATCGAAACCGACCGCGGCGTAGGCGGGAATGTAGCCCAGATAGGCAACGGGCCCGTAGGTGTCTCCCCTCCCGTTGGAGGACTCGCAACGACCATTGGTCTGGATGTGCTCGCGGGCGTAGCCGTCGGAGTCAACCGGCCCGCAGGCTTTGCCCGTGTCGTCCGGCATGTGGCCGTACGGCATCTGCCCGTCGCCGGCGATCCTCTGCGCGCCGTTGACGCTCGCGAGCCCCACGTCGATGACGTTGGAAGACTCGACGTTTAGGCCCACGCGGAAACCCATGAGGAAGACGGTCGCCGCGAGGAGCAGCCACGCCGGCCAGAGCGGGCTGGTGGCGCTCCCCCGTCCCCGCGCGCCGATCCAGACCATGCGCCCGAGCAGGTAGAGAAGCGGCGGATAGACGATCGGCATGGCCGTGAAGACACGTCCCTCGTTGAAGTAGTAGAGGGAGAGGCTGAATGAGAGCAAAGCCGCCAGGTCGAGGTTCCGCACCGACAACGGTCGCCGGAAGTCGGCGAGCCCGAGCAGGAAGACCGCGCAGAGCGAGAGCCAGATCCACGGGTTGTTGATCGAGCGGCCGAAGGCACCCTTGTAACCGCGCGCCATCTTCCACGCGACCTGCGGGCCGGTCCAGGCCTCCGTCACCCGCGCGGTCGAATCCTCCACCTTCGCATCGACGATCTGGCCTGCGTCCGGCCGCGACGACCATACGTTCACGTCCCAGACGCCGCTCTCGTCGTCCAGAGTGGCCTCCTTCGTCAGGGATTTGGCCGGGTAGCGACCGACCCAGTCGGCCACCTTCGGGAAGCGCATGACCACCTGGATCGCCTGCTCCTCGGTGAGCGTGGCGGGCGTGGGCTTGTCCTGCGGCACGAAGGGGATCTCGATTGGGTTCCCCTTCGAGTCGTAGACGGGGGTGGTCGGAGCCGCGAGAGCGGCGGGCGCGGCGATCAGCAACGCCGCGGCTGCTGCGGTTATCAGGAGCGCGGAGCGCGCCGTCGGAAGCTCCAGAGCTTGTTGGCAAGGAAGTTCCACGGTGTGACCAGCGCGATCGCCGCCGCCTGCGCGGGCACCTTGGGAAGGCCGAGGGCGACGAGCCCGCTCAAGAACGCAAGGTTGCCGCCGAGCGCCACCGTCGAGACGAGCAGAAACCGGAGGCCCTGGTAGGCCATGTGGCCCCGTTCGTGCCGGAACGTCCACAGGCGGTTCCAGACGTAGTTGCTTGTCACGGCAACGAGGAAGGAGCACACGGCCGCGACGAGGTAGTAAATGTCGAAGCCGTGGACGAGAAGGGCGAAGACGGCCAGGTTGACGGCGTAGCCGGTCGCTCCGACGATGCAGAACTTCGCCAGCTGGACCCAGTTGTGGGGGCGACGCAACGCTGCGCCGGCCGCCTCCCCGAGCGCGCTCGCACGGTCGGCGACGGTATCCGAGCGAAGTGCCAAGGCACGGGAAAGGTTAGACGGCGCGGCGCAGCGCGTCCGGGAGGATCGTCAGCCCCCTAGAAGCCCTCTGCGCCCAGGAGGGGAACGAAACGGCAGGGAACCGAGCGCGTCACTGCCGGCCCTTCGGGACTTGCGACGATCACCTCGAGCCGCTGCCCTTCTGGCCCGCCCACGGGGACGACGAGGCGGCCCCGCGGCACGAGCTGCTCATAGAGAGAAGCCGGCATGTCCGGCGCCGCGGCGGCGACCACGATCGCGTCGAAGGGAGCGTGCTCGGGCAACCCGAGCGAGCCGTCGCCCACGTGAACGTGCACGGAGCCGTACCCAGCTCTCTCGAGCCGCTCGCGCGCCTGCTCCGCGAGCTCCGGGATCCGCTCGACGGTGTGCACGTCGGCTCCCAGCTCCGCGAGGACCGCAGCCTGATAGCCCGAACCAGTGCCGATGTCGAGGACGCGGTCGCCCTCCCGCACAGCGGCCGTCTGGCAGATGATCGCGACCATGTAGGGCTGCGAGATCGTCTGGCCGTAGCCGATCCGCAGGGGCATGTCGAGATACGCACGCTTGCGGTCGCTCTCCCCGACGAAGGCCTCGCGCGGGACGCGCGACATCGCGTCGAGAACACGGCGATCGGCGATTCCGCGCCCTTCGAGCTGTTCGACGATCATCCTGTTTCGCTCGGCGCCGAGGTCAGGCACTGCTGCGAACGCGCGCGCGCATGGACGCGGGAGCTTCGACGCCGAAATGCGAGAGCGCGAGGGGCGCGAGATCGGTCACGCTCGGATCCTCCGGCAACGGCACTCCCGCGTCGAAGCCTGCCGCCACGATCGGGATCGTCGAGTCGCCGGCCAGGAGGGAGCCGTGGCTGCCGCCGCCGACATGGTGGCGATGCCCGAGGTCTTCGAACTCCCAGCCGGCCGCCGCCGAGACGATGACCTCGCCCGCGTTCGGGCAGGCGAGCGCGGACCAGGCCCGCTCGAACCCGTTCGGATACGTAGCTGCGTCGAGCAGCTGCTCGTCCCCCGACAGACGCCAGCCTCCATTGTCGGGAGCGAAGCGAAGCTCCTCCCTCGAGCGGCGCACGACGGCCTCCTCGTCCTCGCGGAAGAGAACGAGGTCGACACCTGGGGACCCGTCGAGCCTCTCCGCGAGCTCCCGCGGCGGCTGGTCGCCGAGCGCGTAGGCCATTCCGGAGCGGTTGGAGGCCGTTACGACGACGTCCGCCCCGGCCGGATCCGTGCCGCGCCGGCCCGTGAAGACAGCTAGGTCTGCGAACGCTTCGGGAAGGCGCGCGATCCGCTCGACAGCGGTCTGGCCATGGTCGGAGCAAACGACGATCGCGTAGCGGTCGAGGAACTCCTCAGGCCCGCCGGCCGCTGCCATCAACTCACCGATGCTCGCGTCGGCGCGCTCGAGGGCGGCGAGCGCGCCCTCGGGTCCAACGAGGTGGGACGCGTAGTCGTAGTCGGGGAGGTAGAAGACGAGGAAGTCGAAGCCGTCGCGCGTGACGAGCCAGCGTCCGATGTTGGCCGCGTACGCGTCGATCGACCCTTCGGGCCTCGACCGGATGGCCAGAGGCGCCCCGGTGGGATCCGACTCGTAGAGATTGAAGAAGAAGAAGCGACGCGGCCCCCAGGCGGCCTCGTACCAGCGGTTACGGCCGGCCGGCACGGGCAGCTTCAGCGCATGCCTCGTCCGCCCGCGGTAGCACGTGAAGTTGATCGCACCGCACTCGAGGCCCTCGTCCTCGAGCGCCTCGAACACCGTCAACGCATCCCGCGAGACGTGCTCGTGGGCCATGGCGAAGATGGAGTCCCTCATCGAGCGCCGGGTGCCCGCCGCCCGGACAGCCGCGAAGGAGGAGCCGTACTCCACCACCCGACGTTCAGCCCGGTGGTACCAGACGAGGTGCGGCACGCCGTGGACGTCCGGATGCGCGCCGGTCGCGATGGAAGTGAGGCAGACGGGTGTGACCGAGGGGAAGGTGGTCGTTCCGTGGACATACGTTCCTGCCTCGTGAAGAAGACCGAGCGCCGGTAAGCGTGCTTGGTCGAGGCCGTGCTCGAGCATCGACGGTGTGAGCCCGTCGATGATCGCGAGGATCAGGCCCTTCCGAGCGACGGCCCCTCAGTCCTTGGCGAGCACTCTGAGCCCCGCGAAACGAGAGCTTGCTCGGCGGCCGAGCCGAACGCCGGCGATCGGCGCGCCGACCGCGAGCGCGTAACCGAGCGCGGGAACGAAGGCGATGGCTGCGGCAGCGAGCGCGGCGACGAGCCGCGCGGCAGGGGACAGGCGGCGGAGGGCGAGCCAGCTCACGAGCGCCGCCGCGACGAACGCGAGGAGCGCCCACCATTCGACGGCGAGGAACGCGATCACGATCGAAACGGCAAAGAGAGCGAGCGACGCCGTCCCGAGCAGAGGCCGCCGCACCTCCCTGCCGATGACGCCGTCGGCGACGCCGAGACCCAGCAGGACGCCGAGCCAGTACCAGTCGAGGAATCCGTCCACGGCCTGAGTTTAGCCACGCTCTTCCGGTATACCCTGCGGCCAGCATGGACCTGGGCACGCTCTTCTCGGTCCTCTTCGTCCTCTTCTTCCTGCTGCCGCCCCTTCAGCAATGGGCCCTGACCGCGAGGCGGGCCCGTGCGCTGGCCGCCCTCCAACGAAACAGGAAGAGCAGAGTGATCGCGATGATCCACCGCCAGGAGACGGTGGGCTTTCTCGGCGTGCCCCTGTACCGCTTCATCGACATCGACGACTCGGAGGCAGTCCTGCGCGCGATCCGGATGACGCCCAACGACACGCCGATCGATCTCGTCCTCCACACGCCCGGAGGCCTGGTGCTCGCCGCCGAGCAGATCGCGTACGCCCTGCACGCCCATCCCGGCAAGGTGACCGTGCTCGTCCCTCACTACGCGATGTCGGGAGGGACGCTCCTCGCGCT
>JAIBJP010000087.1 GCA_020029625.1 Actinomycetota bacterium | reverse complement strand
CGGCGGAGAGCTCCACCGAGACCTCGAGCCGCCGGGGAAGCCGGTCGTCCTGACCGACGACGAGGAGGAACCTCGTCGCTTGCGCCACCTTGGCGAGCATCTCCTCTTCGCGGTCGGTCGGCTGAGCATCGAACCGCTTGGCGAATTCGATCACGCCCTCGGGGTCGAGCCGGCCTTCGAACTGCCAGGTCGCCGGGCCACCTTCGGCCGCAGGGCCCTCCTTCACCTCGCCGTCGAAGAACTGGTCGAAGTTGCGGCGGAGGCCCTCAGGCGTTGCGAGCTCGTCCCAGACGCCGCCGTCGTGGTCCGTCTTCGCCTCCTTCAGCACCTCGACGAGGCCCTGATGCTCGCCGTACCACTGATCCATGAACTGCACGAAAAAGTCGTGCTCGCCCACCAGCACCCGCCCGCGGAGCGAGCCCGCGCCGAAGCTGACCGACCCTTCAGCGTCGAGCGCGTCCTTCGACGCGTCGCCCTCGAAGTGGAGCGAGATTTGGAAGGGAACCTGGCTGTCGGCTGAGCCGCTTTTCAGGTCGACGACGAAATGCGCGCTCCCTTTGGCCTCGAGCGCGGCGAGCGCATCGGCGGCGAGATCGGCGGAGGCAGGAGCGTTACCGGGCTCGCGCTCGAAGCGCTGGCCACAGCCGGCGGCGCCGAGCACGATGAAGAGCGCGGCCAGGAAAGCGATCGCAGAGAGGAACCGGCGCACAGCCCTCCCGATATCGGCACCGGGCGACTTGCCATGACCCCGAATGAGGGGGACCACCGCCAGTCTCAGGCGCCGAGCTTCTCGCGCAGCCGCTCGTTGACGACCTTCGGGTTCGCCTTGCCCTGCGTCTCGCGCATCACCTGGCCGACGAGGTATCCGAGCACGCCCTCCTTGCCGGCCTTGAAGGAGGTGACCTGGGCCTCGTTGGCAGCGATGACGCGGTCGAGCACAGGGTCTAATTCGTCGAAGTCGCTGATCGCGACTTCGACGAGGTAGGAATCGGCCCGAAAGTCCGGATCTCCGGTTGCCATCAGCGCTTCTGCGAACGTCGATCTTGGGAGGGTCTCGCGTGCCTCGATCAGCTTCCCCAGCTCGGCCGCGTTCACCTGGGCGGGGTCGATGCTCAGAGCCGCGAACTGATTCATCAGGACGTTCGCCACCGCGCGCCTGTCACCCGGCACTTCTTCGAAGAGACGATCACGCCCGCCCGAGACGAGCCCTTCGGCGAGGTCGAATCCGACCTCCGCCTCGAGGCGTCGGATCCGCGCCCCAGGGAGCTCGCCGATCTCGGCCCGGGCGGCCTCTACCATCCCGGCCGGAGGTTCCACGGGCACGAGGTCGGGCTCGGGGAAGTAGCGGTAGTCGTCCGCGTACTCCTTCGACCGGAGCGGCGCGACCGACCCCGTCGACGGGTCGTAGTGCAGGGTCTCCTGAACGACCTCGCCGCCGCCCTCGTAGATGTCCCTCTGGCGCTCGAGCTCGGCCGTGATGCCGTCGGCGACGAACTTGAACGAGTTCATGTTCTTGAGCTCTGTCTTCGTGCGGAACCCGCTCTCGCCCACTTCCCGCAGGGAGACGTTGGCGTCGCAGCGGAGCGAGCCCTTCTCCATCTCGGCGTCCGAGATCTCCAGCTCGACGACGGTCCGGCGGAGGAGTTGAAGGAAGCGGCGAGCCTCGTCCGGAGAGCGAACGTCCGGCTCGCTGACCACTTCGACGAGGGGCGTACCGCCGCGGTTGAAGTCGACGAGCGAGTACTCGGCACCGGCGATGCGGCCCGCAGAACCGCCGACGTGGATCGTCTTCGCAGCGTCCTCCTCCAGGTGGGCGCGGACGATCCCGATCTCGCGGTCGCCCTCGGCCGTCGGGAGGACGAACCGACCGCCGGAGGCGAGCGGGACGTCGTACTGGGAGATCTGGTAGCCCTTGGGCAGATCGGGATAGAAGTAGTGCTTGCGGTGAAAGAGGGCCCGCGGCGCGATCTCGCAGCCGAGCGCGAGGCCGAGCTTGATCGCCCACTCGATCGCAGTCCTGTTCGCGACGGGAAGGGTTCCCGGGTGAGCGAGGCAGATCGGGCAGGTGCGGGTGTTCTCCTCCTCGCCCCAGACGTTCTCGCAGCGGCAGAACATCTTCGTTCGCGTCTTCAGCTGGACATGGATCTCCAGCCCGATGACGGGCTCCCACTCAAGCATGTCTGAGCCGTTCCGGAACGAAGTCGAAGCCAAGCGCGCGCTCGAGCGCATGCCCCGTGCGGAAGAGCAGGTTCTCCGAGAACTGCGGGCCGATCAGCTGAAGGCCGACGGGTAGGTCCTCGGAGAGGCCGCAGGGAATGGACAAGCCGGGGAGGCCGGCCATGTTCGACGGGATCGTCAGCAGGTCGGAGAGGTACATCGCCAGCGGGTTCTCAGCCTTCTCCCCGATCCTGAAGGCGACGGTCGGCGAGGTCGGACTCACGAGCAGGTCGAACTGCTCGAAGGCGGCTGCATGCTCCTGCGCGATCATCGTCCGCACCTTCTGGGCCTGGCCGTAGTAGGCCTCGTAGTAACCGGCCGAGAGCGCGTAGGTGCCGATGAGGATGCGGCGCTTGGGCTCGGCGCCGAACCCCTCCCAGCGGGTGCGCTCGTAGAGGGCGGTGAGGTCGCCGTCGCCTGCTGCCCGGTGGCCGTAGCGAACGCCGTCGTAGCGCGCGAGGTTCGAGCTCGCCTCCGCGGGCGCGACAAGGTAATAGCAAGCGAGCCCGTAGTCGACCGAGCGCGGGAGCGTCGTCTCCCCCACCTCGGCCCCGAGCCCCTCCGCGAGGGCGATCGCCTTCTGCACCTGCTCGGAGACACCGGGCTCGATGCCCTCGGCCTCGTTCAGCTCCTTGGGGATTCCGATGCGGATCCCCTGCAGATCTTCCGCTGTCGGAATTTGAACCGGCTCGGGGAGGTCGACGGTCGTCGAATCGCAGCCATCGCGTCCCGCAATCACCTCGTACAGGCGCGCGCAGTCGCGCACGGTTTTCGTGATCGGGCCGATCTGGTCGAGGCTCGAGGCAAAGGCGACGATCCCGTAGCGCGAGACCGTGCCGTAGGTCGGGCGCAGGCCGACGAGCCCACAGAGCGAGGCGGGCTGCTTGATCGAGCCGCCCGTGTCGGAGCCGAGTGCCCAGGGCGCGAGCCCGCCCGCCACCGCGGCCGCCGAACCTCCCGATGAGCCCCCCGGAACGCGGTCCGGATCCCAGGGGTTGTGGGACGGCCCGTAGGCCGAGTTCTCCGTGGAGGAGCCCATCGCGAACTCGTCCATGTTCGTCTTGCCGAGAATGGGCAGGCCCGCCTCCTTGCAGCGGGCGGCGACAGTCGAGTCGAAGACCGGGATATAGCCCTCGAGGATGCGCGAGCCGGCCGTGGTCGGGATGCCTTTCGTCGTGACGAGGTCCTTGTGGGCGATCGGGACGCCGGTTCCGCTCTCGCCGACGACGTGGAGGTAGGCGTGCAGCTCGCCGTCGCGTTCGTCGATGGCGTCCATGTACGCGCGGGTGAGCTCCTCGCCGGAGACCTCCTTGCGCTCGAGGAGCCCGGCGGCATCTTCCGCGGTCAGACGCAGGGTATCGATCACGCAAACGTCCCCCGGGGCCGCCGCGGGCCTCCCTCCGCTTCGAGCGTAACGCGCGAAAGCACGCGTGAGGCGCGCGAGCTGCGACGAAAGAGCGACAGGCTCACGAGCCCACCGCAGGCACGCGGAAAGCCCCGTCCGCCGGGTCGGGCGCATTGGCCAACGCGTCCTCCCGAGACAGCGAGGGGCGCGGCTCGTCTTCGCCCCAGACGTTGACCAGATCCAACGGGTGAGACGTGGGCTCGACGCCCTTCAGGTCGAGCTCGGAGACCTTGCCGACGGCCTCGAGGATCGCGCCGAGCTCCGCCTGGACGTGCTCGATCTGATCCTCGGGGATCTCCAGCCGCGCAAGTCGCGCGACGTGCAGCACGTCTTCTCTGCTAATGGCCAACTCGACTCCAGACTTTAAGAGGGACGGGCCCCTCCCCGGGGGCCCGTCAACGGCACTCGAACTGTTCGGGACTAGATGATCTGAACGTTCGCCGCCTGCAGGCCCTTCTGGCCCTGAACGACCTCGAACTCGACGCGCTGGCCTTCCTGGAGGGACTTGTAGCCCTCCTGAGCGATGGCCGAGAAGTGGACGAAGACGTCCTCTCCCTCAGCGCGCTCGATGAAGCCGTAGCCCTTCTCGTTCGAGAACCACTTGACGGTGCCTTCAGCCAACTTACTGCCTCCTTCAACAAACAAACGACGGCCTGGCGAGGCCGCCGCCCTGTGCATACGCCGCATTCGTGCGCGGCGTCTGCAATCTAGCGTCAGTCCAGGGGGAAGGCAAGCTCGCCGGACTGGTACCGCGCGGCCCTCACCGTGTTGCGCAACAGCGAGGCAATCGTCATCGGTCCAACGCCCCCAGGCACAGGCGTCAGGAGCCCTGCTTTCTCGCGCACGTCCTGCGCCACGTCGCCCACGAGGCCGTCGTCGGTGCGGTTGATTCCGACGTCGACCACCGTCGCTCCCTCCCGCACCATGTCGGCCGTCACCGTCTGGGGATGCCCCACGGCGGCGACGACGACGTCCGCCTCGCGGACGACCGCCGGGAGATCCCTGGTGCGGGTGTGGCAGATCGTTACGGTGGCGTGCTCGGCCAGGAGGAGGAGCGCCATCGGCTTGCCCACGATGTTCGACCGGCCGATGACCACTGCGCGCGCGCCCTTGAGGTCGACCTTGTACTCCCGGAGGATCTCCATGATCCCCGCCGGCGTGGCAGCGACGAAAGTCGGGCTCCCCTGGAGGAGATGGCCGGCGTTGAACGGATGGAAGCCGTCGACGTCCTTGATCGGCTTGATCGAGCGGATGATGCGGTCCTCGTCGATCTGCTCCGGCAGGGGGAGCTGCACGAGGATGCCGGTGACCGCCTCGTCCCCGTTTAGCTGCTCGACGAGGGCCAGCAGGTCATCCTGTCCCGTCTCGGAGGACAGGTTGTGGTCGAAGGGCTCGATTCCGACCTCGCGGCAGGCCTTCTGCTTGCTCCGCACGTAGACGCCCGAGGCTGGGTCGTCGCCGACGAGGACCGTGGCCAGGCCGACAGGGCGCCCGAGGGAAGCCACCTCCTCGGCAACGTCCTTTCGCACCCGCTCGGCGAGCGCCTTGCCATCCATCAAGACAGCCACGGCGCGACACGTTAGCCTCTCGGGCTATGGAGACTGCGCAGGTCCCGGAGAAGCCGGCGGAGGACCGGAGCGCCTATGCAGGCGTCCTCCGCTACTACGAGCTGGCCAAAAAGGCCGAGTGGCAGGTGCGCGACCTCCCGTGGAAGGAGCTGCCACCCATCCCGCAGTACAAGGGCAGCCCGCAGAAACTGGCGCGGCGACTAGACCTCTGGCGGTCGGTGATCACGCAGCAACTCCAGGCCGACGAGCTCGCCGTCGAGATGGCGACGCAGCTCTTCTCGATGGCGCCGGATCCCGAGGCGAAGCTCTACTACACGACGATGGTGCAGGACGAATCCCGTCACACGGAAGCATGGCTACGACTGACGGAGGCCGCCGGCGGCCGGGCCGAGAGCGACCCGTACCTCGACCAGATGGCGAAGATGCAGCTCGGCGCCGACACGATCGAGGAGAAGGTCTTCCTCATGCAGGTCTTCTACGAGCGCCTGATCATCCCGCGCTTCCGCCTCATTGCCCGCTCGTCCAAGGGGACGGTGCTGGAGGACCTCTGCAACCGGCTCACCGTGGACGACGGCATCCACCATGGGTCGGGGATGGCCTACGCGAAGGTGCTCCTCACGGACGCCCCCACGAAGACCAAGCGGAGGCTCATCGAGGGCGCCAACCGGATGCTCCCCATCTTCGTCCAGCACGCCCTCTGGCGGCCCAAGGCGCGCGAGTTCATCGGCAGCCTCATGCGCGACACCGACGAGCGGCGCCTGCGCGAGGACCTCGACCAGGGCGTGCGCCTCGCCCAGTCACTCGGGCTCGACGTCAGCGACGTCAACATCTCGATCTGAGCGACCCGCCCCGCACCCGCTGGCCGCGTAGGAACGATCCCGGCTCGATCCGCGTCCGACAGGAGCGGCTCGGGCTCGCGGGCAGTGTCGTCGCCCAGGATCTCGAGCCCTACGCCAAAGCGACCGAGGCGCTCACCGGCGTGGCTCCGGTTCCCGTCGCCGTCGTCGGGCCCATCGACCTCGAGCTCGGCGAGTACGAGCTGGAAGAGCCCCAGGGCAGGCTCTTCGAGCGAACGCGGGCAAAGGACTCGGTTTACGTCCCGCTCGCCAACACCGAGGGAGGCCTTTCGATCTCGCTAGCGCGCGGAGCGCGGGCCGTGAGCGAATCCGGCGGGTTCCGGACGCACGTCCTTCGCGACCGCATTACCCGCGCCTCGGCATTCCTCTTCGAGTCCACCGCCGACGCCGCGGCCTTCGCCCGCTGGATCGAGACGAGGGTGCCGGATCTACAGGAGTGGCTCGCGGGCGCGCCGGTGGAGGGGCTCTCACGCCACGCCAAGCTTCGCGAGGTAGAAACGCACGTCGTCGGCCCGATGTGCCACGTCCTCTACGCGTACACGACCGGAGACGCGGTCGGCATGAACATGATCACGCGCAACTCCTACGCCCTGAACCAGGTCTTCCTGCTCGAGCACGCGCCGGTGAAGCCCCGTCGCGTGTATCTCGAGGGGAACATGGGCGGGGACAAGAAGATCTCGCACCGCTACTTCGAGTCCGGCGGCCACGGGAAGACCGTCATCGCCGAGGCCACGCTCACCGACGAGGCGATCCGGCGCGTCTTGAAGACGACTGCGGAGGAGCTGCTCGACCTCGCGTTCGTCGGCACCCACGGCGCCGTCGCCTCGGGAATGCAGTCCGTGGCCTTCACGCCGGCGACGGCGATCGCAGCCATGTTCATCGCCACAGGACAGGACGTCGGAATGGTCGGCACCAGCTCGATGGCGCATGGGACCGCCCTGCGCGTCGACGGGGGCCTCAACGTCTCCATCCGGCTGCCCGGGCTCGAGGTGGCGACAATCGGCGGCGGAACAACCCTCCCCTACGCTCGCTCCTGGCTTGCTCTCATGGACTGTGAGGGTGCGTGCAAGGTCTACCGGCTCGCGCAGATCGTGG
>JAIBJP010000118.1 GCA_020029625.1 Actinomycetota bacterium | reverse complement strand
ACCTCTGCGTGCGAGAGCGGCCCGAAGGGCGGCCGGCTCTCACCTCAAGCCTCTAGCGGTCGCCCCAGCGGAACCCGGTGGCGCTCGGCTGCGGCTCCAGCGGGCTCGTTGGCAGGCCCGGCGGCGGGTCGTTCCGGTGGATATTGAAGGCCGCCGGGGCGACGTCGTTCGGGGTCGTTGGATGGAAGAGCGACGCCAGGTGCTGGATCTGTCCGCGCCCAGGGCCCAGCTCCCACTGCCCGCCGCCGTAGACGGCGATCCCGTGCTCGGCGCAGTAGTCGTAGCCGTCGAAGAGGCGCTGCACGCTTCCGAAGCGCGACGGCTTGAAGTTCAGCGTCTTCGGCGCGAACGGGAGACCCGTGATGTCCGCCACCGAGTGGATCGGCGCGTCCCAGGTGATCCTGTCCCGGTGGGGCGCGAGTACCGGGTCGGTCTCGTCGTTCAGGTCCGGATCCTCGATCCACGCTGACGGGAAGCCCTCCGCGACGAGCCGGTAGAGCTCGGGGTCGCCGGGCTGGTCGACCGGCGTCCCCTTGTAGGCGCCCTTGAGATCGGTGGTGTCGACGGCGCCGGTCTCGGCCAGCGCGGCCACGAGCGTGTCGTCCCACTCGCTCGTCGGGTCGAGCTTGAACCGAAGCGCAGGGTAGCGCTCGAGCAGGCGCGGGATCGGGTCGAGCGCGGGCGGCTTCTCGATCCGGAGCGAGACGACGAAGTTGACGGGCCGCGGCTCGCGCCCGATCGCCTCGGCCAGCGAGAGGCCCGCCTGCCGAAGGGCGAGATCGAGGGCCGCGCTCTCGTACGCCCAGCGCCGGTAGTCGAGGAACGCGGCCATCTCTGGCTCGGAGGGGAAGAGCGCGAGCCCCTCCAGGAGCCTGGAGAAGCTGTCGAGCGTATGGCTTCCCGCGAACGGGAGCGTCGCGCCCTCGGCCCGAAGCGCGAGCTGCTCCTCGCTCGAGTAGGTCACGTCCTCGCCCACGCCCTCGTGGCCCCCGCCATCCAGGTGGATCACCGTGGTCAGGCGGTTGAACTCCGGCGAGGCCTGCACCTCGAGGCCCTCGAGCCGGTAGGACTCGATCTCGAGCGGAAGGTCGCGAACGCGGTCATAGGTCGCCATCCCCCGCGAACGGTACGCGTTCGGTCCCACTTGGTGTACTAGTTAGGGGAATGACGGAGACGAACCGCAACGGCTGGCAGGAGCTCATGGGCTCCTACGGCGTCAGCGACGCGACGACGGCGCGGCTCATCCGCTCGCTCACAGCGAGCGAGGTGGCGGGGCTCGCCTTCTGCCGGCTGCTCGAGCGCTGGGCGCGCGGGGAGCCGGAGCCGTGCACGCCCGAGCGGCGCCAGGCTGCGTTCCGCCGGGCCGCGGAGCGCGCCGAGACCGCGCTCACGGGCCTCGAGCGGCCGCTGGGCCGCTATCTCCTCGAGCTCGAGCCGGCCGGCGCCGAAGGCCGTTCCTGGTACGGGGAGCCCGGAGCGGGGGAGGTGGTGACATGGGACGACGTGCTCAGGCGCGCGGGCGTCGTCGCCGCGCCGCATCGCGTCGCGCATGCCTACCTCGAGCTGGCCGTCCTCGTGCGCGCTCTCCAGGGGCTCGCCGATTCGGCGCGGATCGCGTCGGCCCCCGACCGCGAGTCCCTCTGGGCGGGGCTCTTCGACCTGCGGGAGAACCTCCTGGACGGCGCCCTAGACGACCTGCGCGCCCTTGCCGCCTAATAGTGCCCCTCCAGGCAGTGCAGTCCTGCCTCTGCGCCGCGATCACGCGGCGCCAGAGCCCACCCTCGCCCTCACCAAGGCTTCCTCAGCCTTGGCTTCGGTCGAGTGTGAACTCTGGCTTGGTACTCGCAACGCAGAACCGAGGATGAACTGCCTGAATGGGCACTAGCCTAACTGTCGTCGGCTCGATCAACCTCGACCTCGTCGCGACGGTTCCGAGACTGCCGCGGGCGGGGGAGACGCTCACGGGCGCCGAGCTCGACTACGTCCCGGGCGGGAAGGGCGCCAACCAGGCGGTCGCCGCTGCCCGGCTCGGGGCAGAGGTTCGCTTCGTGGGCGCCGTCGGCGACGACGACTTCGGCCGCCAGGCGCTCACCGAGCTCCGCGCGGCGGGCATCGACCTCTCGCGCGTCCAGGTGGTACAGACGGCCACCGGCATCGCGCTCATCCTCGTCGACGAGTCCGGCGAGAACCAGATCGTCGTCGTCCCGGGCGCGAACCACACGCTCGTCCCGGAGCGGATCGAGGTGGGGGAGCCGCAGGCACTCGTCTCCCAGCTCGAGATCCGGGACGACGCGATCGAGGCGGCCATGCGCCAGACCGAGGCGTTCTTCTGCCTGAACGCCGCGCCGGCCCGTCCCGTGTCCGGCGCGATCCTCGAGCGGGCCGACCTGATCGTCGCCAACTCGCTGGAGCTGGAGGCGCTCGGCTCGAGCCCGCTGGGCACGCTCTTCGCGCTGACGCTCGGCGCCGAAGGCGCGCTGCTCCTCGAGAACGGGGTCGAGGTGGCGCGCGCCGAGCCGCCGCCGGTCGAGGCGGTGGACGGGACGGCCGCCGGCGACGCCTTCACCGCCTGCCTCGTCGTCTCCCTGCTCGAGGGGCGCGACCGCGAGGAGGCGCTCCGCCGAGCCTGCGCGGCCGGAGCCATCGCCGCCTCCAGGCCCGGCGCGCAGCCTTCGCTGCCCACCGCCGCGGAGGTTGTGAGTGGTTGCGTGTTCGTCAATGGGCGGCTCGCAGGGGTGGTGCTGCGCTCGGGTCCTGCCTTACCTTGGTGCTCGACCTGGGGTCGGCAACGTGATGGGTGATTGGGACGCCGGCGTGGGCGTGTCCGACCGCTCGGTCTTTTTCGGCTGTGCCGCCGGGTCGGCGGCCGTAGCGGGGGGCTGGCGGGAGCGGGCCGGAGCTTGTGGCGGGAGCGCATCGGCTGACCGATGGACGCTGGCGCAGCGAGTGCACGGGGATGGTCGCGGGCTAGGGCTGAGGGAGAGGTGCGAGGAGGTCGTCGCCGACCGCGACGAGGACGTGGTGGGCGCGCCGCAGCAGCCTGCGCGCGATCGTGAGGGTCGCGCGACCGTGCCCGATCTGTGCGCGCAGGAGCTGGTAGTCGGTGTGATCGGGCGAGCTGCGACGGCAGGCGCTGAGCGCGGCTTCGTAGGCGGCCCAGCGCAGGATGGGCGTTCCTTGCCGGGAGAGCCGGCCGGGGGAGCGTTTGTCCGCCGACTCGCTGACGGTGACGTCGAGCCCGGCCAGGCGGACGAGCCTGCGCGAGGAGCTGAGCCGGCGCGCGTCGCCGATCTCGGCGTAGAGCGCGACGGCGATCGTCGGGCCGACCCCGTACAGCCGTTGCAGGGCGCGGCAGGCCGGATGGCGGCGCGCCCACACGGCCAGGCGCCGATCGAGCTCGCCGATCTCGCGCTCGAGCTGCGCGCAGACGCGATCGGCGGTGTCGACGAGCTCGCGTCCGGCGGGGGAGAGCATGGCCTCGGCGGCCGCGCCGCCGGGTCCGAGCAGGCGCCCGCTGACCGGAGGCGCGCCCTGGTGGAAGAGCTGCGCCTGCACGCGCTGCAGCCAGACGCGCCGCTCGCCGGCGAGCGAATGACGCAGCCGCACCAGCACCCGCAGCTCCTGCAGGTGGGTGGGAGGCACCCACGAGCATGGCACCCCGTCTCGCTCGAGCAGCTCGCGCAGATGCCGCGCATCCGCGCGGTCGGTCTTGGCGCGTCGCTTGGGGCCGCGCAGGGCACGCGTCTCGGCCGGCTCGGCCAGCACCGCGACTGCGCCCGCCCGCTCGAGCTCCTCGATCACGAAGCGCCAGCCGGTCGTCGCCTCGAGGGCGACACGCAGCCGGGAGGCGTCGATCAAGGCGAGCCATTCGCGCAAGCCTTCCCGAGTCGCCGGCGTCACCCGGCCTGTCTGCACCTCGCCGGACACCTGGTCGACGAGATCGAAGGTGATCTGCTGACGATGGACGTCAAACCCGCATACGATCGACATCAGGACCTCCTCGAGCTCCGCGTTGACGGGTCGATCGTGACCCATCTGAGCCGGGGAGGTCCTGCGTTCATTCATTCCATCTTCTTTGATGCAGTGAGGGAACCTCCCGGTTCCCTCACACACCTTCCACACGCTCATAGGCCAAGGGTTGGCCTATGAGCGAGCCCACCCCGATCCTCCTCGACTGCGACCCCGGGCACGACGACGCGATCGCCCTCCTGCTCGCGCTGGCGAGCCCGGAGCTAGACCTCCTCGGCGTCACGACGGTCGCCGGGAACCAGACGCTCCCGAAGACGACGGCGAACGCCCTGCGCGTGCTCGAGTTCGTCGGACGCGGGGACGTGCCCGTGGCGGCCGGGGCCGACCGCCCGCTCGCTCGCGAGCTCTTCGTCGCCGCCTACGTGCACGGCGACTCGGGACTGGACGGGCCGGCGCTCCCCGAGCCGCAGGGCGCCCCGGTCGAGCAGCATGCGGTGGACTTCCTGGCGGAGCGCATCCTCGCCTCGGACCGCCCCGTCACCCTGGTGCCCGTCGGCCCGCTGACGAACATCGCGCTGCTCCTGGCGCGCCACCCGGAGGCCGCCGGCAACGTCGAGCGCGTCGTGATCATGGGCGGCGCCATCGCGGAGGGGAACACGACGCCGGCGGCCGAGTTCAACGTCTACGTGGAT
>JAIBJP010000026.1 GCA_020029625.1 Actinomycetota bacterium | reverse complement strand
ATAGGCGCTCAAGAGCCTGCATACCTCCCCCAAAAGGAGGAACTCTTCGGGCCTAGAAGGCGTCGGGAAGGCGGGCGACCAGGCTCCCCGCCAGCGCCAGCAGCAGATAGAAGAGCGTGATCGCCTCACGCAACGTCCTCACCAGCCCAGGGGTCGTCGTCGTGCTCCTGCGGCACCTCGAGCGCCGCGGGCACACCGAGATGGAAGCCCTGTCCATACCTGACCTTGAGCACGCGGAGGCGGTCGAGCTCGCTCTGCGTCTCGATGCCTTCGGCGCCGATGGTCGCGTCGATCCCCGACGCAAAGTCGACAAGCGAGGATGCGAGAGCATCCCGCGCGGGATCGCCCGCAATGCCCCGCGTCAGGCTGAGATCGAGCTTTACGATGTCGGGAGCGAGACGGAGGATGTGGCTCAGGCTGGCGAACCCAGCGCCGACGTCGTCGATGGCGACCCAGGCCCCCAAGCGGCGGAGCGGCGTGAGGGCTTCGTTGAGCGCGTCGTAATCCTCAACCCGCTCGTGCTCGGTGACCTCGATGATGACGCGGTTCGCGCGCGGCGCGAGGAGATTGAAGAAGTGCGGCGAGAGAGCGGTCAGCGGAGAGACGTTGAGCGCCAGCCTGACTCCCTCGGGCAGCTCCTCCACCTTCACGAGCGCGCTGTCGATCGCCGCGAGCTCGAGCTCGACTCCGAGACCGACCTCGGCAGCGTCCGCGAACCAGTCCGAGGGCGGCCGGTACGGCTCCACTGGGAAGCGCGCGAGCGCCTCGTAGGCGAACACATCGCCTTGCTCGAGGTCGTAGACGGGCTGGAAGACCATGTCGACGCCTCTCGAGAGAGCCCCCTGGACCCGGTCCGAGAGCATGTTCTTCCGCTCGTCCTGGAGGGTCTGGTACTCGACCTGGTCGCCGATGACCGCGGCAAGGACCTGCATGAAGCGCGCGTCCCGCTCGTCCAGCGAAGGCTCGGCGGCATGACTGAGGCAGCACAGGGTTCCGAACAGCCGCCCGTCCCAGAGGTGGACCGGGACGCCGACGTAGGAGCCGATGTCGGCCGACGTGGTGACCGCGAGGTCCTTGACCAGCTCGTCAGCCTTCGTGTCGGGAACGACGTTCGCCAGCTGCCCCTTGACCATCAGGTTGGAGTACGACTCCTCGAGGGGAATGCTGATCCCGCCGTCGAGGCCAAACGACTCGGCGTCGCCCTCGGTCGCGCGGATCTTCTCGAGGCCGTTCTCGATCGCGGCGACGAAGGCGACGTCCATCCCGAGCTGGCGGCGAGCGAGGGTCAGGATCCGCTCGATAGTCTCCTTGGGCGTCGCGGCGGTGCGGGCTGTCTCCATCGTTCCCTGCAAATCGCTCCCTCCGTGTTCGTGCAGCAGAGGAGCGCAGGGAACGCGAAAACTTGCGCGTTTCCGGGCGGATCACCCGTTCGAGGGATGCCTACTCCTACTAGGTGGGCTTGCCGACCGCAGCGTCCACGAGATCGGCCAGCTCGCCTCCGCGGCGAGCGTGCACCAGGCCGATCAGGTAGCAGAGAAGCGGCGCGTTGATCCTCTCGCCGCTTTCGTGCGCCGCGATCCTGGCGAGCTCGAGCAGCTCGTCCACCTCGTCCTGGGAGAGCTGGAGGCCGTCCGGGTCCTGACCGGCGGCGGCGGCGAGCCGGTCGCGCGCGTCTGACAACCACTCGTCCATCGCGAGCAGGATAGGTCAGCTACGGCCCGTACACTCCGCTCGGCATGAAGGTGGGCGTTCCCAAAGAGTCGGCCCCCGGCGAGCGGCGCGTAGCCCTCATTCCGGACTCGGTTCGCCGGCTCGCCGAGGCCAACGTCGACGTCCTCGTCGAACAGGGGGCGGGCGACGAGGCAGCCGCACTCGACTCGGCCTACGAGGGAGCCGGGGCAGCAATCGTGGGAGATGTCTACAGCGAAGCCGACCTCGTCGCCAAGGTCCAGAGTCCATCCGAGCAGGAGATCGGGCGCCTTCGAGAGGGACAGGCTCTCGTCGCCCTCCTCCAGCCGCTGACGAGCCCCGAGCTCGTGGGTGCGCTGGCGAAGAAGCGCGTCACTGCGTTCTCGATGGACTCGATCCCGCGCATCACGCGCGCGCAGTCGATGGACGCGCTCTCCTCGCAGAGCACGGTCGCGGGCTACAAGGCGGTCGTGCTTGCCGCTTCGCACCTGGGCAAGTTCTTCCCGATGCTGACGACGGCCGCCGGGACGATCGCGCCCGCCCGAGTGCTCGTCCTCGGGGCAGGCGTCGCCGGTCTCCAGGCCATCGCCACGGCGCGCCGACTGGGCGCACTCGTCTTCGCGTTCGACGTCCGCCCGGTCGTCAAGGAGCAGGTCGAGAGCCTCGGGGCCACCTTCCTGGAGCTCGACGTCGAAGGTGCCGAGGGCGTGGGCGGCTATGCGGTGGCGCTCGCCGAGGACCAGCACGAGCGGGAGCAGGAGCTGATCGCCCGTCACGTGGCGGAGTCGGACGCGGTCATCACGACCGCGCTGATCCCCGGCAGGCCGGCACCCCTGCTCGTTACCGCGGAGGCCGTCCGTGCGATGCGCCACGGCTCGGTCGTCGTCGACGTGGCGGCCGAGGCGGGCGGAAACGCCGAGCCGACCGAGCCCGGCCAGACAGTGGTCAAGGACGGCGTCACCATCGTCGGCGAGACGAACCTGGCCGCCACCATGCCGATCCACGCGAGCCAGATGTACTCGCGCAACGTCTACACCTTTCTCGACCACCTGATCGACGACGCCCGGCTGACGCTCGACTTCGACGACGAGATCACGCGCGAGGCGTGTGTCACCCACGACGGCCGGGTGCTGAAGGAGCCCGTGGCCGTTTGAGCCTCCTCAACAGCATCACCATCTTCGTCCTCGCCGTGTTCATCGGCTTCGAGATCATCTCCAAGGTCCCGGCGATGTTGCACACCCCGCTGATGTCGGGCACGAACGCAATCCACGGGATCGTCCTTGTCGGGGCCATGCTCGTGGCCGGGTCTGCCGACTCGACGCTCGAGCAGGTGCTCGCGTTCATCGCCGTCGTCTTCGCCACAGTCAACGTCGTCGGCGGCTTTCTCGTCACCGACCGCATGCTCGAGATGTTCAAGCGGAGATGACGACTCCTCTCGCGCTGTCGCAGACGGCGATCAACTTCACCTATCTCGTCGCGGCCGTCCTCCTGATCGTCGGGATTCGCCGCCTGAGCGCTCCGCCCACGGCCCGTTCCGGGAACGTGATCGCTGCGATCGGCATGACCATCGCCATCGTCTTCACGCTCCTCGACCGGGACATCGACAAGTATTGGCTGATCGCAGCGGGGACGGCGGTGGGCACCGTTGTCGGAGTCGCCTCGGCCCGCCTCGTCAAGATGACGGCCATCCCACAGATGGTGGCGCTCTTCAACGGCGTCGGCGGTGGGGCGGCTGCGCTCGTGGCCACCTCCGAGTTTCATCGTCTGGCGCCTGCGAGCGGCCATCTAGCGGGTGATGACATCGGGGCGATGCTCTTCTCCGCGCTGATCGGCTCCGTCTCCTTCGCCGGCAGCCTCGTGGCGTTCGCGAAGCTCCAGGAGCTCTTACCCGGCCGCCCGATCGTGTTTGCGGGGCAGCAGGCCGCCAACGCAGCGCTTTTCGCCGCCATCGTGGCCTGCGGCGCCTTGGCAGGTGCGACGGAAAACGGCGTGTGGATGGTGCTGCTCCTCGTCGGCGCCCTCCTGTTCGGAATGCTCCTCGTCCTCCCCATCGGCGGGGCGGATATGCCCGTCGTCATCTCCCTGCTGAACGCGTTCACCGGTCTCGCCGCCGCCTCGACCGGCTTCGTGCTCGAGAACACCGCGCTGATCATCGGAGGCACCCTGGTCGGCGCCTCGGGAACGCTGCTGACCATCCTCATGGGGCGAGCGATGAATCGTTCGCTCGCGAACGTCCTCTTCGGCGCTTTCGGCGCGGCGCCCGCGGGCGGAGCCGCCCTGGCGGCGAGCACTGACGGCAAGTCCTACCGGGAGATCACGGCGGAGGACGCAGCCGTCATGCTCGCCTACGCCAACCGCGTGGTGATCGTGCCCGGCTACGGGCTGGCGGTCGCGCAGGCCCAGCATGCCGTGCGGGAACTCGCCGACCTGCTGGAGAAGCGCGGCGTCGACGTCAAGTACGCCATCCACCCGGTCGCAGGACGCATGCCGGGCCACATGAACGTCCTGCTCGCGGAGGCGAACGTCCCGTATCCGCAACTGTTCGACATGGAGGACATCAACCCCGAGTTCCCGCGCACGGACGTCGCGCTCGTGATCGGCGCCAACGACGTGACGAACCCCGCCGCGCGCAGCGCGCCCGAGAGCCCGATCTACGGCATGCCGATCCTCAACGTGGACGAGGCCGCGAACGTCGTCGTGCTCAAGCGGAGCATGAGCCCCGGCTTCGCCGGGATCGACAACGATCTCTACTACAACCCGAAGACGGCCATGCTCTTCGGCGACGCGAAGTCCTCCGTCGAGAAGCTCGTTGCTGGGGTCAAAGCGGCTTAGAGGAGTTGCAGCTCGTCGCCTACAGCGACCTGACCGCTCTTCAGAACCCGGGCCAGCATGCCCCGCCGGCCGTCGATCTCGGCCTGGAGGCCCGGCCGGACCTCCTCCATCAGCTCACAGGGATCGCAGATCATCGAGACCTCGAACTCGGCGTCGCCAATCGCCAGCCGCTGCCCGAGGGGCCACTTCATCACCTCGGCGCCGCGAACGGTGAAGTTCTCCTTCACGGCCCCCGGCTCGAGGCCGAGAGCCCCGAGATCCTCGACGGCGACGAAGAGGACGTTTCGCTTTCCACCGCGTCGGTGAGCACAGCCCTCGACACCCTCGTTCTCGAAGACGCGGGCGGATTCCAGCGGCTCCATCGGCTCCCTCCGCTTCGGCGAACGCCAGATCCCGACGAGCTCGGCCATGGCCCGAGGATAACGTTGGGCGGTCGTTCTAGCCCGTGATCGCTGCGAAAGCGTCCACGAGGCCGCTGCCGAAGAACGAGTTCGCGCCGGCGGGCCCGGTGCAAGCCGTCGGAGCCGCGGGGCAGCTAAGCGGATGGGCGCTCGAGCGCAGGATCTCCGCGACCTGGTCCGGACTCATCTTGCCGTCGCCCGGGCTCTTCGAGCTGCCGTAGCGGCTGACAACGAGTGCTGCGACGCCGCTCACTTCCGCGGCCGAGGAGGAACTCCCCGCCATGAACCGGTAGTAAGCCGGCGGCCCGTCGCCTGGGTCCTCCGGGCAGGTCGCGCAAGCCACCGGCCAAGTCGAGAGCACGAAGCCTGCCGGGGGCGCTGGGGGCACATTTCCGCCCGGGGCCGCGATGTCGACGAAGCCGGCTCCATAGTTCGAGAACACGGACTTCTCGTTGGCCGTCCCCGTCGAGCCGACCGTGATGACGCCGGGGATCCCGCTCGGGAGCCTCGCGCAGTCCTCACCGGCCGCAGCCGGGATGTTGGCGTTCGAGTTGCCGGCCGAGGCGATGAAGGTGACGCCCTTCTTCATCGCGTGCTGCACGGCATCGGCGATGTCCTGCCACGCCCGCGCCTGCTCGGGATTCGAGCGGCAGAAGAGGTCCAGGGGGTTGTCCGGGTTCGCGACGACGGAGCCGACGTCGATCGAGTAGCTGTTGTTCACGACATCGATCTTCCGCGCGGCGACCCATTTGAACGCGCACTCGACGGCCTCGGGCGTGGTCAGCCCAGAGGCGTCCGTCACCTTGATCGCGGCAAGGGTCACGTTCGGTGCGACGCCGACGATTCCGAGCCCGTTCGCGCCCGCGGCGATCAAGCCGGCGTTGTGCGTCCCGTGGCCGTTGTCGTCCGTCCAGGAGCCCGGGTCGCGGTCGCGCTGCCCGCCAACGCATGAGACGCTGTCGTCGAAGGAGACGCGTCCCACCAAATCCGGATGCATGTAGTCGATCCCGGTGTCGATCACCCCGACGATGACCTCGGGACTTCCACCGGTGATCGCATGGGCCTCGGGCGCGCGGATGAGCCTGGTGTTCCACTGCCCCGCCCCGCTGACCGGCGGCGCCGCGTGCAAAAAGAAGGGATCCGCGTCGACGACGGGCTGGTTCGGCAGCGAGCGATCAGTCCCAGCGCCCGCGACGCCGGCAAGCGTCAGAGCGGCGAGCGACCCCGCCAGGAGTACGCGAACCGTAGATTTCACCAGCCGCAAAATACTCTTCCTCTCCGTTACCACTCTCCCAGAGCCGCCTTTCGGCGCCTCGAAACGCACTGTACGGATGGTAAACGGAGCTACGTCCCCCTAAAGGGGTAGCACCCCTAGAAGTTCACTCGAACGAGGGTTGAGGCGCCCGTCCTCAGCGACCAGCGGGTCACGTAGGCCGTGCGGCCGGTCAACGCAGTCGTCCACAGGAGGCGAGTGCTGCCGGTGGTGCGGTAGATCCCTCTCACCGCCGGACTGGCCCACCGCCGCAAGCGCAGGATGCTGGAACGCGAGCTCTGCCTAACCCAGACGATGCGCGTCGAGGTGATGGACGGGTTGGCGAGCACGAAGACCGAGCTCCGCGCGATCACCGAGCGCCGGCCGGTCGCGAGCCGCTTCGCGAAGATCGTCGACGAGGTCGCCGTGAGCTTGTGCCAAGCGATACGGCCGGCAGCGAGCGAGGGGCGTCCGAGGTCATTCCCTGCGGAGATCCGAACGATCACGCGCTCGACCGGGGATGCCGGATCCGTGAAGTCGGCGACCACGAGCCGCTTGTAGGTCGAATCCGTGCGTACAAACGCGAGTAAGGGCCAGTCGAGGGCGGGCTTCGCCACCTGCCCGCCGACGCTCGCGACGAGCTCTCCTGTGCGCCAGTTGATGACCTTCACTCCCTGCGCGTCGTCGTAGGCGAGGAGGCCGCCGTCGACGGCAGGAGCGGCGGCGCCGGCGATTGCGATCGGTGTCCCGTCTCGCGGCTCGAGGAGGACGGTCGAGCTTCCCGAGTTCATACGCGCCCGCCCGACCACGCTCCACGTCGCGGCTGGGTCGAGACCGGCACCAAGGGCCTGGGTCTGGATAGCCGCCCCCGCCGTCGGCGCCGCGGCGAGGAGGCCGGCGCAGACAAGGAGCGCGACGACATTCCCGAGCAGCAGAAACCGCCGCCGGCGAGCGAGGCCCTCGACAGCTGCGGTCGGGTCGGGCTGCCCGTGGCGGGGCCAGGCCGCCATCAGCGCTCTCCCCGCACCGTAGGCGGCGAAGCACAGGCCGGCCGCGAGCGGCTTCCCGAGTGCGACCGCGGCGGCGCAGGCGACCCAGAAGGTCGCGACGGGCTGAAAGGTGAGGAAGCCGAGTCCGAGCCCGATCCCGTAGCCGACGCTCCAGACCGGAAGAGGGAGCTCGGAGCGCCAGCGCTCCGGGACCTGACGCCGCAGCTGCGGGAGCGGCACGCGGACGATGCCGGCTTCGCGCGCGGCCGCCAGCAAGGCGAGAGCGGCCACGAGGAAGGCCAGCTGCGTTCCCAGGAGTGCCCCAACCGCACCGAGTGCCGCGCCGACGAGCGCGGACGCGGCAACCGCTCCGACGGCGAAGCCTGCGAGTGCGAGCCGCTGACGTCGTCTGCTCCCGCACACGGCGGGAGTGAAGGTCTCCACCATTGAAAGTCCTCAGGGAGACCAGGCGCCCGAGACCCCGGCGACAAGAGCCGCCGCGGCAACGGCCGTCCCGATCAGCAAGACAGTCCCGAGTCGTAGTACATGACGCAGAAGACCCGGTTGCCGTTCCAGCAGTAACCGACGAGCGAGGCGTCCCCGTTGATGCGGCGCGTGCTCCGCGAGCAGCAGTCGACCAGCTTCCGAATCTGGTTGCCGCAACAGCGATACCAGGAGCCCTGCGTGTGGGAGTTCAGTCCGTAGCGCTCCTTTATCCACTCCTCACAGAGACGGGTGCGCGGCGCACGGGGGAGCGGCTCGCCGTCAGGGCCGACCAGGCGCTCGCCGGCCGAGTCGATGGCGAAGCCCTCGGCGTTGACGAGACGGCCGAGGTTGTCGATCGGCCGTCCGTCCCCCGGGCGCAGGGGATAGCCTTGCCGGTCGATGCGCGGCCAGCCCATCGGGCTCGGGCACGAGCCGGTCGTCCAGATATGGCCGCAAAGATGGAAGGCCTCGCTCTCCTCGGGCCGGACGGCTGCGGCTACGGCGGCTCCTCCCGTGAGGGCGAGCACGGCTCCCCCCATGCGCCCGAGAAAGGATCGGCGCGTCAGCCCTCCGGCCAGACGGGTGGACAGAGCGTGGGCCGCACCGTCGACGAGCTCGTCAGGCCGCCGCACGCTCCACTCTCTCCGCTCCGATGGAAACGAGCTGCTCGAGCTGCTCCAGCGTGTTCACGGTTCCCTTCGCCACCACGACCCCGTCCACGATCTGGACCGCGAAGGGCGTCCCCGGAACGGCCCAGCGCTCGAACGTCTCCGGCGCCTCGTTTTCGTAGACGACGCGAACGGCCAGGCCTTCGCGCCCAAGCGCGCGCACGCCCGGCGCGAGCTGGCGACAGAGGCGGCAGCCGGGGCTGAAGAAGACCGCCAGCTCGGGACCTGAGCTCGCGAGGCCGGCGAGCTCGGGTGCGGCATCCCCGAGGGGCGGGCCCTCCTCCGCGAGCTCGAGGGCGACCCCCGGGCCGATCCTGAGAGTGAGAAGCCCGACCTGCCGGTAAAGCGCGAGCACGAGCGCCGCGAGCGCGACGACCGCCACCGCAAGGATCACCAATGCGATCACGACGAGCGCCTGTGCGGAGGGGCGGGAAACCTCCAGAGGGAAGAACGCGAGCCCGGCAAGGGCGGTAAAGGCGAGCGCTCGCACGATCAGGACTTCCACTCGGTGCTCCTTCGAGCCGAAACAACCGCAGTCGAGCCGCCGAAACCCTCGCGCGCGCGCGCGCGCGAGCGCGAGCGTGAAGAGCACGCCGAGCCCGATGGCGGCCAGGGGCGCGAAGGAAAGCCCGGCCAGCAAAGCCGCCCCGACGGCCGCCTCCACGAGAGCCAATCCGAAGTAGCCCGGTGTCCGAAGGGCGCGCGGAAAACCGTATGGCTCGAGCCGCTCAGGATCCCGCGCGACGACCTTCGCGGCGGCGGCCCAGAGGAGGATCGCAGCAACGACGAGACGGGCGAGGATATCGATTTCGACCATGGCCTAGGGGTTCGGCGAAAGCGCCCGGCGCCCTTCTCCTACCCTCCCTGTTGTCGGCGGCGAAACCGCTCGCCTTGAGCACCTAGCCTGCTGCTTCTGCGCTGCGCAACCCACGAAGGGCCCAGAGGGAAAAGAGAGCGGCGAGCCCGAGAGCCACCGCGAAGGCTACACCCACTTCCGTCGGCGAACCGGCGAGGAATCCTCGGCCCGCTTCGAGCACGCGCGTGAGCGGGTTCACCGTCGCGAGCCCGTGGATCCATCCCTGGAGCAACGAAAGCGGCACGTACACCGGCGCGAAGAAGAGGACGAGGAAGACCGGCATCTGCATCACCGGCCCGGCCTGCATCGTCCTCAGGCGCATCGCGACGCCCGCTGCCCAGAGCACGGCCGCGATGTTGACGAGAAGCGCGAGTGTGTAGAGGCCGAGGAGGTCGATGCCGTCACCGCCCACGGTCATGCCCACGAGGAGCGCCACGATCGTGAGCACGGCCGCCGTGACGAGCCAGCGGACGAGCGCGGCGCCTCCGTAGCCGAGGACGATCCCCGTGCGGTTCGGCGCCGCCAGCAGGAGCCGCCGTGCAAAACCGGTCTCGAAGTCGCGCGCGATTCCGAAGCCGGTGAAGACGCCCCCGAACGCCGCCGACTGGAGGAGGACGAACACGAACTGGAAGGCCGTATAGCCGAGCGGGAAATCGAAGCCCGGCACGTTGTCGACCTGAGAGAGCCCTCCTGCAAAGGCGACGAAGAAGAAGAGAGGGAAGACAAGCGAGGGGATCAGGAGCGACGGGTTCGTGAAGACGTTGTGCAGCGTCCGCCACGCAACCCCGCGAGCGACGGCGAGCGCCCTCATGATCGCGCCAGCCTCGTCCTCAGAGCCATGCTCGCCAAAGCAACCGCTACGACGGTGATGGCGAACGCGAAGCCGAAGCCGAGCGCGAGCGCCTCCTCGTCCCAGCCCACGATGATCAGCGAGCGGATGGCCTCGATCAGATAGGAGACCGGGTTGGCGGTAGCCACGGCGCGGAACCAGTCGATCTCGATCAGGTTGCGCGGCATGGCCATCGACGAGAGGAAGAGAAAGACGAAGAAAACCGGGAAAAGGCTCTGGACGGCCTCACCGGATCCCGTCCGCAGCGCTGCGAACGCGCCGAGCGCACCGAAGCCGATCGAGATCAGGACCGCAAGCACGATGAGGACGAGTGCGCCTGCCGGACCCGACTCGAGCCTGACGCCGACGGCCAACCCGACGCCCAAATAGACCAGCGACTGGATCACGCCCATGGCGACGATCCCGCCGAGTTGCCCGGTGAGGAGCGCGATTCCGCGCATGGGCGTGAGCGCTAGGCGGTTCAGAAAGCCGGTTTGGATGTCCCGGGCGAGGTCGGTTCCCGCATTCATCGTCGCGAAGAGCGCGCCCTGGATGAACGGGATGGCGAGCGCGAAGGCGACGAACGAGTTGGTGGGGAAGCCAGGGAGACGAGTGGCTGCATCGAGCCCGCCCGCGTTGACGGCGAGGAGCAGAAGCGGGAACACGAGCGGGAAGACGATGTTGGCCGGTTGGCGCACCGTGCGCACGACGGAGCGCTGCGCGAGCGTCAGAACCTGGCCGGCGAAAACATTGCTCACGCTCGGTCGAGTGCCAGCTCGGCCGCGGGAGTCACTTCCTCCTCGTCGCCCGCCCCCTCCAGCGAGCGGCCCGTCTTGGCGAGGAAGACGTCGTCGAGCGAGGGCTGGTGGAGCTGGAGATGCTCGACCTTGAGGTTTTCCGCGTCGAGGGCGCGCACGATCTCGGCCAGGTCGGCCTCACCGGAACGCAGTCGCACGGCAACACCCTCCGCCGCCGACCCGCACGGCTCCCCGAAGCGAGCGAGGATCGCGGCGGCCCGGTCACGCTCCTCGCGATCGGCCGGCACGACCTCGACGGTCGGGCGCCCGACCTGGGCCTTCAGGTCGGCCGGCGATCCCTCGGCGACGATCTTGCCGTGGTCGATGATCCCCACCCGGTCGGCGAGCGCGTCGGCCTCCTCCAGGTACTGGGTCGTGAGGAAGACCGTCACCCCCTCGTCCCTGGCGAGGCGCTCCACCTCGGCCCAAAGCGCCAGACGGCTTTGGATGTCGAGGCCGGTGGTGGGCTCGTCGAGGAAGAGGATGCTCGGTGAGTGGACGAGCGCGAGCGCGAGGTCGAGCCTGCGCTTCATCCCGCCCGAGTACGTGCGGACCTTCCGGTCGGCTGCCTGGGTGAGGCCGACGCGCTCGAGGAGCTCGCCGCTGCGCTGTTTCCGGTCGGCGGCGGACATCCCGTGCATCGTCGTCTGCAGGCGGAGGTGCTCGCGGCCGGTCAACAGCGGGTCGAGCGCGGCTTCCTGGAGCGCCGCGCCGATGGACGCGCGCACGTGGGGCCCTTCGCTGACGACGTCGTAGCCTGCTACGCGCGCGCTGCCCTCGGTAGGCGGAAGGAGCGTGACCAGCATGAGCACCGTCGTGGACTTGCCCGCTCCATTGGGACCGAGGAAGCCGTAGATCTCGCCCGGCTCGACCCGGAGGTCGATTCCGTCGACGGCGCGCGGGCCCTTCTTGAAGACGCGAACGAGCCCTTGAGCCTCGATTCCGTGGCGATCGGTCACCGTCCGTACGCTAGCGGTCGGAGGCAATCGCTCGGGAGTGATCGCCGAGCCGAAGGGTCACATCGGCCTGCTCGACGACGAGCTGGTCGTGGGTTGCGACAACGACGGCGACACCGGCTTCCCGGGCGAGCCGCGAGAAGAGCGACCCAACCGCGAGCGCGTTCGCTTCGTCGAGCCGCGCAGTGGGCTCATCGGCCAGGAGCAGCCCCGCCCCCGCGGCCACTGCGCGCGCGATCGCGACCCGCTGGCGCTCGCCGGCGGAGAGCCGGGCCGCGCGCTGCTCCGCCCGCTCGGCGAGCCCGACCCGAGCAAGCGCCTCGAGGGCGCGCTCGTGCACCTCGTCGGCCCGGCTTTCGCGCAGTGCGAGTCCTAACTCGACGTTCTCCCGGGCGCTGAGGAAGGGCACCAGGCCTGGATCCTGCCCGATGACAGCAACGTGCTCTCGGCGCAGCGCCGCCCGCGCTTCGCGGTCGAGATCGGCCATGCGCCTGCCGAAAACGGCAACATCCCCGGCGTCTGCCTCGGCGATCCCCGCAAGCAGATGGAGCAGAGTGGTCTTGCCGGAGCCGGACGGCCCCGTGACGGCAACCAGCTTGCCCGTCGCGAAGGACGCGTTCAGCCCCGCGAGGACGACTCGCTTCTGGGCCCCTTCCCCATACGACTTCTGCACGCCCCGCACCTCGGCGACCACCCGGCGGTCGACTGTCGGCGCAGGAGCCGCGGGTGAGTCCGCCGCGTCAGCCTCGGCCGCGGCCGGAGGACCTGCCGGCGTCACGACGATCCCCCGGCCGGCCAGCTTGGCCCGTGCGCGTTCCCCGATACCCGCGCGCGCCAGCAGATCTTCGGGGAGCCGAACCCACCCGCCGCGCGCCACGACGAGGGTCTCATCGCCTGCTCGAGCTGCTTCCTCGCTCACTCGCCCGTCGCGGACGCGAACGATCCGATCCGCGATCGAGGTGGACTCGACGTCGTGACTGACCACGATGGTGGTGCAGCCCTCCTCGCGCGCCAGCTCGCCGATCAGCTCGTAGACGAGCGCCGCAGTGACGGCATCGAGCTCACCGGTCGGCTCGTCGGCGAGCAAGAGTTTCGGGCGGTGCGCCAGCGCGGCGCAGACCGCGATTCGCTGCTGCTCTCCGCCCGAAAGCTCGCCGGGGCGACTGAGACGCTTGTCTGCGAGACCCACGCGCTCGAGGAGCTGGTCGGCTCGCTTCTCTCGCGCCGACCCCTCGGCCCCCGCTAATCCGAGCTGGAGCGCGACCAGGTCTCGGGCGGTCAGATCCGGATCGAGGGAACGCGAGTAATGCTGCTCGACGTAGCCGAGGAGCCGCGAGCGGTACTCGGCGAGCCGACGACCCCGAAGCTTGCCGACGTCCCGGCCGAACACGGTGACCACGCCCGCCGACGGGCGGTCGAGCCCGGAAAGAATGCGAAGCAGGGTCGACTTGCCCGAGCCGCTCGGCCCGAGAACGACGAGCACTTCCTGCTCCTCGACGCAGAGGGTGAGCCCCTGCAGCGCAGCCGCGTCTCCCTCGGGCGTCGAATAGACGCGAAACACGTCCCGAGCCAGGACGGCGGTCATCGCGCCACCCTTCGGGTGGCAGCCCAGACGAGCGCGAGCGCGGCGGCTGCGTAGCCTGCACAAGCCACCAGCAGAAGACGCGCGTCCAGGTGGAGGACGAGAGGCGGCCCGCCGTCCGCCGCATTCGCCGTCACTGTGACGACGCCGACGACCAGAAGGGCGAGCGCGGCCGCAGCACCCAGGCCGCCGGCGAGACCGAGCGCGGCCACGAGGCCGCCGCGCAGCCGGAGGTGACGTCGAAGCAGCCGGGGCCCGGCTCCCTGAGCCTCGAGGTCGAGCAGCTCGCCGCGCTCGTCGCGGACGTCGGCCGCCAGCAGGAGGAGCAGGCCGAGGAGCGCGAGGAGCACGGAGCCGAGCGCCGCACCGGCCAGCACGATCAGCGCCCCGCGCGACAGCGGATCGCCGGCGAGGTCCGCCGCCAGCGCCCGCCGCGAAGTGACCGCCAGAACCTCGAACGGCGGGCGCCGCAGCTCGCGCGCGACTGTGTCCGCAGTCCCGTCGTCGGGCGTCCCGATCCAGATCTCGTTCACGGTGGCGGCCCCGGGCTTCGCCGCGTTGAGCGCAGTGAAGACGAGGCGCCGGTCGGCGACGGCGAAGTCTCCCTCGATAGTGGGAAAGTGGCGCGCGACCGCGACGACCTCGGCCCGCAGGACGCCGCCCGGGACGCGCAAGGGCAGCACGCCGTCGGCGTCGGCTGCCGCGGCGAGGCGCGGGCTCACGATCACCGGCACGCTCTGACCGTCGGTCGGCTGCCGCGGCTGGAAGCGGCGCTCGGCCGCCTCGTTGACGAGGTAGCGCACGGCCGAGTCGCCCACCGGCGTCGCGCCGTTCACTCCGATCCAGTCTTGGTAGTCGGTCAGGATCGCGCTGCGCCCACCGGGTCCCTCCACGGTCAGAGGGCCGAGGCGGAGAACGCCGTCCACCCGCGTGAACTCGGACGCGTGCGCCTCGACGTCGAGAGCACGCCCGATCGCAAGGGCTACGACCTTGCCCCCGCGTGCCTCGGGAGGAAGCGCGACTCGCAGCTCGTGAGCCTGCCGACCGTTCGTCACGCCGAGGTCGAGGTGGAGGAAGCGCGCGTTCGGTGTGAGGATGTCCGCCTGCACCGAGACGTCCCCGCCGACGACCGAGACGGGCAGGATCAGCGCCGTCGCGTCGGCGGGAACATGCGGGCCGCGGATGGCGACGCTGCCTTCGGGTCGGATTCGCGTGAGCAGGTCGGAGAACGAGAGGTCGGCGAAGTCTTCGCGCCAGCCCCGGAGCTGCAGTCGCGAGCCAGTGGGGAGGCCGAGGAGCGTGAACCGCCTGGACCCGCCGAAGGCGCCCACGCTCCCGCTTTGGCGAATGAGGGGCACGACCTCGAGAGAGGGCGCGAGCGAGCGGTACCGGGCCGGCGAGGCCGCGTCGAGCGGCGGCACCAGGTTCGTGGGCGAGAGATCCTCCCGAACCACGAAGTCGAGCGGGACGGCGTAGGCGGCCTTGTCCGCGTTTCCCTGCCCGAGCGTTCCGCGGTAGACGAGCGCAAAAAGGCCGAG
>JAIBJP010000117.1 GCA_020029625.1 Actinomycetota bacterium | reverse complement strand
GATCCGAAGCGCGTCGGTCATGTTGCGGAACTACAACCCATTGCTCCGCGTCGACGTGGTCGAGAAGCTCTCGCTCGTCGACTACGGGGACGTGCCGACAGTGCCCGGTTCGACGGTGGACTCCCTCGAGCGGTCGGCAGCCGCCCTCGAGGAGGTCGCTGGCGCAGGGGTCACGACCCTCTGTCTGGGCGGGGACCATTCGATCCTACTCGCGGAGCTTCGCGTGCTCACGGCCGTGCACGGACCGTTGGCCCTGGTCCAGCTCGACGCGCACCATGACCTCTGGGATGAGTACTTCGGGCAGAAGCTGTTCCACGGGAGCGTCGTCCGGCGAGCGATCGAGGAGGGCCTCGTCGACCCGGGTCGCTCCGTCCAGGCGGGCCTGCGGGGATCGTTGACCGCCGCCGCGGACGCGGACCTCCCGCGTGACTTCGGCATAGACGCCATTCCCTACGAGGAGCTCGCGGCTCTGGGGCCAGGCGGCTTCTCAGAACGCGTCCACGAGCGCGTCGGCGATGCGCCGTGCTTCCTCTCGTTCGACATCGACTTCGTCGACCCCGCCTTCGCCCCGGGCACCGGCACGCCGGAGGTCGGAGGACCCTCGAGCCGCGAGGCGTTGACCTACATCCGCTCGCTCGCCGGCCTCGACTTTCGGGGGTTCGACTGCGTCGAGGTCTGTCCGCCGTTCGATCCTGCGGCCGTGACCTCGTTCGTGGCCGCCAACGCCTGTTTCGAGATGCTCTCGTTGCTGGCGCTCAGGCGCTGAACGGCGACCGCATTTCCGGGCATTTTCCCTGTATGTGCAGGGGAAGGATTGTGCTAACCTGACCCGAAACAGGAGCCCGCATGGGCCTAACCGGAATTCTCACGCGTCCGCGCAAGCGGACGTCCACGTCTAAAGGAGCGACGCTGGGCCAGGTCATCGCCTTCGCCAATCAAAAGGGTGGCGTGGCCAAGACGACGACCACGATCAACCTCGCGGTCGCCTTCAAAGAAAAGGGCTTCAACGTCCTCGTTGTCGACCTCGACCCGCAGGGGAACCTGACCATGAGTCAGGGCATGGACCCTGACACGGTCGAGCGCTCGATGTACGACGTCCTCGTGCATTCGCTTCCGATCGAGGAAGTGATTCATCGCGCCGAGGTCGACATCGCCGTTTCGTCGATCGACCTTGCAGGCGCCGAGCTCGCGTTAGCCAGCATGATCGGACGTGAGCGCGCTCTTCAGAAAGGGCTCCTGCCCGTGCGGAGCCGCTACGACTACATCCTCATCGACACGCCGCCATCGCTCGGCCTGCTGACGATCAACGCGCTCACTGCCTCGGACGGCATCATCGTGCCGGTTCAATGCGAATACCTCTCGTTGCGCGGCCTCGTCCAGCTCGAGAACACGCTGACGATGATCCGGGAGAACCTCAATCCGGTCGTCGACATCTACGGGATCCTTCCGACGATGTATGACTCGCGGACGGTGCACGGCCGGGAGGCAATCGAGATGCTGAAGGAAAATTTCGGCGACCTGGTCTTCGACACGCGCATCCGCAAGACGGTTCGCTACGCCGAGGCGCCTGTGCAGGGAAGCTCGGTGCTCAAGTACGACCCCTCGGGCTCCGCGGCCGAGGCGTACAGGGACCTCGCGAAGGAGGTGCTCAATGGCGCGACGCCGCGCCAGCATGCGTGAGGGCCCGCTAGCGGAGCTCTTCAAGGCGACCGAGGCTGCGCAGCGCCAGGCAGAACGTGCCGAGAGGGGAGGCGAGCCCCAGCCCAGCGAGGCCGACGCCGCCACGGTCGAGCACGCTGGGCCGGACCCGGCCGAGCGCACGCTCTCCGCCGCGCCCGAGCCTGCTCCCACCCCTGCCGGTCCGCCCGAGCCTGCCTCGACCGCCGCTGCTCCGGCTGCCCCGCCACCGGCAGAGCGCCGGTATGAGGAGCCGCCCGTCTCCAGGCTGAGCGACGGCGCGCCGCGGCTGCACCGCACGCCGCGTCCCGAGTCTGCGGCCTACCTCGCCGTCATCCGCGTCGTGGGTGTCGGGGGAGGCGGCCTGAACGCGGTCAACCGCATGATCGAGGCGGGGATCTCCCAGGTCGAGTTCATCGCCGTGAACACGGACATCCAGCAGCTGCGCATGTGCGAAGCGCCGATCAAGCTCCACATCGGTCGCGAGCTCACCCAGGGCCTCGGGTCCGGCGCCGACCCCGACCTTGGACGCAAGGCTGCCGAGGAGGGCTACGACCAGATCAAGCACGTGCTCCGCGGCTCGGACATGGTCTTCGTGACGGCCGGCGAGGGCGGCGGCACCGGGACCGGTGCGGCGCCCGTCGTGGCCCGGATCGCCCAGGAAGTCGGAGCGCTCACTGTGGGGATCGTCACGCTCCCGTTCCGGTTCGAGGGCACCCGCCGACGGGCGCAGGCCGAGAGCGGCATCGCCGAGCTCCGCCAGGTCTGCGACACGGTCATCGTGATCCCCAACGACCGCCTGCTCGAGGTTCTGGAGCGCACCACCTCCATGCTCGATGCCTTCCGGATCGCCGACGACGTCCTTCGCCAGGGTGTCCAGGGCATTTGCGACCTGATCACGATGCCCGGCCTCATCAACCTCGACTTCGCCGACGTGCGCACGATCATGCAGGACGCCGGGTCGGCGATCATGGGGATCGGCTTCGCCACCGGCGAAAACCGTGCCCGCGAGGCGGCCGGGCGGGCGCTTCGCTCGCCGCTCATCGACACCGAGATCGTGGGCGCGCGCGGAATCCTTCTCTCCATCGCGGGCGGGGACGACCTCACGCTGCTCGAGGTGAACGAGGCCGCGGAAGTGGTTCGCGAGGCCGCCACCGAGGAGACGAACATCATCTTCGGCGCGACGATCGACGA
>JAIBJP010000025.1 GCA_020029625.1 Actinomycetota bacterium | reverse complement strand
AGGCAAGGCGCTCTCCCGCGCCCTCGAGCTTGCCGAGCGGATCGCGGCCCTGCCGCCACTGGCCGTCTCGGTGGCCAAGCAGGCGGCCGATCTCCTCGCGGAGAGCTCTCGCGAGACGGGTGTCGCGCTTGAGCGGATCGCCTACGGGATGCTGGCGCAGACCGACGAAGCTCGCGCGGCCACCCAGGCTTTCGCGCGACGGAAACGCAGCTCCTAGGGACGCGGAGGCGGCTCGGCGAGCCCCCAGGCGTCTGCGCCTCCGTCCACGACCACGGTCGTCCCGGTCACGTACGAGGCCGCGGGTGAGGCGAGGAAGGCGATCACCGCCGCCACGTCCTCCGGCGTGCCGAGCCTGCCGGCCGGAATGCTGTGCTCCCACGCAGCGATCCGTTCGGGGCCGTAGCCCTCCAGGCCCTCGGTCAGGATCGTGCCCGGGGCGACGCAGAGCGTCCTGATCCCGTAGCGGCTCCATTCGTTCGAGAGTGAGCCTGCGAGGTTCTCGAGCGCTGCTCGGGCCGCCGAAGCGTGCGCCATCTCCGGAATGCCCCGGCGCGGGCTGAAGCCGATGAAGATCACGACGCCGCCCCGGTTCGGGATCATCGACTGGGTCGCAACGGCTCGGGTCATGCTCCAGGACGCGTCCACTGCCAGCCGATGCACCGCCCGCCAGCCCTTCGAAGAGATCTCCTCCGCCGGCGCGAGGAATTGTCCGCCGGCGCTGTTCACCAGGATGTCGACGCGGCCGAACCGCTCGAGCGTCTGGTCGACGACGAGGTCGACCTGCTCGGGCTCGCGGATGTCGGCGGGAACCGCGAGGCACTCCGTTCCCGCAGCCTCGAGCTCAGCCCTGACCGCCTCGAGTGGCTCGGGCCGCCGACCGCAGATCGCCACGCTTGCGCCGGCACGCGCCAGCTCCCGAGCAGTCGCGCGGCCGATGCCGGTGCCTCCGCCGCTGATCAGGGCGACGGTCAGGGCCGGTTGACCGCCCCACCGGGCTCCCGGCCTTCGAGCACGTCGCGAACGGACAGTACCGGGCGACGGTAGACCGCCTCCTCCGCCTCGGCGCTGTACCAGGCGGCATGCGGCGTCACGACGAGGCGCGGCGTGGACGGCGCCGGCCGCTCCGGCGTCGGGGGCTCCGCCGGGAGCACGTCGAGGGCGGCGCCTGCGAGCTGACCGCTTTCGAGTGCTTGCAGGAGCGCTTCCAGGTCGACCAGCTCGGCCCGGGCCGTGTCCACCAGCATGCTTCCGCGCGGCATGCGCGCGAGCTCCTTCGCGCCGATCAGCGCTTTCGTCTCGGGCGTGAGGGGGAGATGCAAGGAGAACGCCTCGCAACTCTCCAGGATCTCGGCCAGTGAAGCGCCTTTCGCTCCTGCGGCTGCGATCGCCTCGGGCGGAACTGCCGGATCCGTCGCCCAGACCTCGAAGCCGAGCGCCGAGGCGCGCTGTGCAAGCGCGCGCCCCGTCCGTCCGAAGCCCACGACCCCGAGCCGGGTCCCGCGGATGCGCCGCAGCTCTCCCGCCGCCGCGGAGTCCCACCCGCCTGCTCGCACCGAGCGATCCAGCTCGACGATGCCGCGCAGGAGCCCGAGCAGGAGCGCCAGCGAGTGGTCGGCGACCTCCTCGACGCAGTAGTCGGGGACGTTGCAGACCCAGACTCCGCGCCGCGCCGCCTCCTCATGAGCGACGTGGTCGTAGCCGACGCTGCATGTGGCGACGACCCTGAGCGCTGGAAGCCGGTCGAGGTCGTCGGCCTCGACTCGAACGTCGGTGCCGATCAGGAGCGCGACGACGTCGTCGCCTGCCCAGGGCTCGCCGCAGGCGACGACCTCGAGCTCGAGGCCTTCCAGGAGCTCTCCCACACGCTCCACGCGAAACCCCGGATCCCCGACGACGACCCTCACCTCGGGACCCAGAGCGTGAGCCGGCCGCGTCTCTCGCCGGCGTTTAGCCGAAGCTGCCAGCAGCCTGGATGCGAGAAGCGAACGTGGGAGCCCCACTCTCGGCCGACACGCGGCCACTGTAGGCCGCCGCCGCGAAGTTGGGGCAGCACGGGCGAGGGACCGAACTCGACCGCGAGTCGATGTCCGTCGGCGTTCGTGCCGGTGAGCCCGAACTGGGGCGGAACGAACCCTTCGGCCCGCCAGAGAACGGTGATCGTCTCCCCGACGGCGGGCGGATACGAAATCCAGGCGGACCAGATGCGGTTGCCGGCGCCGAGCTCGACGGCTTCACCGGGAAGATCGCGCGGTTCCGTCTGGGAGCAGGGCGCTAGCGGGCCGGTCCGTCCGCCCGAGCCGAGCGCGAGCCCGGCCAGGCCGGCGAGGACCGCCAGCGGACCGGCGGCGAGGAAGGCGGCACGTCTGATCCCGGCGTACTATCTACGGCCCCCGGTTCCCGGGCAAGACCTTCGATGCTCGAGCATCTGTTCAGCCCACTGCGGCTCGGGCCTGTCGAGCTTCAGAACAGGATCGTCTCGACCGCCCACCAGACGACCCTCGTCCGGGACCACCTCCCGACGGACGATTTCGTCGCCTATCACGAGGCGCGAGCGCGGGGCGGGGCGGGCCTGATCGTCCTCGAGGCCACAGCGGTCGATCAGTCGGGCGTCCTCACCGGCCACACGCTCGCCGGATTCCGAGAGGAGATCGTCCCCGGCCTCGCGCGGGTCGCGGGCGCCGTGCAGCCGCACGGCACGCGCCTCTTCCTCCAGCTTCTCCACGGTGGGCGGGAGCGGATCGCGAGCCCGCCCAGGCCACCAGCGCTCGGGCCCTCGGCGGTCCCGAGCCTGCGCTTCCACGTCGAGCCGCGGGAGCTCTCGTCCGGCGAGATCGCCGGGATCGTGGACGGCTACGGCCGGGCCGCCGCCAACGCGGCTGCAGCTGGCCTTGACGGAGTTGAGGTCTCCGGCGCGCATAACTATCTCGTCGCCCAATTCTTCTCGCCGGAGCTGAACCGGCGCGAGGACGAGTGGGCGGCGCCTTCCCGCTTTCTCCTCGCGGTGCTCGCCGCCGTCCGTGCGGCCGCGCCGGGCCTGGCCCTGGGCGTGCGGCTGAGCGCGGACTCCGAGGCGGCGAAGGCGGTCGCCGGAGAGGTCGCCGGCCACGCCGATTACCTGGGGCTCGCCCTCGGCGACTCCTCCACCTACCTGGGCTCGACCGGGATCGTGCCTCCGCCTCCTGTCCCTGAGAACGCCATTGCCGCGCTGACTGCGCCCTTCCAGGTCGGCCTCCCGCTCCTCGCCACCTCACGGATCGTCGATCCCGTCGAGGCGGACCGGCTGATCGGCGAGCGCCGTTGCGACGCCGTCGGCATGACCCGGGCGCTCATCACCGACCCCGACCTGCCGCGCAAGGCGCGCGAGGGGCAGCTCGACACCGTGGTGCGCTGCATCGGCTGCAACGCTTGTATCGCTCACTACCACGCGGGTACGTCGATCGCCTGCGCGCAGAACCCCCGCACCGGGCGAGAACGGACGCTGCTGCCGCCCGAGCCTTCCGCCGACCCCCGCCGGATCGTTGTCGTGGGTGCGGGGCCGGCCGGCCTCGCCGCAGCCGTTGAGGCAGCAGCGGCCGGACACGACGTGGTCCTCCTCGAGACCTCGCGCCGGATCGGGGGCCAGGTCGCCCTCGCGGGCGCCGCTCCCATGCACGAGGAAGTAGCGCGCTCTCTGCGGACCAACTACGAGCGGCTGCTCGACGGGGTGGACCTGCGGTTGGAGACGGAGGGAGACGAGGATGCGATCTCGGCGCTCGCTCCCGCCGCTGTTATCGTCGCCACCGGCGCACGTCCGTACGAGCCCGCGCTCGCACTCGCCGGCCCCGAGACGGTCCAGGCCTGGGACCTCCTCGTGGGACCGCGTCCGCGTGGACGCCGGGTCGTCGTCGCCGACTGGGGTGGAGATGCGACCGGCCTCGCCGCCGCCGAACTGCTCAACAGAGACGGCAACGAGGTCATCGTCGCCATCGGCTCCGTGGCTCTGGGCGAAACGTTGCACCAGTACCAGCGCAACGTCTACGCCGCGCGCCTCTACCGGGCGGGCATCCGTCTCGAGCACCATCTCGAGCTCGCGGGAGCCGAAGACGCCCACGTCCGCTTTCGCAATCTGTTCGTCCCGGATCTCGAGACCCGGCTCCCTGCCGACCTGCTGGTGCTCGCGCTCGGGCGCGTTCCGGTGCACGGGCTCGCGGAGCGGCTCGAAGCGCGCGGGCTCGAAGCCCACGAGGCCGGCGACTGCCTGAGCCCGCGAAGCATCGAGGAGGCGATCCTCGAAGGGACGCTGGCCGCCCGGCGGGCGGCTCAGGCGATCGAAGCCGGCTCGTCCAGCCGGTAGAGCTCGGGCCGCCGGTCCCCGAACACGTCGTTGCGCTCGTTCCAGGCCTTGTTTCGGGCGAGCGCGAAGTCGCAGTCTGCAACGACCATGCCCGGTCCCCCGTCCTCTGGAGGGCGGGCGAGGATCCAACCCCATTCGTCGCAGACGACGCTTCCGCCGACCCACTCGACGCCGCGCTCGTCTCCGCAGCGGTCGCAAACCGCGGCGAACACGTGGTTCAGGTGCGCGGTCGCCATGGCGAGCGTCACCTCGATGGGTCGCTCGCCCTCCGGGCGAGGGTGGCCGGGGAAGTTCGCCGGAAGCACGATGATGTCGGCGCCGGCAAGCGCGAGCCCGCGAGCGACCTCGGGGAAGTTGAGGTCGTAACACACTCCGACTCCGATTCGCCCGACTCGGGTCTCGAGCACCGGCGCGCAGTCGCGGCCGGGCTCGAAGACGAGCTGCTCCCGGTCCCAGAGGTGCAGCTTGCGGTAGACCGCGAGCACCCCTCCTCCGTCGACGACCGCGGCCGAGTTGTAGAGGAGCCCGTCCTCGCCGAGCTCGCAGAAGCCGCCGACCACGACGGCGTCGCCTTGGCCTGCCTCCTCCGACCACGCACGGAGCGTGGCCCCGTCGGCCGGCTCCCCGCAGGCGCGCGCCTCCTCCGCCGACTCGAAGACGTAGCCGGAGTTGCTGAGCTCGGGAAGGACGACTAGCCGCGCGCCGGCCGCGACCGCTTCCCGGACGGCTTCCTTCGTCAGAGCGCGGTTGCGCTCCAGCTGGCCCACTTCCGGGTGGATCTGCTGGCACGCGACACGGACCTCGAGCCCGCTCATCGCGCTCATCCTACGGTTCCGTCCAGATCCAGGGCCAGCGCGCCGAAGCGGTCGGGGTTAGCGCCGGACCCCGAGGCGAGGAGCGAAAGGACGGTGGCGCCTCGCCGCCAGCCGGCGAGAAACGTCGGCAGCTCCTTCTTGCACGTACCGCAGGCCGCCAGCGTGAAGGCGACTCCCGAGGTGCCGGGAAGCTCAAGCTTCTCAGGCTCGGCGCGGCCGAGGAAATCGTCCCCGTGTTCGCCCAGCCATGCGAGATATTCGTCTGCGCCCCGGGGCTCTTCGAACGCGAGCGTCCGCGCGATCACATGGTCGAACGTCCGCGTCTTGCCCGAGAACTCGCGCTCGCTCCCGGTCACGTAACCGGATTCCTCGAGTAATTGCCGAAGCGGCTCGGGCTCGAGTGAGTCGGCCGCGAGAGCCTCGAGGTCGAGCGCCCGCGCCCGCTGCTCGAGGTCCGGTAACGCGGACGCGGGGAGCGTCGGCGGCCCAGGCGTCGTCGGAGCAGACTCCTCTCCTGCGCCGCAGCCTGTCGCCAGGGCGAGGAGGAGAAGGGCGACGAGGCTGAGTCTCACAGAGACCAGTATCGCGAGAGGACGTCGCGTGCGCCCGCGATCTCCTCATCCGCATGCCCGGGATCGTCGGGTAGATAGGCGCACGGATCCTCGAGCTCGGTCTCCCGCTCGAGCGCGCCCGCGAGCGTCGCGTGCAGACAGAACGCCGAATACGAACGCGCGTAGCCGCCCTCCTGCACTAGCACCATGCGACCGTCGCAGTAGTGCTCAGCCATCGCTCGAGCGGCTGCGCCAAGCGCGCGAAAGCCCTCCATCGTCACGCACTGACGGCCGTTGGGATCGAACTGGTTCGCGTCCTGACCGCAGGCGACAACGAGGAGCGCCGGCGCAAAGCCGTCGACGATGGGCGCGACGAGCTCCTCCACGGCGCGGAGGTAGCCGCCGTCGCCGGTCCCCGCCGGAAGCTCGACGTTGACGTTGAAGCCCTCTCCTCTGCCCGTGCCCACCTCGTCCGGTGCGCCCGTCTGGGGATGCGCAGGCCCCCACGAGCCGTGGCGCATGTGCATCGAGACCGTCAGGACGTCGTCTCGCGAGTAGAAGCACTCCTGGGTTCCGTTGCCGTGGTGGACGTCCCAGTCGAGGACGGCGACGCGCTCGAGCCCGGACCGTCGTGCCCGCTCGGCCGCCAGCGCGGCGTTGGAGAAGAGGCAGTAGCCGTCGGCCTGCGCGGGTTGGGCGTGGTGGCCGGGCGGGCGGACGAGCGCGTAGGCGGTCTTCGTCTCGCCGGTGAGTACGGCATCCGTGGCCGCGAGCGTCGTTCCAGCCGCGGCCAGAGCCGCTTCCCAAGACCGCTCGGCCACGGTTGTCGACCACGTCAGGACGCCGCCACCGGCCCCGCAGAACTCGCGCACCGACTCGACGTAAGCCGGGTCATGGAGCGTCGTGAGCTCGCTCACCTCAGCGTGGCGTCCCTCGCGGCGGCGAATGTGCGGCGCGAGCGGTCCGCGCTCGAGGATCGCCTTCATGTTCCTGATGCGCACGGCGTTCTCCGGGTGGAGCTCGGGCACGGCCATGAGCGGCGAGGGCGGGTGTTCGAAGACGCCGCTCCCGGTTTCGTGCAAGAGCGCGTCCTCGTGCCAGAAGAGGTCGAGGGTCAAGCCGATCCTTTCGCCGGCAGCGGTCGCTGGTCGAGCACCGTGAACTGAGCAGCGGCCAGGGTCACGAGGCAGAGCCCAGCGGCGAGGAGATATGCGCTCCCACCCCCGGCCGTCTGGGCGAGCACACCTCCGAGGGTGGCTCCGAGGACGTTGGCGGGAGCCCAGGCGACGTTGAGCAGTGCAAATCCGAACCCCTGGTCGAGGTGAGCCGTCTCCGCGCCATCCGAGAGCAGCGCCGTGCCGGGCACCCAGTTGACGCCGTAGAAGATCGCGGCCGCGGTGACGAGCAGCAGATAGGGCCACCGGCCGTCGGTCCAGGGCAAGACGAGGGAGAACGCGATCGCCGCGACCAGGCCGGCGCGCACGGGGGCGAGCCGCCCGTACCGGTCAGACCAGCGCCCGATGAACGGGTTCATGGCAGCTTCGATGCCGGCGGAGACGAGAAACACGGCGCTGATCCCGAGCGCTCCCCACCCGAGTTCGTCAAGGCGGAGCGGGGCGACGACCGAGACGACGCCCAGAAGGAAGGCCGCGAGCGACACGAGCCAGAAGCCGGACACCACTTGGCGCTCGCGGAAGGCGCGGAGGAGAGCGCGCAGCGGCTGAGGCTCTTCGGCGGGCTTGAAGGCGGGTGTCGTCCAGGCCCAGGCGGCGAGCAGCACCCCTACGGCCGCGACGACGGCGAAGGCGGGGGCGGGGCCAGTCAGCGATGCGACTCCCCCCAGAACGGGCCCGAGCAGCGCCCCTGCGACCGCGGCTCCCATCGCGATGCCGATGAGCTCGCCGCGCCGGCCCCTGGGCGCCGCGGCAACGAGCCAGGCCAGGCCGCCGGTCCACGCCAGCGCGCTTCCGACCCCTTGCCCGAATCTGGCGGCGTAGAGGACCCAGGCACTCTCGGCGAAGCCGAAGGCGACGCTCGTGACGACGATGATGGCGAGGCCGCCAAGCACCGTCGGCCGAACGCCCACGCGCACGGCGAGCAGACCGCTCGGGACTGCTCCCACCAGCCCTCCCGCCGCGTAGACCGCCGAGAGTGCTCCAAGTGCTGAGGCCGACAGCCCGAACTCCGTTTTGTAATGAGGAAGGAGCGGCGCGAGCACCGCAAAGAACGTCGATTCGAGGAGGACGGTCGCGCTGACGAGGAGCAGGAGGCGGCGCACGGGGCGAATCTAACCGGCGGAGAGCACCTCGTCCGCCGCACGCTCGCCCGCGCGCACGGCGCCTTCCATGTAGCTCGGAAGGCTCGAGGCTTCCGAGCCGGCGAAGTGGAGCCTCCCTTGCGGCTCGGGGAGCCGCCGTCCCCACGTGGTCAGATCGCCCGGCCCGAAGATGAGGTAGCTCCCGCGGGAGAAAGTCTCCCGAGACCAGTCGACAGCGGCGAGACTCTCGATCGTCCGCGCCCGTCGGGCCGCTCCGGCCGCCGCGAAGAGGGCGAGAAGCGGGACGCTGGGATCGGGTTGGTAGACGACCCCTGCGGCAGATAGCTCTGGCAGCCGGCCGGTCAACCGCCGGTCGTAAGGAAGCGCCGCCTTGACCACCTCGCCGTAGCGGGCCCGCGCCAGCGCGAGCCGACGATGCTCCGGAAGAGGCGGGTCGAAGTGGAGGCGGCGCTGGAGCGGCAGGGGAACGGCCAGGATCGCTCTGGCCGCGCTGACCGTGGCTCCGTCCGCGAGTTCGATTCGCACGCTGGCAGCGCCTTGCTCGATCCCGGTCACGACCGTGCCGGTTTGAACCTCGCAACGGGCGGCGAGCCGCTCCGCGAGCGCGCTCGGCCCTCCCCGCATTCGCATGGTTAGGCCCGTCGGCGCCGCGCCGGCGGCCACCTTGCTTGCGTAAGCGAGCAGCGACATCTTGCGGATCGAAACGCTTGACGAGGCCACCGAGTAATGCGTTTCCGCTTCCGCGAGCACCTCCGCGGAGGCGTCCCGCTCGGCAAGCCAGCCGTGCAGGGTCTGCGCGTCCAGCATCGACGCGTCATCCGTCTCCTCGGGGTGGGCGGGATCGATCCGAGCCGCAAGCTCGGCGATCCTCTCCTCGAGGGCGGCCACCAGCGGAGAGAGTTCTCCGGGGCCGGCCCAGGGCTCGGTTCGCCAGGTGCTCACGTTGAGCTCGTCCGCGAGCGCGAGCAGGCGCCGGTGCGCTTCGTCGATTGCTTCGGCGCCCGCGTCGAACGGGAGGCCGCCGGCCTCGATTCGCCACACCCGCCCCCCGATGCGCTTCCGTGCCTCGAGAACGACAACGTCGGCTCCCGCCTGCACGAGGCGATAGGCAGCGGCGAGGCCGGAGAGCCCCGCCCCGACGACGGCGATCCTCCTTGATGCAGTCCCCTTCATTGCCTGAGAGAATCCGCGCGAATATCTCATGACGCAGGCGCCGACCGATCATCTCTGGCGACATTTCACGGCCGCGGGGGCAGGCCGCATCGTCATCGTGCGCGGAGAGGGTTGCTACATCTGGGACGCGGAAGGGAACCGGTACCTGGACGCGCTCGCGGCGCTCTACTGCGTCAACATCGGCTACGGGCCGTGGCCGGAGATCGCGGAAGCGGCCGCGAAGCAGATCGGGCAGCTGCCCTTCTTCACCAACTGGGTCGGTTTCGCGACGCCCCCCGCGGTGGAGCTGGCGGAGAAGCTGACGGAGCTCCTGCCCATCGACGTGGGCCGCATCTTCTTCGTCGGAGGAGGCTCAGAGGCTGTCGAGACCGCGCTCAAGATCTCGCGGCAATACCACCGCCTCCGCGGCGAGCCGACCCGTTACAAGTTCATCACTCGCCGGAGCGCGTACCACGGGACGACTCTGGGAGCGCTTTCCATCAACGGGAGCCCTGCCCTGCGCTCGCAGTTCGAGCCGTTGCTGCCGGGCTGCCTGCGCGCCCCGACTCCATACCGCTACCGCTGTCCTTATTGCTCCGATGGGCCCCGGTGCACGCTCCAATGCGCCGACGAGATCGATGCGATCGTCCAGAGCGAAGGCCCCGAGACCGTCGCCGCGGTGATCCTCGAGCCCGTCCAGAACTCAGCCGGGTCGATTACGCCTCCTGAGGGCTACTTCGAACGCGTACGGGAGATCTGCGACGAGCACGGTATCCTGCTGGTCGCCGACGAGGTCATCTGCGGCTTCGGTCGAGTCGGAGACTGGTTCGGGACGACCCGCTACGGGATCGAGCCCGACGTGATGACGCTCGCCAAGGGGATCACCTCCGCCTACGCGCCGCTCGGTGCCGTCGTAGCGAGCCAGCGGGTGGTGGAGCCGTTCTTTGCCCAGCCGACGACGGCGTTCACGCACGGGATCACCTTCGGCGGGCACCCGCTCTCGTGCGCGATCGCCCTCGCCAACCTGGCCGTCTTCGAGCGGGAGGACTTGATCGGGCACGTCCAGCGCCACATGGGTGAGTTCCGCGCGCGCTGCGAGCAGCTCGTCGAGGAGCATCCGATGGTCGGCGAGGTCCGCGGGGACGGGTACTTCTACTCGCTGGAGCTCGTCAAGGACAAGGAGACGAGAGAGACGTTCACTCCCGCGGAGCGGGACGAGCTGATCAAGGGGTTCCTCATCCCCCGCACCCGCGAGCTGGGCGTCTATATGCGCTTCGACGATCGTGGCGAGACGTGCGCGCAGTTTTCGCCGCCGCTCGTCGCCGGGCCGGCGGAATTCGAGGAGATGGTCGGAGTCCTGCGCCAGGTGCTTGACGAAGCGTGGGACCGGGTCAATACGAGAGTAGGAGCGTGAGATGGCCACGACGGTAAGGACCTTGCAGAACTTCATCGGCGGCGACTGGGCGGAGGCGACGGGAGACGACGCCCGCGAAATCGTCTCGCCGGTGACGGGTGAGAAGCTCGCCGACGCGCCCAACGCGAGCGAAGAGGACATCCGTCGGGCGGCTCGCTCGGCGCGCGAGGCGCAGCCGAAGTGGGCAGCGCTCTCCGCCTGGGATCGCGCCGCCGTTTGCCACGCGATCGCCGACCTGATCGAGGAGCGCAAGGACGAGTTCGCCCGCGAGCTTTCCCTCGAGCAGGGAAAGCCTTACGTCGCCGAGGCCATTCCGGATATCGAGGAGACAGCCGAGAACTTCCGCATCGCGGCGGAGGACGTGAAGCGCATGGAGAGCGCCGTCATCCCCTCGCAGGACGTGAACAAGCGCATCATCACGTTCCGCAAGCCGAACGGCGTCTACGCCGCCATCACGCCCTGGAACTTTCCCACCTTGATTCCGGTCGAGCTGATCGCGCCGGGCATCGCCGCCGGCAACACGATCGTGATGAAGCCGTCCGAATGGACGCCCATAGCGATGGCCAACTTCATGCAGATCATGGCCGATGCGGGGTTGCCCGAGGGCGTCGTCAACGTCGTCTACGGCGACGGGAAGGTCGGCGAGCGCCTGATCCAGGACGAAAACATCGACTGCGTCGGCTTCGTCGGCTCCCATACGACCGCGGAGAAGATCGTGCGCGCGGCGGGTCTCAAGCGGAGCCTGATCGAAGCGAGCGGGAACGGCCCGGTGATCGTCTGCGCCGACGCCGACCTCGACGCGGCCGCCAAGGGCGCCGTCTTCGGAGGCTTCTTCTGCGCCGGCCAGGTCTGCTGCGCCACGGAGCGCGTGCTCGTCGACAAGCGCGTCCACGACGACTTCCTCGCGGCCGTCGTGAGCGAGGCTGAGGGCTGGACGCTCGGCGACCCCTTCGACGACGACACGCTGGTCGGGCCGATGAACAACGAGCCTACGGCCGCGAAGATGGACCGGCACCTCGAAGACGCCCTCGAGAAGGGTGCCGAGATCGTCGTCGGCGGGACCCGAGACTCGGGCCGGCCCACCGAGCTTTACTACCAGCCGACAGTCGTCGACGGCGTCGGGGTCGACACGCTCATCAACCGTGACGAGACCTTCGGCCCGATCGTCCCCGTCATCACGGTCGGCTCCGACCAGGAAGCTCTTGCCGTAGCGAACGACTCGTACCTGGGCCTGCAGGCGGCCGTCTACACGAAGAGCCTGAAGCGGGCGTTTCACTTTCTCGACAACCTGCAAGTCGGGAACGTCGTCGTGAACGATTCGACCGACTACTGGGAGGCGCATGAGCCCTTCGGAGGCGCAGCGGGGACGAGGACCGGCTGGGGCCGCATCGGGGGGCGGTACACGATGCTCGACATGACCGACCTGAGGACGGTCGTGCTCGACGTCGGGGGCCTGTCCGACTAGGACACGGCGGGGTCTGACCCCGGCATGGTCTATTTGAGCCTGCTCGCCCTCGGCGCGCTCGACGCCGCGGGCTACAGCGTCATCGCGCCGGTGGTCCCGGCCATCGCGGACGAGACAGGCGCGGGTCCCGGGGTCGTGGGCGCACTCGTGGCGACCTTCGCCGTCGGCATGGCGCTCGGATTCGTTCTCGGCGGCCAGGGCGTGCAGCGGCGCCACGCCTCGTTCGTGCTCGGCGCTTCCATCGCGCTCATGGCCGTCGGCAGCCTCGGCTTCGTGCTCGGCGACGGGCACCTGGCCGCCTACTTCGCCGCGCGCCTCATCATGGGAATCGGTTCTGGCGGACTCTGGATTGGGGTGACGTTCGCCACGCTCGAGCGCTTCCGCGGTCACGAGTACGAGCGCCTGACGGGTGTCCTCGCCGCCTACTCGGTCGGCGGCATCGCTGGCGCGGGCCTCGGCGCCGTGGGTGGGATACGAGGCCCGTTCCTCCTTTACTGTGGGCTGACCGTCGCCGCCGCCGGGGCGGTTCGGCTCCTGGGAAAGCCCCAAGAGCGGGCGGTTTTTCGTTCCGACCGAACCGCGTTGCGGACGCCTGCCTTCCTCCTCTCCTGCGCAGGCATCCTCCTCGTTGCGCTCGCGCTGGGGACGATCGAAGGGCCGCTGCCGTTGCACTTCTCCACGCTCCTCAGCCAACGGGAGATCTCGGCTCTCTACGTCGGGATCGCCGTTCTGGTCGGCACCAGCGCGGCGCTGACGGGACGGTTTCCGCCTCGGCCTGCCCTCGCCGTGGCGACCGTGCTCATCGTCGTCGGAATCACCATCGCCGGCCTCGGCGATTCGGTTCCCGTTTGGCTCGCGGGCGGCGCAATCGCCGGACTAGGGTTCGGCATCGGCGAGTCCGGCTCCCTCGGCATCCTGCTGGAGACGATCGGAACAGAGCGCATGGTGCTCGCCATGGTCGTGTGGTCACAGCTCTGGGCGGTCGGCTATCTGGCCGGCCCGGCCGCCGGCGGAGGAATTGCCGAAGCGTTTGGCTTCGGCGCGATCGGCCTCGTCCCGCTCACAGCGGCTCTCCTCGTGGTGGCCGCTTTCGCGGCGGGGCTCAGACGCGCAAGTTTTGGCCCTCCCGGGCTTCCTTGACAACGTGTCCGGTTAATTCGGTGCGGCCCGGGACCGGCGAGAGCCGCTACGGCTTCAAGTTGAAATGGGACGCCGTGCAAAACGGCGACACGTTCATCGACGCTGTGTGGGCGTACAGGTACCCCTAAGAGGGGTCGTCGGCGGACGGGGACGCTCCTCCGGGCGTCCCCGCGCCGCGGCTCCTGCTTACGCGCGGGCCGCCGGCTCGAAGCGGAGCTTGGCCAGCTTGAGGTCGTCCGGGATCCGCGTCGGATAGCTCCGCGTCAGGCAGGCGCGGCAGAAGGTTCCTTCGGGCCGCCGCGTCGCATCCTGCAGGCCCTCGAGGGACAGGTAGGCGAGGCTGGTCGCGCCGATCAGCTCACGGACCTCGTCGACCGATCGCGAGGCGGCGACCAGGTCGTCCTCGTCCGCCATGTCGATTCCGTAGAAGCAGGGGGAAACGATTGGCGGGGACGAGATCCGGACGTGGACCTCGAGCGCGCCGGCGTCGAAGAGCATCGCGACGATCTGGTTCGTGGTCGAGCCTCGCACGATCGAGTCGTCGACCACGACGACGCGCTTGCCGGCCACCTCGGCGAGCGGGTTGAACTTCGACCTGATGCCGTGCTCGCGAAGCGCCTTGTCGGGCTGGATGAACGTCCGCCCGACGTAGCGGTTCTTGATCAGGCCCTCCGCGAACGGAATGCCGCTCGCGCGGGCGAACCCGATCGCGGCCGGCGTGCCCGAGTCCGGGACGGCCATGACGACGTCGGCCTCCGCGGGGGCTTCGGCCGCCAGCTGCTCGCCCATTCGCATCCGCGCTCCATGGAGCTCGACGCCTCGCAGTTTCGAGTCCGGCCGCGCGAAGTAGATGAATTCGAAGATGCAGAGCGCGCCTGCGTTCTTCGGCTCGACCGCCTGGACGCTGCGGCAGCCGTCCCCGTCGATGACGACGAGCTCGCCAGGCGCGAGCTCCCTCTCGACCTCGGCACCGAGGAGATCGAACGCACAGCTCTCCGACGCCAGCAGCCAGTCGCCGTCGAGACGCCCGAGCACGAGCGGCCGGATGCCATCGGGATCCCTGAAGCCGATGAGCTTGCCCTCGGAGAGGAGGACGGCGGAGAATGCTCCCTCGATCCTCGCCATCGTCGCCGCCACTGCCGCTTCGAGCGGCCGCTCGTCGCGGGCGATCAACGCGGCGATCACCTCCGTGTCCGACGTCGAGTTCAGGCGGACGCCCTGCTCGACGAGCTCGGCACGGAGCTCGCTCGTGTTCGTGAGGTTCCCGTTGTGGCCGAGCGCCACCGTCCGCGCTTGCCCGTGCTGGACGATCGGCTGGGCGTTCGCCCAGTGCGTCGAGCCGGTGGTCGAGTAGCGCGTGTGCGCGATCGCCACCTGCCCGCGGAGTCCGCGGAGCTTCTGCTCGCTGAAGACCTGCGACACGAGGCCCATGTCCCGGAGGACGGTGAGGCGCCCGCGATCGGAGACTGCGATGCCGGCGGATTCCTGGCCGCGGTGCTGGAGCGCGAAGAGTCCGAAGTACGAGAGGCGCGCGACGTCGCGCCCGGGACCGTAGATGCCGAAGACGCCGCACATTTCTACACGCCGCCCCTGTGGGCGTTTGCGAGCGCGGCGAGAGGGATGCCGAGCAGCTCGTCGCCGCCCACGACGCCGAGCCTGCGATGCGGCATGCCCTCCAGCACGGACACGTCTTCGTCGGACAGGGATACGACCACCTGGCCTCCGCCTTCGCCGAACCAGGCGACCGCGTCGTCTTCCAGCTCGATCCTTGCGCCGAGGCGCGCCGCGAGTGCGGCTTCGGCGAGCGCGACGGCGAGCCCGCCCTCTGCGGAGTCGTGCGCGCACGTGAGAAGCGGTGACGCGCGCCAGAGGAAGCGAACCAGCGCAGCTTCGGCGGTCAGCTCGGGCATCGGCGGGCGTCCGGCCGGACCACCGAGGAAGAGCGCCTGATACTCGGAGCCGTCGAGGCTGAGCTCGGGAGCGCCGACGGCGTAGACCTCATCGCCTGCTCGCCAGGTCCCCGGGATGAGCCGCACGTCTGTCACGAGCCCGACACAGCCCACCACGGGCGTCGGCCAGATCGCGCGCCCGTCCGTCTCGTTGTAGAGGGAGACGTTTCCCGAGACGACCGGAATCCCGAGCGCCTCGCAGGCGAGCGCCATGCCTTCGATCGCCTCCGTCAGCTCCCAGGCCACCTGGGCCTTCTCGGGATTGCCGAAGTTGAGGCAGTCGGTGACGGCGAGCGGACGGCCGCCCGCGCAGGCCACGTTGCGCGCCGCCTCGAAGACGGCGAGCGCTCCACCAGCGCGAGGATCAAGAGTCGCCAGGCGCCCTGCACCGTCGAGCGAGACGGTGAGCCCTCTCACGGAAGGCCG
>JAIBJP010000116.1 GCA_020029625.1 Actinomycetota bacterium | reverse complement strand
GCGAAGTCGCGCGGGTCCTCCTTCAGGTCGCTCGGCTCCTGGGCCACCATCTCGTCCGGGTCGGCCCCCGAAAGCCGGCCGTAGTCGGGGAATGCGCCTACGCGGTAGTAGACGTCTCCGCTGGATTCATAGGCGAGCCCTCGCTCGACGAGCTCCTCGATCAGGGCGACGATTTCCGGGATGGTTTCCGTCGCGAGCGGCTCGACATCGGGACGGCCGAGCCCCAGGTCGTCCGTGTCCTCGATGTACCAGCGCGTGGCCTGGGCGGCGAGCTCGGCACTCCCCATCTTCCGGTGGGCGGCGGCCGCGTAGATCTTGTCGTTGATGTCGGTGATGTTCTCGACGAGCTTGACGTCGTAGCCCTGCTCCTCGAGCCAGCGCTTCATCCACAAGAAGACGATGTACGGCCGCGCGTTCCCGATGTGGATCCGTTGGTACACCGTCGGACCGCAGACGTACATCCGGATCGGCCCCGGAGGTGGGGGGAGCTCGACCTTCTGCCGCGTCAGCGAGTCGTACAGGAGCACCCGGGCGTTATAACCGCTGGGCGCTCAGCGCTCGGAGAACTGCTCTTCCTCTGTCGAGCCCTTCAGCGCCAACGTCGAGCTGTCGCCACCCGAAACCGCCTGCGCGACCTGGTCGAAGTAACCCGCTCCGACCTCCCGCTGGTGCCGGGTGGCCGTGTAGCCCTCCGCCTCGAGCGCGAACTCGCGCTCCTGCAACCGCACATAGGCCGTCATGCCTTCCTCTGCGTAGCCGCGCGCGAGCTCGAACATCGACTCGTTGAGGGCGTGGAAGCCGGCGAGGGTAATGAACTGGAACTTGTAGCCCATCCCGCCGAGGCGCTCCTGGAAGCCCGCGATGGCCTGGTCGTCCAGGTGTCGCTTCCAGTTGAAAGACGGCGAGCAGTTGTAGGCGAGCAACTTCCCGGGGAAGCGGTCGTGGATCGCATCCGCGAACTCACGAGCCTCCCCCAGGTCCGGCGTGGAGGTCTCGAACCAGATCAGGTCGGCGTACGGCGCGTATGCGAGACCGCGTGCAATCGCCGAGTCGAGGCCGCTCTCGACGAGGAAGTAGCCCTCCGGCGTGCGCTCGCCGGTGACAAACTCGCGGTCGCGCTCGTCCACGTCGCTCGTCAGCAGGGTCGCGCTCAGGGAGTCGGTGCGCGCGAGGATCAACGTCGGGACATCGCAGACGTCGGCCGCGAGCCGCGCCGCGGTCAGGGTGCGGATGAACTGCTGGGTGGGGACGAGCACCTTGCCGCCGAGATGGCCGCACTTCTTCTCCGACGCGAGCTGATCTTCGAAGTGGACGGCGGCAGCCCCCGCCTCGATGAAAGCCTTCATCAGCTCGAAGGCGTTCAGCACGCCGCCGAAGCCAGCCTCCGCGTCCGCCAGAATCGGGGCGAGCCAGTAGCGGCCGTTGGAGGACTCCTCAGACCACTCGATCTGGTCGGCGCGTCGCAACGCGTTGTTCAAGCGGCGAACGAGAGCCGGCGCGCTGTTCACCGGGTAGAGGCTCTGGTCCGGATAGACCTCGGCGGCGAGGTTGGCATCCGCCGCTACCTGCCAGCCGCTCAGATAGATCGCCTTCAGGCCGGCCTTGACCATCTCGACGGCCTGGCCCCCGGTCATGGCGCCGAGGGCGGCAACGTAGTCCTCCTCCTGGAGCAGCTGCCACAACCGCTCCGCGCCCAGCCGCGCGAGCGAGTGCTCCACGTGGACGGAGCCGCGCAGGCGGCGCACGTCCTCTTCGCTGTACGTCCTCTCGATGCCGTCCCAACGCTCCATCACGCCCCTCCTCAGTCCAAATACTCGTAAGCCGGCAACGTCAGAAACTCCTCGAACTCCTCCTCGAGAGCGACCCGGTCGAAGAGAGCGTGCGCCTCGTCCCAGCGGCCCTTGCCCGCCAGCTTCTCGAGCTCGGCCTCCTCGATCTCGCGCACGTGCTCGCGCTCGGCCTTGCCGTGGCGGATCCACTGCCAGATCTGGGCGCGGGAGATCTCCGCAGTCGCCGCATCCTCCATCAGGTTGTTGATCGCCGCGGCGCCGACGCCTCGCAGCCACGACTCCAGGTACTGGAGCCCGACGCTGACGTTTTCTCGGATTCCGTCTTCGGTCACATCGCCGCCCGGAACGCGCACGTCGAGGAGGTCGCCGGCCTCGACGGAAACGTCGTCGCGGCGCCGGCCGACCTGATTCGGACGGTCGCCGAGGGTCGAGTCGAAGACCTCCGTAGCGACGGGGACGAGGTCGGGATGAGCCACCCAGGTGCCGTCGAACCCGTCGTTCGCCTCCCGCTCCTTGTCCTCGCGGACCTTCGCGATCGCGGTGGCGTTCACGTCCGGGTCCTTGCGGCTGGGGACGAAAGCGGCCATTCCGCCCATCGCGTGCGCTCCGCGCCCGTGACAGGTGCGGACGAGGAGCTCGGTGTAGGCCCGCATGAACGGGATCGTCATCGTCACCTGCGCCCGGTCGGGCAGGACGAACTCGGGACGGTCGCGCAACTTCTTGATGATGCTGAAGATGTAATCCCAGCGCCCGGCGTTGAGCCCGGCGGCGTGCTCGCGGAGCTCGTAGAGGATCTCGTCCATCTCGAAGGCGGCCAGGATGGTCTCGATCAGGACGGTGGCCTTGATCGTCCCGCGCTCCATGGCGAGCTCCTCCTGCGCGGTGACGAAGACGTCGTTCCAGAGGCGCGCCTCGAGATGGCCTTCGAGCTTGGGGAGGTAGAAGTACGGGCCGCTGCCACTTTCGAGGAGGCTGCGGCCGCAGTGGAAGAGGTAGAGCCCGAAGTCGAAGAGGCTCGCCGAGATCGACTCGCCGTCCACCAAGACATGGCGCTCGGGAAGGTGCCAGCCGCGCGGGCGGACGATCAGCACAGCCGTCTCCTCGTTCAGGCGGTAGTCCTTGCCCTCCGGAGTCGTGAGCTCGATGGTGCGCTCGATCGCGTCGATCAGGTTCGCCTGCCCCTGAACGCAGTTCTCCCAGG
>JAIBJP010000024.1 GCA_020029625.1 Actinomycetota bacterium | reverse complement strand
GCTTTCGCCCATTGCGCAAGATTCCCCACTGCTGCCTCCCGTAGGAGTCTGGGCCGTGTCTCAGTCCCAGTGTGGCTGATCGTCCTCTCAGACCAGCTATCGATCGTCGCCTTGGTGAGCCATTACCTCACCAACAAGCTAATCGACCGCGGGCTCATCCTCGGCCGGAGGCCGAAGCTACCTTTTCTCACGAGCTCGAGAGCTCGAGAGGCCATCCGGCATTAATCCGGGTTTCCCCGGGCTATTCCGGTGCCGAGGGCAGATTACCCACGTGTTACTCACCCGTTCGCCGCTTTCCCCAGCCCCGAAGGGCTGGTTCTCGCTCGACTTGCATGTGTTAAGCGCGCCGCCAGCGTTCGTCCTGAGCCAGGATCAAACTCTCCGTGAAAGATCGTTGCATTCAGCCCGAAGGCTGGTTGCTGACCTTGTGGAATGAGCTTGAGCTCAAAGTCTTCCTTCCGAAGAAGGGAGACGGGTTCATTGTGACCTCGCAAGCCAAGGCCGGCGAGGTTCTCGACGTTTACGCTGTTGAGTTTTCAAAGACCGCGCCCCGCTCGGGCTACCCACGAAAAAAGCCTCCGCTCATGGAGGCCCCCGGAAAGAAGTGATACTCGAACGTATCAGGCTTCAGTCGAAGGGCTCTCCAGTTGTCTCGAGGGTGGACCGGTTTCGTGCGCAGCCGTTTCCGGCGGCCGACGCATGATAGCAGCGATCGTATGAGCGTCAAGCGGGCCGAAAGCGCACGAATTGGCGCTTTCCGGCCTGCAAGAGAGCGCCTTCGAGCACACCCCTTGGCACGTCGAGATCGCTTATGACAGCGCCGTCGAGCTTGACGCCGCCCTGAGCGATGAGGCGACGGGCTTCGCTCGTCGAGGAGATGCGGAAGAGCTCGACCAGCAACGCCGGCAGATGCACGGGATCGCCTGCGGGCAGGTCGACCTCGTGTACGTCCTCCGGCGCCTGCCCCTCTCGTACCACGCGCGTGAAGTGCGCCTCCGCCTGGGCAGCCGCCTCCTCCCCGTGCGACCGGCGCACGATGAACCGCGCCAACGCGAGCTTGGCTTCCATGGGCTCCATCCGCAGCGGATCCTCGTCCGACTCCATCACGAGGCGGTAGTAGTCGGGAAGAAGCTCGTCGGAGATCCGCATCGTCTTCCCGAACTGCTCCTCGGGCGGCTCCGCGAGCCCGATGTAGTTCCCGAGGGAAGCGCTCATCTTGCGCCCGTCCGTTCCGATCAGGAGAGGCGTGGTGAGGGCAACCTGCGGCTCGAGCCCGTACGCTTGCATGACCTCGCGACCGGCGAGGAGGTTGTAGAGCTGATCCGTTCCGCCCAGCTCGACGTCGGCTGTCACGGCGACCGAGTCGTACGCCTGCATGAACGGATAGAGGAGCTCGGAGACCGAGATCGGCGTCTGCGTGGTGAAGCGCTTGGCGAAGTCGTCCCGCTCGAGCAGGCGGGCGACGGTGATCGTCCGCGTCAGGCGCACGACCTCGGCGAAGTCGAGCTTCGCCAGCCACTCGCCGTTGAAGCGCACCTCGGTCTTCTCCGGGTCGATGATCTGCGACGCCTGCTCGAAGTAGCGCTTCGCGTTCGAGTCGATCTCCTCGTCGGAGAGCACAGGCCGCTCGACGGAGAGACCCGACGGATCGCCGATCCTGCCGGTGTAGTCGCCGACGATGAGGACGCCGACGTGGCCGGCCCGCTGGAACGCCGCCATCCGCTGGAGCGGAATCGCGTGCCCGACGTGGATGTCCGGCGCGGTCGGATCGATCCCGAGCTTCACCCGCAGAGGGCGTCCGTGGCCGAGCTTGCGCTCGAGCTCTCCTTTCGGAAGGACGTCGACCGCATTACGGGTCAGCTCCTCGACACCGGCCATGGCCGGCCGATTGTAAGAGCTCGTTTCAGAATGGGGCTCGTTGCCGGGGTGCGATGGGCGGATGCGAGGCCAGGACGCAGGGAGCGCTCGTATCGAATGAGATACGGGTGTGACCGAGGACGCCGCCTCGCGCCGCACAGCGCGCTCGGGCGGCACAGCTCTCATTTTGGAACGAGCTCTAGGCTGCCCTAGAACGGGTACGGCGCCGCGTTCCAGGCTGCGGCCGCGTACCAGACGCCGAACGCGAGGCTCACCGACCCCAGCGCCGGCGCCAAGCCAGCGAACGCCGCGCGCGCCGGGCGGGCGACCATGATCGAACCGAGCCCGCTCGACAGGACCGTCATCGAGACCGCCGTGGAAACTGCGAGCAGCAGGAGCGAGACGACGGCGACCACCGGGGACTCGACCGAGGCGAGGAGGAGGACTCCGACTCCGGCACTCCCTCCAATTCCGTGCAGCAGCCCGATGACGAACGCCCCAGTCCGTGTGCGGGCCCCGTGTGCCTCTGGATGGGCGTGGAAGTGAAGCTCCCCGTGATACCAACGCACGAGCAGCCTGGCCGCCAGGTAGACGATCACAAACCCGATCACGGTCTCCGCCCCCTGTTGGACTCCTTCCGGCAGGTACCTGTTCAGGAGCAGGATCGGAAGCCCGAAGGCGAAGAGCGTCGTCGCATGCCCGAGTCCCCAGGCGAGTCCGAGCTCCCCGGCGCGACGCGCGGCACGGTCCCTGCTGCCGGCGACGAGAGTGGTGACGGCGGCGAGATGATCGGGGTCCGTCGCGTGACGAAGTCCGAGCAGGACGGCGACCGCGAGGATGATCCAGAGCGACCCTCCGTGCGAGAAGGCGGCGATCCTGTCGTCGAGACCGAGCATCACATCACCTCCGGAAGAGCGTTGACCGTGATGCCGATCCCCACCGCGAGGATCACGAGCGCGCTCACGGCCGGAAGGGCGCGAACGAGGGGACCGTCGAGGGCGAGGCGGCCGAACGCGCGCCGCGCGAACACGGCGAGCAGCCCGATCGACGTGATTGTGGCCGCCAGCCCGAGACTGAACGCAACGATGAGCGCGAGCCCGAAGCCGACGCGGTGCAGTGCGATCGCGCTGAGCAGCACGACGAGCGCCGACGGACAAGGCAGTAGGCCCGCGGCGACACCGATTCCCAGCAGTCCGCGCGTGTCGTGCGCGTGGTGGTGATGTTGGTGGTCGTGCCCGTGGCGATGCGCGCCCCGGTGTCGCCAGCGGCTCCAGAGAACCGAGCCTCCGACCGTGACCACGAGCAGCCCCGAGGCGACCGTGAGCCACGGATAGAGGCGTTCGGGGACCACGAAATGCGAAAGCAGCAGCGTCACCAGACCTAGCGCGAACACGCCGGCCGTGTGCGTGACCGTGACGACGGCGCCGAGGAGGACGGCGTGCCGGGGCTTTCCGCGCGAGCCGACGAGGTAGCCGGCCACGATCGCCTTCCCGTGGCCCGGGGTGAGGGCGTGCGCCGCTCCCCAGAACGCCGCGATCAGGAGCGAGACGAGGATGACGCCGGCGCCGAGCTCTCCGCGGGCGACCAAGGACTCGAAGCCCCCACCCGTTCGCTGCGGCACCGGGCCGTCTTCGAGCGAAGGCCTGACGCCCGGAGTCGAGCCCAGTTCGACGCGGGCGCGGGCCGCCGTGACGTCGAGGGGCGATTTGAGCAGGTTCTTCGGATACGCCCGCAGCTCGTCGCTCTCGCTCGTGGACGGGACCGATGACCTCCGGATCGAGGCGCCGAGACCCGCGCTAACCACGATCTCCTTCCACCCGATCCGGTCGGCGAAGTTGGTGTCGTGAAACACGAGCGCCGTTCCGTGCGCGGGGGGCTGGGCGCGGAAGACGGCCTCGAAGCGGAGGGTCGGAAGCCCACCCGCGCCCGGCTTCGTCGACAGCTTGTGTTCCACGGGCACAAGCACCGCGCGCGTGCCGTCCAGTTCGAGCACGAGCCCACCGGCGAGCGCCGACGCGAAACCCGGCAAGCGGACACGGCCGCCCTCCTGGTAGGTCGGGATCTCAGCGAGGTCGAGGACGTAGTGCACGTAGACGTCGCGGCCCGAGAGCGCGACTGCGCTAAAGCGGTTGACCGTGAAGTTGCCGAGCGGGTGCGCAGCGGCAGCCCCAGGGGCCAGCAAGGCACCGGCGACCGCGAGCAGGGCGATCAGGCGCTTCATTGCAGGGCCCTTTCCGCGACCCCCGCGTAGAGCAGCGAGAAATGGGGATTGATCGCGAGCGAGCGGCGGAGGAATGAGCGCGCCGCCCGGGGGTCGCCTAGGCAACGCTCGATCATCCCGCGGTGGAAGAGCTTCAACGCGTCGCGTGTCGCGAGGCGAAGCGCGCGGGCCGAGTGGGCGCGGGCCTCGTGGCATCTGCCGTTCACGTGGAGCGCCCAGGCGAGGACATCTTCCGCTTCGATGCTCTTCCGCTCTGTGTACGCGAGCCGAGCGCGGCCGAGCGCGTCCGCCGGCTGTCGTCCGTGGTCGAGGTCGAAGAGGGCCGTCTCGAGCTCGGTGCGAACACCGTTCGCCTCGAGCACCCTCTGGATTGTGTCCACGGCGCCAAAGGCCTCCTGTGCCTCCCGCTCCCGCCCGGCTGCCCGCAGGACGTCGCCCAGCGCGCCCTCGTACTGCGGAAGCGGAAGCCGCTCCACAGCGCGCTGGTATCGCCTGATCGCCTCCCCGTACCGGCCCCGAGCGGCCGCGACCTTGCCGAGCGCGGCCTCGGCGTGGACGTAGCCGGGGAAGTGCGCGAGCCCCTGGCGATAGGCACGTGCGGCCGGTGCGAGCCGCCCGTTGTCGAAATAGAGGTTGCCGAGCTGCACGAGCGTCCAGGCGAGCGGCTCGACAGTGCCGGCCCCGGCCTCCACAGCGAGCCGCATGGCAGCGATCGCTCCGCGCGGGTCGCCCAGCAGCTCGCGGGCGTACGAAACACGCGAGTAGGAGGCGAGATTCGGCTTCAGCGCCGCCATGCGGTCGAAGACGGCGAAAGCCTCGCGGTAACGGCCGAGTTCGACGAGCGCGTCTCCGAGGACCCCCAGCGGGCCGGCGCTCGCCGGGGCGAGGCGGACCGCCCGTTCCGCGAGGCCGCGCGCCTCCTCGAAGCGATGCCGCGACGCAGCGAGCGCGGCGAGGCCTGTTGCTGCCAGCGCGTTTCGGGGATCCAGACGCGCAGCCCGGGAGAGTGCGGTGCCCGACCGCGGATAGAAGCTTGGGTCGCCCGTCTCCCGGGCCCGCTGCTGGTAGGCAAGTCCGAGCAGGACGAGCGACTGGACGTCTCCGGGCCTGGTTGCGATCCGCTGCTCGAGCTGGGCGGCGTAGGCGGCGGTGTCGCCCGGGGAGAATCCCGCGAGCAGCCGCCCCGCGGCAGCCTCTGGGGCGGGACCTGGGCCTCCGCCCGCCTTCGACCCCGTGAGCACGCCGCCGAAGAGCACCGCGGCCGAAGCCACCAGCGCCGCCGCAACCGCCACAGAGATCTTTCTTCTCATCGCTCCCCTCGCAGTGAGGAAGGGGCCCGCCGCGCTGGGCGGGCCCCTTCGATTGCCTTCCTACAGACCGCTCATGGGCGTGGGCGGAACTGCCTCGTAGCCGGAGAACGGCGTCGCGACGTAGGGGAAGTTCGGAGAGAACATCCGCTCGTTCGCATCGACGCCGTCAGTGATCCCGTTGTTCGGCATGCGGTGGGCGTTGCCACCGCAGAAGCCGAAGCTCTCTACGATCGACGCTGCCGCGCCATAACTGCACTCGAGTGCGCGGAGCTCGATGTCCACGATGTCGTCCGAAAGCCGCCGGCCGTTCGGGAACCCGGCGAAATCGCCGTCGAGGACGCCCAGCCGCTGGGGCTCGGCGCTCGGCGGGATTGCCACGTTCAGGCGCAACAGGTCGGCCTTGGTCGAGCCCGTGAAGTTCAGACCGGGCACTCCAGTGAGGAGCACCGCGACGAGGTCGCCGCGCCCGCTCGTTGGCGCATCGTCGAGAGCGTCGTAAAGCGAGTTCGCGATCCCCACGATCTCGGGGTTCGTGTAGTGCGAGGCGAACTGCGAGTCGTCCTCGGGCTCCGTCGCGTTCCAGAGGTCCTTCTTCCCGAGCGGGATGATGACCTCGTTGATCAGCGGCTCGCCGAGACGCGACACCTGCACCCAGCCGTCGAGCTGCTTCGGGGTCCCGTCGCTCTCGAGGATCCGGACTTGCCTCCGCTCGGCGCTCGAGTACACGCCGATCACGGCCTTCGGATCGCTCGGCCCGGTCGGCATCGCGTGATTCCGGGTCAGCTGCGTGATCGGAACCTGGATGGCGATCGTGTGCGTGTTGTAGCCGGACACGCCGTCGACTCCGTCCTCGGTGGGGAGCTCGATGTCGTGCAGCGTGTTCAGGGGCCGCAGGCCGAGCAGGTCGAAGATCGACCCCAGGTCGACGTAGAACGGGTCGTCCCGCTGGCCCGCGAAGACCTTGATGCCACCGGGCAGCGACCGCACTGCTGCGGCGGCCAGGTCCTCGTAGTGCGGGGTTGAGCGCGGACCGATGCTCACGGGAGGGGTCTTCAGGCCGGTCCCGAGCACCGTCGCATTCCCGTTCTTGATTCGCGTGACGCTGTATGTCTGCGGCCGATTCCAGTCCGTGTCGTCGAGCGAATCGATCGGGCCGGTGTTGTAGAGGAACGTATTCGGGTTCACGGTTTTCGTCTTGAACCGGAACCGATACGTGATGTCCTCTGCCCCGTCGCCGGTGTTGTCCACCTTCAGCGCGTAGCGGACGTCGTCGCCGAAGCTCGCGAAGTTCGGCCCGCCAGCAGGCTGCTCGAGCGGCACGAAGTTCGCGATGATCGTGACCTTCTTCGACTCATCGACTGTGGTCGCCGGATTGTCCGGGCTCACGAACGCGTAGAGGTCCGTGTTGTCCGCGGATGGATCCTGGCTGATCAATGGTGCTTCCCGGTGACTGGAAGCCTGGGCCACCTGCGGCGCCGAGCCGCGCACGAGCGCGACTGTGACCGCCGCGGCCATCCCCAGAACCACCAGGAAAGCAAGAGCTAACCTCTGCATCCCTCTCCCTCCTTGCGGGTTGTCGCGGCGTATTCGCACGAGCCGAGGATCCGGTTCGGCGAACCGCTCGCAGAGGCCGTGCGAATACGCTCGATGGCCGTGTTAGCGTTGAGCGCGCCTCCTCGCCGGAGGCATGCCTCCATGGCGCGAGACCTCGCTCATCTTTCCGATGAGGCGCTCGTCGCCCTCGTCGCCCGTGCCGACGATGGCGCGCTCGCAGAGCTCTACGATCGCTTCGGTCATGTCGCCTACGGCCTTGCGCTTCGTGTCGTACGCGACCCGGCCCTGGCCGAGGACGCCGTGCAGGAGGCCTTTCTCGCCGTCTGGCGGTCGGCCGCGCGATTCGTTCCCGAACGGGCGAAGGCGAGCACGTGGATCCTCACGCTCGTCCACCGCCGCGCCGTCGACGTCGTCCGCCGGGAGGAGCCGCGCCGCACGGAGCCGCTCGAAGCGGCCCCGCAACCGAGCGCGAACCTTACCGAGGACGAGGCATGGCTCCGACTCCGGCGCACGCGCGTGCAGGAAGCCCTCCGGAAGCTGCCCGACCAGCAGCGGGAGGCGCTCGAGCTGGCCTACTTCGGCGGGTTCACGCAATCCGAGCTCGCCGACCGCCTGGGCGAGCCGCTAGGCACCATCAAGAGCAGAATGTTCACCGGCCTGGCCCGCCTGCGAGAGCTGCTCGCAGACACGGGTCGCGAAGAGGAACGATGGAACACACCGGAATTCACGAGCTGAGCGCCGCCTACGCGCTCGATGCTCTCGACGCCGACGCTCGCCGGGACTTCGAGGAGCATTTGGCTCACTGTCCCGAGTGCCGCGAAGCGGTGGCCTCTTTCCAGGAGACCGCCTCGTCACTCGCCCACCAGGTCGAAATGCCGTCGCCCCCGCCTTCCCTGCGCCAGCGAATCCTGGAACAGGCCAGACGAGAGCGCGCGAACGTCGTGCCGCTGCGGCCTCGCTGGGTCTTTCCCGCGACCGCGACAGTCGCCGCCGTCGCTGCCTGCGCGGCGATCGGCTTCGGAATCTGGGCAGCGACCCTGAACAACCGGCTCGGCGAGCGTCCCGAGGCGGTCGACATCATCGGCGCGCAGGGCTCGCTGATCGTCAACCGGTCCGGCGAGGGCACCCTCGTCGTCCGAAACGTGGATCCGGCTCCGGTCGGCAAGACGTACGAGATCTGGGTGATTCAGGCAGGAAGCCCGGTTCCGGCAGGCACGTTCGCCGGCGGCGACCGCGTCGCCGTAACCCTTACCCGGAAAATTCCCGACGGCGCAATCGTCGCGGTGACGCTGGAGCGGGCCGGAGGCGTCGCCAAGCCGACAACCACGCCGCTCTTCCGGACGGGCGCCGTCTAGCGCACTAGACTCAGGCGCTTCGTGCTGTTTCGCAAGCGCAGCAAGGCGCCCAAGCGGCGCAGGATCCGCAAGCTCCGGTTCCTCACCCTCCTCCTTCTTCTCTTCGTTGTCTCCTTCGTGGCGTTCGCCTTCGGCCTCGTGAGCGCCGTGGCGAGCGACCTCGCCGCGCTCGAGCCGACGAAGACGAAGCAAGTCGAGCAGCTCGGCTACATCTACGCCTCGGACGGCAAGACTGTGCTCGCCGTCCTTCACGGGGACGAGAGCCGCGTCGTCGTCAACTCGAACGAGATCGCCCCGGTGATGAAGCAGGCCATCGTGTCGGTCGAAGACCGGCGCTTCTGGGAGCACCGCGGCGTCGACGTCAAGGGGATCATGCGCGCGGTCTGGGCGGACGTCCGGAACAAGAAGCTCGTCCAGGGCGGGTCGACCATCACGCAGCAGTTCGTCAAGAACACGTACACGAAACGGGAGCGGACGATTAGCCGCAAGCTCAAGGAGGCTGCGCTCGCCTGGCAGCTCGAGCGGCGGTGGTCGAAGGACCGGATCCTCACCGCCTACCTGAACACCATCTACTTCGGGAACGGCGCGTATGGGGTCGAGATGGCCGCCCGCGTCTACTTCCACAGCCACGCCTCGAGACTGACGCTTCCGCAGGCTGCTCTCCTCGCCGGCCTGCCGGCCAGCCCGGGTGCGTACGACCCCGTCGAGAACCCGTCACGGGCGCGGCTGCGACGCGCGACCGTGCTCAACCTCATGGTCCAGCAGGGGTTGATCACCCGGAAGGACGCCGTCGACGCGAACCGCGCGCCACTCCCCAAGGCGAAGAACGTTCGCCTCCCTGCGGGGAAGAGCCGCCAGCCCTATTTCGCTGAATACGTGAAGCAACAGCTCGTTCCCTACTACGGGTCCGGAACCGTCTTCGGGGCCGGGCTGAAGATCTACACGTCGATCGACCTCGAGATCCAGAGGCTCGCCGAGGACGCGATCAAGAAGTTGCTGCCGGACAGGCACGGCCCCGCCGCGTCTCTGGTCGCGATCGATCCTCGCGACGGCCGCGTCCTCGCCATGGTCGGCGGGCGCAATTTCCACAAGAGCCAGTTCAACCTCGCCGTGCAGGGGGAGCGCCAGGCCGGCTCGGCCTTCAAGCCGTTCGTCCTCGCAACCGCGCTCTCCCAGGGGATCTCACCGCAGACCACCTTCACGTCGAAGCCGACGGTGATCAACCTGGGCGACAAGCTCTGGGCGGTGAACAACTACGAGAACGCGTACCTCGGGACGATCGACCTCAACGACGCGACGACCTTCTCGGACAACGCGGTCTACGCGCAGCTGACGGCGCAAGTCGGCCCGAAGAGTGTCGCGCGCATGGCGAGACGCCTCGGCATCGCGAGCCATCTCGACGACTACTTCGCCATCGGTCTCGGCGTGAACGCGGTCAATCCGCTGGAGATGGCTCGGGCCTTCGGAACCTTCGCCAACGGCGGCGAGCGGATCGACGGCTCGCTGCTCGGCAACCGGCCGCGCGCCGTCATGCGCGTCGTGGAGGGGAAGCGCGTCGACCGGAACGAGCCCGTCGAGCGTCCCGTGTTCGATCCCAACCAGAACGCGATCCTCACGTCGATGCTCGAGGACGTCGTTCGCAGCGGAACGGGGAGGCGCGCCGCCCTCGACGATCGCCCCGCCGCCGGCAAGACCGGTACGACGGAGAACTACGGTGACGCCTGGTTCGTCGGCTACACGCCGCAGCTCGTCACGGCGGTCTGGGTCGGATATCCCAACAAGCTGAAGCCGATGCTCACGCAATTCGAGGGTCTGCCCGTCGCCGGCGGCACCTTCCCTTCGCTGATCTGGAAGGAGTTCGAAGCGAGGGCTCTGCGCAAGCTCGGCGAACCGCCGGAGTACTTTGCGGCCCCGCAGGCCCAGTACGCCGTTCCCCGCCATGTCGTCTATCGGAACAGCCACTGGTACATCGACAACGGCAACTGCCAGGACAGCCGCACGATCATGTACGTCGCCGGCTTCGGGCCCTCGGAGAAGGCGCCTTGCAAGCCCAACGAGGTGGACGTCCCGCGAGTCGTCGGCGCCCGCCTGGGGGACGCGCGGGCCCGGCTCCTCAGCATGCCGCTGACACCCGAGGTCATCACGCGTCCTGCGCAGCCGGGAGAGCGCCTCGGACGTGTGGTGGACCAGTTCCCCATCCGCGGGACCTTGTCCACCTGGGACACGGTCCGCATCGTCCTTCCCAAGCCGACGAACGGTCGCATCCCGGACGTGGTCGGCCTCAGCATCGCGACCGCGCGACACCGCCTGGCCGCGCGGGACATCGCCGGGCTCGTAGAGGCCTTCGCGGACGGGAAGAGCGGCGTCGTTCTCGCTCAGTACCCCCGCGCGGGGCTCGCGGCTGCCCGCAACATGACGGTCAGGCTGATCGTCGGGCGGGCCTGACCGCGAACCCGCGGCTCACGAAGCGGGAGTCCGCCAGCCCGTAGCGCCACGGCAGGTCGGCAGCCTGAGTGATCCCCACACGAGGTCCGGTGACGATCTCGACTCTGCCTGCGGCCGGGAAGAGCTCAAAGGGAGGCCGGTCGACGGACATCCCGTCGTGGCCGCCCGTGACGCCGAGCGCCTGGCAGAGCCTCCCGGGCCCGGAGCAGAGGAGCCGGGGATCCTCGGCTCCCCGGCGCGCGCGCATCCGCTCGAGGCCGTCGGTGGGCTCCACCGCGCGAACGAGCACCGCCGAGGCGACTCCCTCGTCCTCACAGACGAGGTTCAGACACCAGTGGACGCCGTACGAGCGGTAGACGTACGCGAGACCCGGCGGGCCGAACATGGATCGGTTCCTCTCGGTGCGACCGCGAAACCCGTGGCTGGCTGGGTCCTCGTGGTCGTAGGCCTCGACCTCGACGACCGTCCCGCCCACTCCGTCCACGAGCAGCGTGCAGCCAACGAGGTCCGGCGCGACGTCGTGCACGCTGCGAGCGAAGAAATCGCGCCCGAGCGGAGCGAAACTCAAAACAGGGGGTCGGCGGAGCCTGGCTTCGCCGTGGACTCGAGAAGGCGCCTCGCGCGACGGCCCAGATCGGCCAGGTCCACGCGCCCCTTGTCCGCGTCTTCGACGATCCGCTCCGCGAGGGCGATGGCGTCGTCGATCAGCTGCGGGCGGATCGCATCGCGTATGCCCATCTCCGCGAGGATGGAGCGCTCGGTCCGCGAGGCGATGATTGGCTCGGCGATCCCTTCGACCCACACGCGCGTGCGACGCCCGCCGCCGCGATCGCCGCCCGTGAGCGGCTCCATCGCGTAGATCTTGTCCGCGCGCGCGAACTTCCCGAATCCGAGGAAGACCATCGTTGGAGGTCCATCTGCCACGCGCTGATTATCGCAACCCGGCGCCTGGGAACCGGGGGCTCAGGCGACAGCCCGGGCTAGTGCGTCGACGACGCGCTCTTGCTCGCCGGCCGTAAGCCGCGTGTGAAAGGGGAGTGCGAGTGAGTGCCGGCTCGCGCTCTCGGAGACCGGGTACATCCCCTCTCCCGTCCCGAACCGCTCCCGCCAGTACGGCTGGAGGTGGATCGAAGGTAGGTACGGCTTGCTGGCGATCCCCTGCTCGCCGAGGCGCACCATCACCGCGTTGCGGTCGAGTTCGTCGGCTAGCCGAACGACGTAGACGAACCAGGAGCGGCGGTGGTCCTCGTCGTCCGGGAGCGGCGCCTCGACGCCGTCGAGTGACTCGATGAGCTCCCCATATCGCGCGGCAACCTCGCCCCGGAGCTCGAGGATGGCGTCGAGCTTCTCGAGCTGGGCGAGCCCGACGGCCGCGGAGATGTCGTCGAGGCGGTAATTGAACCCGAGGTGACCGTGGGTCAACCACTCGCCCGAGTCCGTCCTGCCCTGGTTCGAGAGGCTCTTCAGGAGCTCCCAGTCCTCTTCCGCCGCGACGGCGACCGCCCCGCCCTCCCCCGTCGTCATCTGCTTGTTCGGATAGAAGGCGAAGATCGTCGGATGGCCGAAAGACCCGAGCGGGCGGCCACGATACTCCGCGCCGAGGGCCTGGCAGGCGTCCTCGATCAGGGCGAGCCCGTGCTCCTCGGCGATTCTCGCGAGCTCTTCGAGCTCCGCCGGGTAGCCGAAGATGTCCACCGCGACGATGCCCTTCGTCCGCTCGGTCAGGGCGGCCTCGACTGCGTTGGGATCCAAGTTGAGCGTTTGCGGATCGACGTCTGCGAAGACCGGCGTCGCTCCTTCGTAGAGGATGCAGTTCGCCGAGGCGACGAACGAGAACGGGGTCGTGATCACCTCGTCGCCGGGGCCGAGGCCCGCCAGCCGAACGGCGAGGTGAAGGCCGGCAGTTCCGCTCGAGACCGCGGCAGCGTGCGGGGAGGCAACGCGCGCTGCCAGGGCGAGCTCGAAGCGGTCGAGCGCCGGCCCGAGGGACAAGCGCCCGGAGCGCAGCACCGCGAGGACGAGCTCCTCCTCCCGCTCCCCGAGCCAGGGAGCGGAAAGCGCGATCTCGCGTCGCTTCGCCTCCGGCTCGCTCCCGTGGGGGAAACCATGTTTCCCCCACGGACCCCCTTCTTCCGGCACAGACGGGTCGGCTTTTTCGCCCAACCCGCTCCGAGGGGGAACCTCCCGGTTCCCCCCGACCCCCTCCACGCGTCGGCTCACGCCTCCGCCGTCAAGACCCCGGGGTCGGAGCCTTCTCCGCGTAATCGAGCCAGCGTGACCAGCGTTCGTCGCGGCCGCGAACGACCTCGAAAAAGGTTGATTGAATCGCCTTCGTGATCGGCCCCGGGGGCCCGATCTCGTGGTCGTCGATCGAGCGCACAGGCGTGACCTCCGCAGCGGTGCCGCACATGAACACCTCGTCCGCGAGATGAAGGTCGGAGCGAATGATCGTGCGCTCGTGGACTGCATAGCCGAGAGCCCCGGCGATCTCCATCACGGTGTCCCGCGTGATCCCGGGGAGGATCGAGGCCGAGAGGTCCGGCGTCGAGAGAATCTCGTCCTTGACGAGGAAGATGTTCTCGCCCGAGCCGTCGGCGACATAGCCGTCGTCCGTCAGGAGGATGGCCTCGTCGTAACCGCCTTGGGTGGCCTCGATAACCGCGAGCATCGAATTGAGGTAGATCCCCGTCGCCTTCGAGACGTGCGGAATCGTGTTCGGTCCGACGCGCTTCCACGAGGAGACCTTCGCGCGGATTCCCTGCGTCAGCGCTTCCTCACCGAGGTAGGCGCCCCACGGCCAGCTCATGATCGCGACGTCGACGGGGTTCCTTCCGGGATGGACGCCCAGCTCTCCGTAGCCGTAGAAGGCAATCGGGCGCAGGTAGCACTCGGCCAGCCCGTGGGCCCCGATCACCTCGTGGCTCGCGGCCCGAAGCTCCTCGACCGAATACGGGAGCTCCATGTGCAGGAGCTTCGCCGAGTTGGAGAGCCGCTTGAGATGGTCGGTGAGCCGGAAGACGGCCGGGCCGGTCGCCGTCTCGTAGCAGCGGATGCCCTCGAAGACGCCCGAGCCGTAGTGGAGGGCGTGGGCGCCGACGTGAATCTTCGCGTCGGCCCAGTCGACGAGCTCGCCGTTGAACCAGATCTTCTCGGTCTCTTGCATGCGGCCTTCCTAAGGTTAGGGGTTCTCCGCGACGGCGTCGACAGCCGTCGCGCGCGTGATGCGGACCAGGTCGGCGGGTGCCAGAGCGGCCATGTGCCGAGTCGATCCGGCGCCCACCCAGACGACCTCGTGCGTCAGGAGGGTGTGGTCGACGAAGACCTCCTTGACCACGGAGAGCGGAAACGGCGCCACCGCACCCGGCTCGAACCCCGTCGCCTTCAGGACGTCGTCGGCGCCCGCGACCTTCGCCCTGGCGCAGCCCGCGGCCGCACCAACCTTGGAGGGATCGGCCCGCCGGTCGCCCGGAACGAGCACGAGGATAGGACGCCCGTCGCAGAGGAAGACGAGCGACTTCACGATCTGCCCGAGCGAGCAGCCGACCGCGTTGGCCGCATCCTCCGCGGTCGGAGTTCCGTCGGAGAACTCTTCCACGCGCGCTTCGACCATCGAGTCGCGGAGGAACCGCGCCACTTTCTCCACCGGCTCGGGCCATACGCTACGCGTCAAATTTTCACGTCTCCATTTCCAGGGCGATGAACCTAACTTCGACGAATCCGGGCTCCTTCCGAAGGTGCTCGAGGAGATCCGCGTCCGGCGTGCTGTCGAGCGTGATCGCCATGAGAGCCTTCGCGCTCCGGCGATTCCGCGACACGGCCATGTGCGCGATGTTGACGCCCGCTTCGCCGAGGATCGTTCCCAGGCGGCCGATCATCCCGGGCCGGTCGTCGTTGACGACGAAGAGCATGCGCGGCTCGAGCCCGATCTCGATCTCGTAGCCGAGCGCCCGAACGAGGCGCGGCTCGTCGTCGCGGCCCAGCGTCGTTCCCGCGACCATGACTTCCTCGTCTCCGGAAACGGCGGTGACGCGCATGAGGCTCGTGAAATCGCGGGAGGCGCGGCGGCGCTCCTCCCGGACATCGATCCCGCGTTCCTCGGCGAGAAGCGGAGCATTCACGTAGTTGACGGCCTGGTCCGCGCGTCCCTGAAAGACGCCGTTCAAGGCGGCAACCGTCAGCAGCCGGGTGTCGTGCTCCGATAGCTCCCCGAGATAGGCGAGGTCGAGCCGGGTCGGCGTGCCGCCTGCGAGCTCGACCGCGAGCGCGCCGAGCTTGGCCGCCAGCGGGAGGAAGGGGCCGAGGTGCTCCGCGTCCTCGGCGGCTACAGCGGGGAGGTTGACGGCGTTCGTGACGAGCCTCCCCTCGAGGGCCGCCGCCACTTGCTCGGCGACGATGATCCCCGCGCGGTCCTGGGCCTCTTCCGTAGACGCCGCCAGGTGCGGCGTCACGACCACGTTGTCGAGCTCGAGCAGCGGCCCGGAATAGGGCTCGGCGGAGAAGACGTCGAGCGCCGCTCCGGCGACCTTCCCCGACTGCAACGCCTCGAGCAGCGCCCCTTCGTCGATGAGCTCGCCGCGCGCTGCGTTCACGATCCTGATTCCGTCCCTCGCAACGGCGAGCTGGTCGCGCCCGATGAGCCGGTAGGTCTCCGGTGCGAGGGTCAGATGGAGGGAGAGGAAGTCCGAGCGCCTCAGGAGATCCTCGAGCGACTCGGCGCGCTCCACGCCGAGCTCCCGGAACCGCCCGGGGGCGACATAGGGGTCGTAAGCCGCTACGTTCATCTCGAGGCCGCGCGCACGGCGGGCAACCTGTTGCCCGATGCGGCCGAAGCCGGCCAGCCCGAGCGTCTTGTCGGCAAGCTCCAGACCTCCGAAGCGCGAGCGGTCCCAGTTCCCTTGCTTCAGGCTCGCGTGGGCCTGTGGGATCGACCTGGAGAGCGCGAGAAGAAGCCCGATCGTGTGCTCGGCGGCCGAGACCACCGTGGACTCCGGCGCGTTCGCCACAACGATTCCCCGACGGGTCGCGGCGTCGACGTCGACGTTG
>JAIBJP010000086.1 GCA_020029625.1 Actinomycetota bacterium | reverse complement strand
AACCTCTACGAGGGCACGGAGGTGACGGGCTCGCCCGAGGTCGTGCTCCTCCGCGGCAAGGTGATCGTCGATGGAGACGAGTTCCTCGGTCATACCGGCGAGGGGCAGTTCGTCAAGCGCGCTCGCTTCGGCGAGCAGCTTGGAGTTCGTTCCAGGATGGGACTCGTCGCCGGCTAGCGTCGTCCGGCGGCACAGCTCTCATCGTGGAGCGAGCTCCTTAGCCCAGTCGGCGCGGCAGCGGCCGGCTGAGCCGTCGGCGCTCGTCCAGGGCTAGGTCCACATGCACTCCGACAGGTGCGTAAAGATTGCGCTGCACCTGCTTCGGGTAGCAGGGCCATCGGCAAAGTCGAACCCGGGCAGGCCCCGGGGAAGGGAGGGGAAGTGGCTACACCGGAGCGGCGCTACGGCCCAGGAGCCGGCATCACGCTCGGAGGAATCATCGTCATCGTCGGGATCCTCGTCCTGCTCATCTGGAGCACGATCCTCGGGATCATCCTCATCCTCGTCGGCCTGCTCGCCTTCGGCGGATTCGCCAGGGGGCGCTGGTACTGAGCTAGGGCTAAGGCCAGATAGGGCTCTCCTTACGGACGTCGTAGGCGCCGCCGTCGCGGCACTTCTCGGTCCGGTAGTCGGCCGGCCTCGAGGGGTAGACCTCGGTCCAGTAGCGCTCGGCGAGCTCGTCGGCGTAGGCCCCCACGGCCCCGAGCCGGCGCGCCGCCTGGCGAATGTGCTGCATGCCCCAGCACTCCGCCAGCGGCTCGTTCTGCCCGGCGCCGAAGAAGTCGCCGCTCTCGTTCAGGTGGCCGGCTTCGTGCATCAGCGTGGTGACGGCGAAGGCGAGCTCGAGCTGTTCGGACCCGGTCGGCCTGCGATCCGTGTACGCGATCGTGCCCAGGCTGTCGCAGATGTCCCACGCGAGGTTGGCGCGCTTGTACTGTGGCGACGCGAATCCGGCGAGGTTCAGGGTCCGGCCGAAGGTCTCCTGCTGGAGCTTCGGCCAATCCGCCCGGGACCAGCAGCGAACCTCGCTGGCGGGCGCCGCGAGGTCGTTGGCGACGCGGGTGAAGAGCGGCTCGATGTGGCTCTCCTGCCGCAGGCCGGTCCCGACGGGGAGAGGCAGTCGCTCCATCGCCTGAGGGTGTGAGAGGCGGCCGTTTGCGTCACGAATGAGGACGGCGCCCTGCGACCACTCCCGGAAGGCACGATTCTCGTCTTGCATCCTCGCTCCGGCCGCGAAGCGCTGGCAGGCGCGCTCGAGGATGCGCCTGGCCTTCCGGACCTGAGCGGGGGCATCGCCGAGCTTCTCGGCGAGCGTCTCTGCACAGCGTACGAGCGAGTCGCGGTCTTGATGGAGGAGAGCGACGCGCAGATCGGTGACCCAGAGCGCGTAGTGGCCCAACCACTGGTCTTCGGTGGCCGGTTCCGTCCTGGTGGTAATCGGAGGCGGGTCGGCGGCGGATTTCGTCCCTCCGCAAGCTGAGACGAGGAGCGCGAGCGCGATCGCGACCCCGACGAGCCGCCTCACCGAACGGCGAGGCCCGGGCGGACGAGACGTTTCGGGCGCCGAAGGCCCGCGTCGCTCACATGGGGGTTCAAAGGCTCCACCAGGGGTGGTGCGCCGTAGGAGCGGCGGCTTCGCTCCGGGTGCGGGGTCCCGTAGAGCGTCGTGCGCTGGCGCGGCTCACGCCCGAGTGCCCGGATCGCCTTCTCCATTCGCTCCGGCGGCATCTCCTGTCCATGACTTGCGCCCGCAGCGCGCGAGATCGACTCGTTCATGAGCGTCCCCCCGAGATCGTTCGCACCTGCGCGCAACACGGCCTGGGCACCGTCGATCCCGAGCTTCACCCAGGACGCCTGGATGTTCGTGATGTGCGGGTGCAGCGCGAGCCGGGCGACGGCGTGCATGAGCAGGGCCTCACGGAAGGTCGGGCCGGGCCGCGCGAGCCCCTTGAGGTAGATGGGCGCCTCCATGTGCACGAAGGGAAGCGGCACGAACTCGGTGAAGCCTCCCGACCGCCGCTGTTGCTCCCGTAGGTGAACGAGGTGGCGCGCCCAGCTCTGCGGCCCTTCGACCGAGCCGAACATGACCGTCGTCGTCGAGCGCAGGCCGGCGCGGTGAGCCGCGTCGTGGACCTCGAGCCACTGGTCCGTCGTGACCTTGTCCGGGCAGATGACCCGCCGCACGTCGTCGTCGAGGATCTCGGCGGCCGTGCCCGGTAGCGAAGCCAGCCCTTCCGCCTTGAGCAGGGAGAGGTAGTGGTCCAGTGGAAGTCCGAGGGTCGCTGCTCCCTGCCAGACTTCCAGGGCCGAGAACGCGTGGACGTGCAGGTCCGGGAGCTCGCGCTTGATCGCCCGCAGGACGTCGAGGTAGTACTCGCCGGTGAAGCTGGGATGGATCCCGCCCTGGAGGCAGACTTCGACGGCGCCCCGGTCCCAGGCCTCGTGGCAGCGGCGCACGATCTCCTCGAGCGGGACGACGTACGGAGCACCGCGCAAGTTCGCCGCCAGCTTCCCTTTGGAGAAGGCGCAGAAGCCGCAGCGGAAATAGCAGACGTTCGTGTAGTTGATGTTCCGGGTGACGACGTAGGTGACCACGTCGCCCGAGACCTCGCTGCGCAAGCCGTCGGCGGCTGCGACCACCGCCGCCAGGTCGCGGCCGCGCGCCTCGAAGAGCCGCGTGATCTCGTCCTCGTCCAGCTCACGGCCGTCGAGCGGCATGGGAGCTGCGCGGCTGGGAAGAGGCGGTAGCGCCGCAGTACTGCCGGCCGCCCAACGGTCATCCCTGGCGAGGCTGTCGGCGTCGGCGTGCTTGCGAATCTCCTGCGCGACACGCGGGTCGGCCCAGCGCTCGAGGTCCGCGACGTACTCGGGGTAGATCGGGAGCCTGGCCGCGAGCTCTGAGCCGGCGGCCTCGGTCGCCGCCCGCAGGCGCATGATCTCGGGCCACGGAGCCTCAGGGTTGACGTGGTCGATCGTCACGGGGGAGACGCCACCCCAGTCGTCGATGCCCGCGTCCAGCAGTTTCGGGAAGTCGTCGTAGGCGAGGTTCGGCGGCGCCTGCACCTTCATCTCCGGGCCGAGCACCTCGCGGGCGGCCCCGATCGTCCACACGTGCTCCTCGAGCGACGGCTCGGGGGCAGAGGCCATCTTCGTCCCGGGCTTCGCCCTGAAGTTCTGGATGATCACCTCCTGAATGTGGCCGTAGCGCGAGTGCAAGTCCCGAATGGCCGCCAGCGCTTCCACGCGCTCCCCCCGCGTCTCGCCGATCCCGATGAGGATCCCCGTGGTGAAAGGGATCGCCAGCTCGCCCGCGAGCCGGATCGTTTCCAGTCGCCGCGCGGGCAGCTTGTCCGGGGAGCCGTAGTGCGGGCCGCCTTTCGCCGAGAGGCGCTCCGAGGTCGTCTCCAGCATCAGTCCCATGGAGGCGGAGACGGGCCTCAGGAGCTCCAGGTCGGCGCGCGTCAGCACCCCGGGGTTGACATGGGGGAGGAGCCCGGTCTCGGCTAGAACGAGCTCGCACATGCGGGCGAGGTACTCGAGGGTGGTCTCGCAGCCCAGCTCGGCAAGCTCTTCCCGGGCCGCCCGGTAGCGGAGCTCCGGCTTGTCCCCGAGCGTGAAGAGAGCCTCGTGGCAGCCCGCCTCCGCGCCTGCCCGGGCCACCGAGAGGACCTCGTCCCCGCTCATGTAGGCGCGCTCGCCTCGGCGTGGCGGTTGGGCGAACGTGCAGTAGTGGCAGACATCCCGGCAGAGCTTGGTCAGCGGGATGAAGACCTTCGGCGAGTACGTGACGAGCTTCGTCACAAGCGCGCCAGGGCGAGCTCGTAGTCCTCTGGACGATCGACGTCGAGGCTGAGCCGCTCGTCCTCCAGGATCGCAGGCTCGATCCCCGCGGCCCGGGCGCGCGCGACCGTGTCCGTGGCCGGAACGCCGAAAAGCGGCCGAAACGCCGCTGGGTCGCGGAGCGCGAGCGCGTTGACGCCCCCGTCCCGGGCAGGGACGAGGGCGAGCGGCCGGGCCGCCGCCACCAGCGCATCGAGGGATTCCGCCTCCACGAGCGGACAGTCGGCCATGACCACGACCGCGCCGTCCTGAGCACGGGGATCGGCGAGCGCGAGCGCGACAGCCGCGGCATGCCCGGTGCCGTCATCAACCAGGACGTCGACGCCGCTCCTCCGGGCGCTCGGATCGGGCGTCACGAGTAGCGTTCGCCGGATGGAGCTCGCGCCTTCGCAGGCAACGAGCACGCGCTCGAGCATCTCGAGGGCCAGCCGGGTTCGCTCCTCCGGCGGAAGGACCGCGGCGAGCCGCGTCTTCGCTCCCTCGGGCCCCCTGAACGGGACGATCGCGAGCACGCGGTGAGCATACGTAAAGCGAGTTTGTGTTCCACCCCAAGACATGCCTCTGCGGAGAAAACCCCGCGCGTCGGCGGCGGCGCACTTTGTGCCGGTGAAACACAAGCGAGTGGTGTGTGATGAGGGAAGGGCGCCGGATCGCCGTTCTCTCGGGCGGGCTCGGGGGCTCGCGCTGCGTGGACGCGCTGGCCCGCGCCGCCGGCCCAGACGCGATCACGGCGATCGGGAACGTCGGCGACGACCTCGAGCTTCTGGGCGTGCACGTCTCGCCGGATCTCGACACCGTCCTCTACACGCTCGCCGGCCTGCTCGACGAGGAGCGCGGCTGGGGCGTCCGCGACGAGACCTACAACGCGCTCGCAATGGCAGGCGAACTGGGCGGGGAGAGCTGGTTCACCCTCGGCGACCGCGATCTCGGCCTCCACCTCGTGCGCACAAGCTGGCTGCGCGAGGGGCTCCCGCTGTCAGCGGTCACCCTCAGGCTCGCTGAGGCACTGGGCGTTCGCGTGCGCCTGCTGCCGGCGACCGACGAGCCTCTCCGTACGAAGATCCAGACGAAAGACGGCGAGCTCGACTTCCAGGAGTGGTTCGTCGCTCGTGCCCACCGGGACGAGGTCACGGGTCTTCGCTACGAGGGCGCTGAGGCCGCAAGCCCGGCGCCGGGCGTGCTCGAGGCCATCGAGGCCGCGGAGCTCGTCGTCATCGCTCCCTCCAATCCGTTCGTCTCGATCCGGCCGATCCTGGCCGTCCCTGGCATCCGAGAGGCCCTGGCCGCCAAGCGCGTCGCCGCCGTCTCGCCCCTGGTCGGGGGAAAGGCGTTTCGGGGGCCGCTCGCGGAAATGATGGCTTCGCTCGGCCACGAGCAGAGCGCAGCGGGGGTCGCGGCCCTCTACGGCGACCTCGTCGATGTCTTCGTTGTCGCGCTGGGCGACGAGGGCCCCCCGGGGGCCGTCGAGGCCGACATCGATATGGTTGACCCCGGCCGCCGCGCGGAGGTGGGACGGAAGCTCTTGGAGGCGCTCCTGTGAGGATCGGCATCGTGGGCGGGAGCGGAGACTTCGGCCGTGGCCTCGCCGAACGCCTGCGCCGGGTCGGGGAAGAAGTCTTGCTCGGCTCGCGCACCCCTCACGACGATCTGGTCTCCAACCAGGAATGCGCGGAGGAGGCCGAGCTCGTCTTCCTCTCCGTGCCTCCCGGGGGGGTCGAGGACATGTGCAGCTCGCTGGCGCAGAATCTGGAAGGCAAGATCACCGTCAGCGTGGCCAGCCCGATCGTGTTCGTGGAAGGCCAGCCCGGTGCAGCCGTCGGTGAGCTTTCCCTCGCAGAGCTTGCTCAGCGAGCGGCGCCGGGCGCACGCGTCGTCGCCGGTTTCCACACCATCAGCGCGAAGGCGCTTGCCCGAGCGGACGACCCTCTGGACGAGGATGTCCTCCTCTGCGGGGACGACGAAGAGGCCAAGGCGGTCGTAGCAGAGCTCGCCGAGCGCATCGTCGAGGGCCGCGCCGTCGATGCCGGCCGCCTGCAGGTCGCACGCTGGGTCGAGCCCATCACTGCCGTACTCCTGAACGTGAACCGCGGCTACAAGGCCAACGCCGGCGTCAGAATCACGGGACTCCCATGACGGCGTACCTCCTCGACCGCGAAGGGCACGAGCTACCGCGCGTCGATCGCGCGGCGATCGAGGCTCGCCTGACGAGCGGAGAGTTCTTCTGGCTCGACCTGCACGCACCGAGCGAGGAGGAATTCGGGCTGCTGCGAGAGCTCTTCCACTTCCATCCGCTCGCGCTCGAGGACTCCGAGAGCTTCGGCCAGCGGGCGAAGATCGAGGAGTACGACAATTTCATTTTCCTCGTTTTCTTCGGGGCTTCGCCGCCGCCCGACGAGGATCGCCTCGTGGAGGTGCACTGCTTCTACTCCGACCGGTTCCTCGTCACGGTCCGGCAGGACGACGCCCCGGCCTGCGAGTTGCTGCGGAAGCATTACAGCGAGCGCCCGGCTCAGCTCGAACGGCCGATCGTCGTCCTCTACCGCCTTCTCGACAAACTTACGGACAGCTTCTTTCCGGCCCTCGAGGACTTCGACGAGCGCATCGACGAGCTCCAGGACGCCATGCTGAGGGGGCCGACCGACGACCAGCTGTACGAGATCTTCGCCATGCGGCGACGCCTCGTTTACCTACGCCGAGCCGTCTCTCCGGAACGGGATCTGATCGCGCAGCTGGCCAGCGGGATGCAGCCGTTGCCGGACATGGACCCCGAGGCCGAGCGGTACTTTCGAGACATCTACGACCATCTCACCCGGGTCGGCGAGATGATCGACACCTATCGCGACCTGCTCGCGAGCGCGATGGACGTCTACCTCTCGATGATCTCGAACCGCCTCAACGTCGACACAAAGCGACTCACGGTCATCGCGACGATCGCGCTGCCTCTGATCGTCATCTCGGGGTTCTTCGGGCAGAACTTCGGCTTCCTCGTCCGCCACGTTGACAGCGCCGCGGCGTTTTTCGGCCTTGGGATCGGCATTCCGCTCGTGGCCTTCGCGCTTCTGATGGTCTACCTGCGCCGGCGGCACGTGGTCTAGAACCCCAAAAGAAGGAGGCAGTTTGCCGTGACAGAGCACAAGGTCGGAACGCGCCAGGAGTGGCTGGCCGCCCGAATCGAGCTGCTCGAGCGGGAGAAGGAGCTGACTCGCCGCAGCGACGAGCTCGCGCGCGAGCGCCGTGAGCTGCCGTGGGTGCCCGTCGAGGAGCCCTACAGCTTCGAGACCGACGAGGGAACGAAGACGCTGGCAGAGCTGTTCGAGGGGCGCTCGCAGCTGCTCGTCTTCCATCTCATGTTCGGACCGGACGATGGGGAAGCCTGCCCGGGCTGCTCGTTCATGGCGGATCACGTGGACGGTGCCGTCGTCCACCTCAACCACCGCGACGTGACGTTCGTCGCTGTGTCCCGCGCGCCGCTCGAGGAAGCTGAGCGCCTACAAGCGCCGCAGAGCAGACCTCAACGTCCGGGAGGAGGAGTTGCACGGTCTGAGTGCCTTCGCGCTCGAGGACGGGGTCGTGTACCACAGCTACTCACGGCACCTGGCAGTTGCTGGACCGGGCGCCGAAGGGACGCGGCGACGTCTTCGAGAACTGGCCGCTCCGCCACGACGAGTACGAGTAGGGTGACGCGGCCGACCGCTTAGAGCGCAGGAAACCGGCGCGCCGCGTCGCACCTGTCCGGCGTGTGGCAACACATCTGGGACCTGCATCTCAGCGTGGGCGAAAAGGTCCTGCGCGCAATCCTCATCTACGGCTTCCTCGTCATCGCCTTACGCGTGGTCGGCAAGCGCGAGCTGGGGCAGACGAACACGCTCGATCTCGTCGTCCTCCTGCTCGTGGCCAACGCCGTCCAGAACGGCATCATCGGGAACGACGTCTCGGTGACCGGCGCCGTGATCGGTGCGGGCGTTCTCTTCGCCATCAATGAGGGGCTGAACCGGACGACGTATGCCTTCCCCTGGGCGGAACGGGCACTCGAGGGGCAGCCGACCACGCTGATCAAGGACGGCAAGCCGGTGAGCCGAGCCCTTCTCAGGGCTGGGATCACGCTCACCGAGCTGCGCGCGATTGCGCGACGCCAGGGGTTTCCCGACCTCGCTTCGGTGCACACGGCGATCCTCGAGACCAATGGTGTCGTGAGCATGTTCAGGAAGGACGAATCGCCGCGCGATCTCCATCCCGCTGAGCCCGGCGGGCTGCGGCTGGGCAAGAGGAGGCGCGCGCGCCGATGATGTCGAGCATCTAGGCTCGGCGAGTGGGCGAGATCCGCATCATCCCGCTGACCGGGATCCCGGAAGTGGGGCGGGGGGACGACCTTGGGGCCCTCGTCGGTGACGCTGTGGAGCGCGCGAGCGGCCTCGAGAAAGGCGACGTTCTCGTCGTCGCGCACAAGGTCGTTTCCAAGGCGGAGGGCCGAGTCGAGAAGACGGACGACGTGCTCTCGGTGATCTTGCGGGAGGCTCGGGCCGTGCGGCGGCGCCGCGACGAGCTAGTTATCGCCGAGACCGAGCACGGCTTCGTGTGCGCGAGCGCGGGCGTCGACCGCTCGAACACTCCCGGCGAAGGCTGGGTCGTGCTCCTCCCCCGCGACCCCGATGCGTCGGCCGCGGGGATTCGCTCGGCGCTCGGGGAGCGCTTCGGTATCGCTCCCGCGGTCGTCGTCAGCGATTCGTTCGGCCGGGCCTGGCGCCAAGGGACGACCGACGTCGCCATCGGAGTGTCCGGGATGAGCCCGCTCCTCGACCTGCGCGCAACCGACGATGCCGCAGGTCGTCTGCTCGAATCGACGATCATCGCGGTCGCCGACGAGCTGGCCGGCGCGGCCGAGCTCGTCATGGGCAAGGCTGAAGGCGTCCCCGCGGTACTCGTCCGCGGCTACCGCGCCGGGCCGGGCGACGGCTCGGCCCGCGAGCTCGTCATGCCTCCGGAGCGCGACCTGTTCCCGTAGTCGCAATGACGCTTGTGTTCCACACGCACAAGCGAAGAGGTCGTCTCCAACGGACAGTCTGGCCGCCCCAGGATCGGATGGACCCAACAGAACGGACCTTGTGCCCGTGAAACACAAGCCCCTGGTGGCGCGTTCAGGTGGCCGGGACGATCCAGGTCGAGCGGGCGAGTGCCAGGACGTCTCCGGCCGGGCTGTAGAGGGCCGAGCCGGCGTGGCGCTTGCGGCCCTCCTCTCCGACCGGCCACCCCACGACGACGTGGCGTTCGCCCACCGTCGGCAGCTCGCGGATTCCCGCTGCCATGCGCCCGAGCATGACTCCTTCACGCTGAAAGTGGTCGACGGCCCAGCCGCTCGGGCAGTCCAGGGCGGCCCAGATAATCTCAGGACGCACCTCCTCGGGCGTCCACGGTGCGGCCACGAGCCCCTCGCGGCCTGCAACCGGCCCGGGGAAGATCCTGAGCCCGTCGTCGCGCTCCGGGCCGCAGGAGAAGCAGGTGGGATAGGCGTGGTGCTGGAAGCCGGGATAGTGCCTCGACGCCTCCTCGGCTTCCTCCAGTGAGACCGGGGCCGGCACGTCGTCGAGCGCGAAGGGTGGAGACCGCCGGGCTTCAGCGATCAGGACGTCGCCCTGCCGCAGCTCATGCCCGACGAGGTCGAGGTCGACGCCCAGCGGCGGCGGGCGCAGGAGCGTCACCTCGAAGCCGCCGCCGAGCGCCTCGGACATGAGCCCGCAGGCGTAGCCGCCGTTGGCGGAGTTCGGCGGACCGTTGTAGCGAGGCGGGATGATCATCGGCCGAGCGTCAGATGGATGACGCCGAACGGGGGCCGCGCATCCGTGTAGACCTTGACGCCGTCGCCCGTGAGCGCCGTGTCCCACAACCTGTTCTGGGCGTCGAACTCGACCTGCTCGATGTCCTCGAAGCGCTCGAGCAGGCGAACGCCCATCTCGTGGACGAGGTGCTGGATCGACTCGGAGACGAAGTCGTCGAAGGTGGCGGCGAGCGCATCGCGCACGGCCTCGCCCGGCACCCGCTTGTCGAAGTCCGCGTGCCGCCAGCGAACGTCGAGATGGATGAACAACGGCCGGTCGTCCGCATCCGGAAGCGTCGTGTACTCGTCGCGCACGAAACCCCTGAACGCGTCGCCGCGGAGCTTGACGAGGTGGAGGCGCTCCCGGCCGGAGCGATGATCCCGGATCCCGTCGCGCCCGACGTCCAGCGAAGCGACTCCGCGATCCCCGTGCAGCTGCTGGTAGAGGACGCCGCCGCGCCGCTCGAAGGTGCGCTCGCGCCCCTCCAGCGTCACCCTCTCGACATGCTCGTAGCGGTCGAGAAAGCTCCGACCGACGAGCGCGAGGAACTCCTCCAGCGAAGTGCCCTCGAACTCGAGCGCGCAGGAGTGGATGAAGTTCTTCATCGAGTCGGTCGCGACGACCTGCGAGTTGTCCCCTTCCGTATAGGAGGAGAGGAACACGTCCCCGTGGGCCACTAGCTCCACTTCTGCGGCGAAGAGGTTGCAGGCCTCGTCCGCCCGGTAAACCGAGACGGCGGCCTTCCCGTAATTGATCGTCAGCGGCTCTGCCATCGGTCCAGGGCGATCGCGACGAGCTCGTCGAGGCCCGTGCCGAGCTCCTCCTCACGAGAGTGCTGGAGCCGCTCGCGCAGGACCGAGAGGATCTCCGCGCGCGGCCGCCGGTCGACGAAGACGACGAAGCGAAAGCCGAACTTCTCCTCGTAGGTCTTGTTCAGGCGGCGAAGCGCGGCCAGGAGGGCCGGGTCGTCGTCGGAGCCTTGTTCGTCGGCTGAGCGCTCGGACCCGCCGCTCTCCCCGATCCGCGGGTGCGTGTTCAGCGCCTCGATGCCCGCCTCCTCCGGCAGCTCTTGCAGCACGGCCCGCGCCTGGCCGAGCGGGTCCTCCCTGCGCGCAAGCTCTTCCGTCAACCTCGAGTGGCCCTCGAAGAGCTCGTCCAACTCGTCGAGGCTCAGCTGCCGCGGTAGATCGTGCATACGTAGGGGGAGAGGAGGAGTGGCACGTGAATATGTCCTGTCTCGTCTAACGACACTTCGACCTCGATCCGCTTGAAGAAGGGCGACGAGACAGGAAGGAAAACCAATCGGTATGTGCCTCGGTCCAGCTCGCCCGCCAGGTCCGGGATGCGGCCGTCCGAATCGGTGTCCTCAGCCGCGAGGAGCTTCTCATCGCGGTAGAGCTCGACCCGAACTCCCGCTGCGGGGCGTCCGCGCTCCGTGTCGAGGACGTGCGTGGAGATCACGCCGCGAATCTTTGCGCTTGCAGGCGGTGCGCCGCGGCGATCTCGTGCTCGTCTCCGTGAACGACCCGGCCCTCGCGGACGACTTCCTTGCCGCCGACATAGAGCCGGTCGGGGCGATGAGGCGCCGAGAGGACGAGCGCGGCGACGGGATCGTCGGCCCCTCCGAACTCGAGCGCGTCCGTCCGCCAGACGGCAAAGTCGGCGCAGCGGCCGGGCTCGAGCGAGCCGAGGTCGTCTCGGCGGAGAACTTCCGCGCCGCCGCGGGTCGCGAGCCGGAGCGCCTCCCGCGCCGTCATCGCCTCCGGACCGCGTCGTGCCCGCGCCACGAGGAGCGCCTGCCTGGTCTCGTTGAGCAGGTCGCTGCGTTCGTTCGAGGCGGGTCCATCGACGCCGATCCCGACGCGGACCCGCTCGTCGAGCATCTCCCGCACCGGTGCAATCCCTGCTCCCAGGCGCATGTTGGAGCTGGGGCAGTGGGCGACTCCGGTGCCTGCCGTGCCCAGCCGCGCGATGTCCGCGTCGCTCAGATGGACGCAATGCGCGCACCACACGTCTCCCGCGAGCCACCCGAGCTGCTCCAGATACTCGAGCGGGCGGCAGCCGAAGATCCCCTCGCAGTACTCCTCTTCCTCGACGGTCTCCGCCAGGTGAGTGTGCAGCTGCAGGCCGAGGTCCCGGGCGAGCTGAGCGGACTCCGTCATCAGGCGTTTGGTGACGGAGAACGGCGAGCATGGGGCAACCGCGATCTGGACGAAGGCGCCCGGATCCGGCTCGTGCAGCTCCGCCGCGCGCTGCGTCTCGGCGATTACGTGCTCTCGGTCCTCGACGAGCTCGTCGGGAGGGAGGCCACCTTCGGACTCGCCTAGGTCCATCGACCCTCGGCCCGCGACGATGCGAACGCCGAGCTCGTTCGCCGCCTGGATCTCCGCCTCGAGCAACCCTGGCTTCCCGCGCGGGAACACGTAGTGATGGTCGAAAACCGTCGAGCAGCCCGAGAGCGCGAGCTCGGCGAGCCCGGCGCGGGCGGCAGCGTACTCCGCGTCCCAGTCGATCTGCTGCCAGAGCGGATAGAGGTGCTTGAGCCAGGTGAAGAGGTCGGCCTGCTGCGCCCGGGTCCGCGTCAGCGTCTGGAAGAGGTGGTGGTGCGTGTTGACGAGGCCGGGCGTGAGGAGGGCGCCGCCGACGTTCTCGTAGGCCTCCGCGGGCGGCGGGTTGCCGCTCCCCACCTCCTCGACGAAGCCGTCGTCTACGAGGAGCCAGCCGTTGGGGATCTCCGTCCCGGCGTCGTCCATCGTGACGATGTGGGCGTTCGCGAAGAGCGTCCGCATGGAAGGATCCTCTCATGGCAGGCCTCACCGGCCGCGAGCGCGGGCTCCTCGCCGGGGTCGGCGCTCTCACGGCGATCACTGCTGCGCTTCAGTACGCCGGCGCCACCGACGTGGCCGTATTCATCGTGGCAGCCGGGGCGCTGGCCGGTCTCGCGTGGGTGGTCTCGTTCGCCACGGAGGCGGTCGGAGAGCGCTTCGGGCCTGCGCTGACCGGTGTCCTCCAGTCGACGCTCGGCAACCTGCCCGAACTCTTCGTCGTCCTCTTCGCGATCTCGGCAGGCGAGCTCGTCGTCGCCCAGTACTCGGTGCTCGGGTCGATCTTCGCCAACGCGCTTCTCGTCCTCGGGCTCGTGCTTATGGCCGGGGCACGGAAGAGCGGCGGCGTCATGCGCTTCCACCGAGGACTGGCCAACGACACCGCGACGTTGCTGCTCCTGGCCGTCTTCATCATCGCCCTGCTGGGGCTCTCGAACAGCGTCGGCGATCGCGCGAGCCGCCACCAGGTGGCCATCTCCGCGATCGGAGCGGTCGTGCTGCTCGCCGTCTATGTGGTCTGGCTCGTCTCCTACCTCCGGGCCGGACGACAGCCGCCTTTGCGGCACGCTCCCCGGGTGCCGCTCAGGCTTGCGATCGGGCTCCTGGCCGTCAGCGGTGTCGCGGCGGCGTTCGTCTCGGACTGGTTCGTGGGCGCGATCGATGGAGCGGTGAAGGCGCTCGGCATCTCGAAGGAGTTCACCGGCCTGGTGATCGTCGCGATCGCCGGCAACGCCGTCGAGAACGTCGTCGGAATCACGCTTGCGGCCAAAGGCCAGAACGACCTCGCGATCTCCGTCGTGAAGAACTCGGTCGCGCAGATCGCCGTCTTCCTCTTCCCGGCGCTCGTCCTCCTCTCGCTCTTCTTCGAGACGCGCCTCACCTTCGTGGTGCCGGCCGTGTACATCGGAGCCCTCGTGCTGACCGCCCTCGCCATGTGGCAGATCACGGGCGACGGGGAGGCCGAGTACTACCAGGGTCTGGCTCTGGTCGGCTTCTACGCGATCCTCGCCGTGCTCACGTTCTACGAGTAGGCCGTGACCATTACCACGGAGCGGCTGAGGCTGGATCCCTTGCGGGTCGAGGACGCCCAGGAGATGGTCGCGGTGCTCGACGATGAGCGGCTGCACGAGTTCACGGGCGGACGGCCCGCCACTTTGGCCGAGCTGCGCACGCACTATGCGAGGCTCGTCG
>JAIBJP010000115.1 GCA_020029625.1 Actinomycetota bacterium | reverse complement strand
GAACTTCTTCCCCATCCAGCGGAAGATGTAGTCGACGAGCGACTTGGCGACGCGGATGTCGGCGTCGTTCGTCGTCCCCGAGGGCTCGAAGCGCATGTGCGCGAACTTCGAGACGTACACCTCGAGCGGCACGCCGTACTGGAGGCCGAGCGAGACCGAGATCATGAAGGAGTTCATGAGGCCGGCGAGGGTCGTGCCCTCCTTGGCGATGTCGACGAAGATGTCGCCCGGCGAGCCGTCGTCGTAGAGACCGACGTGGATGTAGCCCTCGTAGTCGCCGACGCGAAACTTGCGTCCCACCTCGACGCGGTCCTCGGGTAGTCGGCGCCGCTCCTCCTTGGGCACCGGCGGAGCCGCCGCCTCGCTCTTCCCCGAGAGCGGCTGCGCGACCTTGCAGTTGTCCCGGTAGATGGCGATCGCCTTGACACCGAGCGTCCACGAGTCGAGGAGGAGCTGCGAGATGTCGTCGACCGTGGCCGTCTCGGGCAGGTTGACCGTCTTCGAGATCGCGCCCGAGATGAAGGGCTGGACGGCGCCCATCATCTTCACGTGACCCATGTAGTGGATGGCACGGTCGCCGATCGCGCAGTCGAAGACCGGATAGTGCTCGGCCTTAATGAACGGGGCGCCGACGATGGTGTTGCGCTCGTCGATGAAGGCGACGGCCTGGGCGATCTCCTCCGGCGCGTAGCCGAGCTTGTCGAGCGCCATCGGCACCGTCTTGTTCACGATCGTGATCTCGCCGCCGCCGACGAGCTTCTTCGACTTGACGAGTGAGAAGTCGGGCTCGACCCCGGTCGTGTCGCAATCCATCATGAAGCTGATCGTCCCGGTGGGAGCGAGCACGGTCGCCTGCGCATTGCGGTAGCCGGAGACCTCGCCCTCGTTGAGCGCGTCGTCCCAGGACTTGCGGGCGGCAGTGAGGAGATCGTCCGGAACGATGTCCGAGTTCTCGATGTTGCCGACGGCCGCCCGGTGCTGGGCGATGACGCCGAGCATCGCGCCGGCGTTCGGCTGGTAGCCCGCGTGCGGGCCCATCCGCGCGGCGATCTCGGCCGACTTCTTGTAGGCGCGCCCGGTCATGAGCGCCGTGATCGCGGCCGCGTAGGAGCGACCCTCTTCGGAGTCGTACGGGAGCCCCCGCGCCATGAGGAGCGCGCCGAGGTTCGCGTAGCCGAGGCCGAGCTCGCGGTAGGCCTTGGCGTTCCGCTCGATCTCGGGCGTCGGGTAGCTCGAGTAGCCGACGATGATCTCCTGCGCGAGGTAGACGGTGTCGACCGCATGCTCGAACGCCTGCACGTCGAGCTCGCCGTCCTCGCGGCGGAACTTCATCAGGTTCAGCGAGGCGAGATTGCACGCCGAGTCGTCGAGATGCATGTACTCGGAGCACGGGTTGGAGGCGTTGATGCGGCCCGAGTTCGGGCTCGTGTGCCACTTGTTGATCGTCGTGTCGTACTGGACGCCCGGATCCGCACAGCGCCACGCCGCCTCGGCCGCCTGCCTGAGGAGGTCGCGCGCGGGAATGGTCTTGACAACGCTGCCGTCGGTGCGCGCGGTCAGGTTCCAGTCCTCATCGGCCGCGGCGGCCTCCATGAAGGCGTCGGTGACGCGGATCGAGTTGTTCGCGTTCTGGTACTGAATCGAGGCCCAGTCGGGCGAGTTCAGCGACATGTCGTAGCCGGCGGACTCGAGGACGCGCGCCTTCTCTTCCTCGTGCGCCTTGCACCAGATGAACTCCTCGATGTCCGGGTGGTCGACGTCGAGGACGACCATCTTGGCCGCGCGCCGCGTCTTGCCGCCCGACTTGATCGTGCCGGCGGAGGCGTCGGCGCCGCGCATGAAGCTGACCGGGCCCGACGCATAGCCGCCCTTGGAGAGCTGCTCGTGCGAGGAGCGAAGCTTGGAGAGGTTGATGCCTGAGCCGGAGCCGCCCCGGAAGATGATTCCCTCGCGGCGGATCCAGTCGAGGATCGAGTCCATCGAGTCGTCGATCGAGAGGATGAAGCAGGCCGAGCACTGCGGCTTCTCCTCGAAGCCGACGTTGAACCAGACGGGCGAGTTGAAGGAGGCGAGCTGGTTGACGAGGATCGCCTTCAGCTCGGCCGCGAAGGTCTCGGCCTCCTCCTCGTCGGCGAAGTAGCCGCCTTCGCCGCCCCAGCCGGCGATCGTGTCGACGACGCGGCCGATCATCTGCTTGACGCTCGACTCGCGCTCGGGCGAGGACATGCGGCCGCGGAAGTACTTCTGCGCGACGATGTTGGTCGCCGTCTGCGACCAGAACTTGGGGAACTCGACGCCCTTCTGCTCGAAGACCGGCTTGTCCTTGCCGGGGATGAACGCGTCGCGGATCTCCCACTCGATCTCCGCGAAGGGATCGCGGCCCGGAATCGTGAAATAGCGGTCCACGCCGAGACGCTTCTCAGGCTCGACGATGGCGTTCACAAGAGCCTCGTCGGCGATGACAGGAGCGTTCTCGGTGCGTGAAGCGGACGCCATTTCTCTACCTCCAAGAGTATCTACTTCGGGACCCCGTAAATCGGGGGACCAGAAGGGTAAGGCGGACCCCGGACGGAGCGGATTTGCAGGGGTTTAAGACTGAAAAACCGGCGCTCTAGAGCGCCTCGCGAAGAGCGTCCGCGGCAGCCTGCAAGCGCGAGCTGACCTCTGTCAGTTCCCGCGCCGCGAGGTCGATGCGCTCCTGCTGCGTGTCGGCACGTTCGCGAATGGCGCTGAGCTGGTCTGCCATCTCCCTGACGGACTCGGTCAGGTCGGCAAGCTGACCAGCGATAAGGGCGGTGTCCTGCTGTTGTGTCATCTCCGGCAGCGAAGTCTAGCCTGGCGCGTGACGCCTACCCATGCGAGCCACGACGACTATGGCTCCCTCGGCGTCCAGCGGCTTTCCGCCGATTCCGCCGCCTTCGCACAGAAGACCTCGATGCGGAACCCGTCGGGATCGAATACGAAGAACGCGTAGTAGTCGTCGAGGTCGCGATCCTCTTCCGGCGGGTAGTGGATGCGCGCGCCCAGCTCGCGGCACCGCTCGAAGGCTGCGTCGACCTCCTCACGGCGTTCGACCTCGAAGGCGAGGTGCTCGATCCC
>JAIBJP010000023.1 GCA_020029625.1 Actinomycetota bacterium | reverse complement strand
GGATCGAGCGCACGAACAACGGCTTCCGCCTGCGCGCGCAGGGAACGACCCGCCCTGGTGAGGTGGTTCTCGAGGTCGACGAAGCGATCGCGGCCACCGGGTTCCGGACTCCGCTACGAGACCTCCGGGAGCATGGGTTGGCCACCGTCGGCGATGGCCGCATCCCCGCCCTGACCCCGTTCTGGGAGAGCACCGGACTTCCGGGCGCGTATTTCGCCGGCAACGCCACGCAGGGCGCGGCCGGCCTTCGAAAGCACGGAGTTGGGAGCGCTTCAGGAACGGTGAGCGGCTTTCGCTACAACGCGCGCATCCTCGCGCGGCGGGTTGCGCAGCAACTGGGCCGCCGGCTCGAGCTGGACCGGGTCTCCCGTGACGAGACAGCATCCTTTTTGCTCTCGGAGCTCAGGTGCGCACCGGAGCTCTGGACCCAGAAGGGCTACCTTGCTCGCGCGGTCTTTCCGGACGGAACGACTGACATCGTCCCGCTCGCGCACTTCCTCGATCACTGCGAGCGCGGCTCCGTCGCCGTAACGATCGAGATGAACGCCGAAGGCGAGATCTATCCTGTCGTCTACGGGCGGCAGCGTGAGGAGATCGACGAACGCGTACTGCCACCGCAACACCTGCACGACTTCCAGGGAGACGAGTACCGGCGCGAGCTTCAGCCCCTTCTCTGACGCTCCTCCTCGCCGTTCCCCTCGCGGGACTCGCGCTCCTGCTCGCCTGGCCGCGGCTGGATCTGCACTGGGAGAACCAGCCCGCGCACTTCTGGCTCGTGCTCCTCACGGGGGTGATCACGGGCGCGCTTGCGTTCCTCACAGGCGAAGCGGCCGCCCGCCGCGGAGACGCGCGCGTCCTGCGCCTGTCGGTCGCGTTCGTCTGCGCCTCGGGATTCCTCGGCCTGCATGCGCTCGCGACGCCTGGTGTGCTCCTCGCGGGCAAGAACGCCGGCTTTCAGGTCGCCGCCGCGATCGGGCTCCTCCTCGCCGCGCCGGTCGCGGCCTGGTCGGCCCTCGACCTCGACGACCGGGGCGCCTCGCTGGTCGGCCGGCGAGGGCTTCTCTATGCGGCGCTCGGTCTCATCCTCGCGCTGTGGGCCGCGGTCTCGCTCGCGACCTTGCCGCCACTCGACGAGCCGATCGACGACCCGGGGCCGTTTCTCCTCGGCCTCTTCGCCGCCGGCGCGGCGCTGTACGCGCTGGCCGCGGCGGGCTACGTCAGGCTGTACGCCCGTCGGAGAAGGCGCCTCCTGCTCGCGGCCGTAGGGGCCTTCCTGCTCCTCGCCGAAGCGATGCTCGCGATCGGCCTCGGACGCAACTGGCACCTGACCTGGTGGGAATGGCACCTGCTGATGCTCGCCGCGTTCGGCCTCTTCGCGCAGGCGGTGTGGAGCGAGTGGCAGCGCGAGGGCTCTACGGCGGAGATCTGGGCAGACGTCTACGAGGACGCCACGTGGGGGCACGAGGAAAAGGCCAGCGTGCTCTTCGCCGACCTGCAGGAGTTCACACGCTACTCCGAGACCCACGCAGAGCGAGACGTGACCGCCATGCTGAACGCGTATTTCGACGCGGGAATTCCGGCCGTCCGCACCGAGGCACGCAACGTCCGCACGATCGGCGACGCCGTCATGGCCTACTTCACCGGGGCCGGCCATGAACGCCGCGCGGCGCACGCCGCTCTCGTCTTCCAGCGCCGGGTGACGGCGGTCTCTGCAGCACACCCCGAATGGCCACGGTTTCGGGTCGGAGTCAACTCCGGTCCGGTCAACGTCGGCATCACCGCGCAGGCGCGGGAGGAAACTGTGCGGGGGGACGCCGTCAACGTGGCCGCCCGGCTCGAGGGTCAGGCGCGCGCGGGCGAAGTCGTGGTCGGCGAGTCCACTCGCGCCGCGCTCGGCGCCGACGTGGAGGTCGAGGACCTCGGGGAGCTATCCGTCAAGGGAAAGGAACGGCCGGTCCGCGCCTACGTTCTTCGGGCGCTTGCGTCGAATCGGAACGAGGGCGATCAGCGCCTGCGCAACGAGCAGAGCGAAACCGAAGGCTAGGACGGCCGTGGCCGAAGGCGGCACGTCACCCGCCCCGACCGACGGCTCACGGATCGCTGCCCCGATCACAACCGTTGCGACGAGCAGGGCGGAGAGCGTTGCCTGCAGGCGTCCGAGCGCGTCCATCCGGCCTTCGTTCATGGCATCGACGACACAGGCGAAGCAGATCAGGCCCGCAGCGGCCGTCAGCGGCACGCCGGCGACGAGAAGGTAGAACGACGCGCCGGCGAAGCCGAGAGCGTCCGAGATTGCGGTGGCGAGGAGGAGGGCCGCGGCCAGCTCGACGGCCATCGCCGACGCGCCCGTGCGGGTCTGCCACATGACCATAAGGTTTGCCGCAGCGTCGGACAGTCCTTCGTTACGCTCCGCGCCATGGCCAGCGTCTCCCTCACATGGCTCGGTCACGCCGGTTTCCGCCTCGACGGATCGAGCGGCAAGCGCGTCTACATCGATCCGTGGCTCGACAACCCCAAAATGCCGGCGAGCGAGAAGGAGATCGAGAGGATCGACGTCCTCGCGCTCACCCACGGCCACTCCGACCACTCGGGGAGCGCGGTCGACATCTACAAACAGCATGCGCCGACGGTCGTCTGCATGCTCGAACTCGCCGACTGGCTCAGCTCCAAGGGAGTGGAGGCCGAGGGATTCAACAAGGGCGGAACCGTCGACGTCGACGGCGTCCGAGTGACGATGACGGACGCGCACCATTCGAGCTCCACTCCCGACGGAACGTACGCGGGGGAGCCGGCCGGCCTCGTCGTCGAGGTCGACGGCACACGCGTCTACCACGCCGGCGACACCTGCGTCTTCGGCGACATGCAGCTGATCGGCCGGATCTACGAGCCCGACGTCGCGATCCTCCCCATCGGCGACCATTTCACGATGGGGCCGCGGGAGGCCGCCGTCGCGCTCGAGCTCCTCGGCGTCAAGCGCTGTGTCCCTTGTCATTACGGCACCTTTCCCGTCCTGACCGGGACACCCGAGGAGTTGCGCAAGCTCGCTCCGGACGTCGAGGTGATCGCGCCCGAGCCCGGCGAAACCGTCGAATTGTGAGAACGCGCTGGTTCGGCGCTACGGGGGTGCAGGTGGCCGAGATCGCCGTGGAAGGTGAGGCTGACCTTCCCCCCGGCGAGCCGCTCGTCCTCGACGACGTCTCGGACGTCGAGCGCCTGCAGGAGGCACACGCGCAGGGGACGCCGATCGTCGTGCGCGCCGCGAGCGCCGAGGCGGTCCAGGCCGCACTGGAGCGCCCTGAGGTGGCGTGCGTGCTCGTCCCGGCGGACAAGCGCGAGCTGCTGGAGCTCGACTTCCGCAAGCTGAAATATGGCTAGTCCCAGGATCGTCGCGACCTACTCGATCGTCGCGTGCGACCTCGAGCGCGGCGAGTGGGGGGTCGGAGTCCAGTCGAAGTTCCTGGCGGTGGGAGCAGTCGTACCGTGGGCGGATCCAGAGGTCGGTGCGATCGCCACGCAGGCCTTCGCCAACGTCAGCTACGGACCGGACGGCCTGCGACTCCTCCGCGAGGGCCTCCCCGCCGCCGACGTGGTGGCGAGGCTGACGGAAACCGATGAAGGGCGCGACCTTCGCCAGCTCGGCATAGTCGACGCGAGCGGCGGCGCCGCGACCTACACGGGCTCGTCGTGCCTCGATTGGGCGGGCGGAGTGATCGGGAAGGGATACGCGGCGCAGGGCAACATTCTCGTCTCCGAGGAGACCGTGACTGCACTCGCCCAGGCCTTCGAGGGGAGTACGGACAAGCCTCTTGCGGAGCGGCTGCTCGAGGCTCTCGCCGCCGCCCAGCTCGCCGGTGGGGACCGCCGCGGGCAGCAGTCGTCGTCGCTCCTCGTGGTCAGGAAGGACGGCGGTTACGGCGGGACGAGCGATGTCGCAGTCGACCTCCGAGTTGACGATCACGAGCGCCCCGTGGACGAGCTTCGGCGGATCTACGAGCTCCACGACTTGCTCTTCGGCCAGACGCCGCCCGAGGAGTGGCTCGACGTGGACGAGCAGTTGGCCGCAGAGATCCGCGAGCGGCTCGACCGCCTCGGTTACGAGGCCAAGGCGCTGCCGGAGGCGTTTGAGACGTGGGCGGGGACGGAGAACCTCGAAGACCGCGTGGCCGGAATCGACCGCGTCGATCCAGTCGTCCTCGAGGAGCTGCGCAAGCGCTAGCGATCCCCGGGAAGGCGCGTCCCGGCCGCACGAGCGCGCAGGCCCGGCACCGGATCGCTTTCCGGCCGCGCGACCAGGAGCACGGCGCCGAAGCCCTCCCCCGCAAGCGCGTCAACGAGCGCCTGCAACCCGACAGCGAGCGCGAAGGCTTTGTGGGCCTGCTCGCCGCCGAAGGGGACGAGGTCCTCCTCCGCGGCGTCTCCGCGCAGCACGTCTCCATAGGTGACCTTCCCCATGGAGACATCGGCGACGAGCGGGCGACCGTCGGTGCTCGGCACGGCGAGTGCGAGCGGGTTCGTGCCGGCGAGGGCAGGCCCGCCCTCGGGTGAGGCCAGCCGTGGAGGCGAGGTCGCCGTCAGGGCAGCGGCGAGCCCACTCTCTGCGAGCCGTCGGACCCAGTAGCCGAGGAAGCCGGTCGGAAAGCAGTGCGAGGCGACCACGAGCCGTGCCTGCTCAGGTGGGTCGGCCAGTTGAGCCCCGACAATGTGCGCGAGTGTCAGATACCCGACCGCGCCGTTGCCGTCCCAACGCTCGTATCCGGGTCGAGACGAGACCCGGCAAGGCTCGGCGCGAGTGTCGAGATCCGGCAACGTGCCCAACCACGGGATCCGGGAGACCCCATGGCCGGGACGGCCGCGGCGATCCGCGTCCTCGAAGTGGTCGGCAAGCGTCCGCGCGGCGGTCTCGGCGAAGCCGATCTCGCGGAGCGCGTCGTAGGCGCGCAACTCCCCTCCCTAGGCGGAGAGGAGCGGCAGCGGCTTCACGATTCCGACGCCCTGCTCGCGCTTCGTCGCCGCGATCGCCTCCGCGAGGGCCATGATGGCCTGCGACACCTCGGCCTCGGGCTCCGCCAGGACGATCGGCTCGCCCTCGTCCGCGTACGCCGCGAGCTTCGGATCGAAGGGAATGCGGCCGAGGAGCGGCGCCTCTACCTCCTCCGCCAGCGCGTCGCCACCGCCCGAGCCGAAGAGCTCCTCGCCCGTGCCGACCTGGAAAGACATGTTCTCGACGACGCCGAGCAGCCGCATGTTCGTCTTGCGCGCCATCTGCGCTGCGCGCACGGCCACCTGCTGAGCCGCGCGGTGTGGAGTCGTCACGACGACCGCCTCGGCGCGGGGGAGGAGCTGCCCCAGCGAGATGGCGACGTCGCCGGTCCCGGGAGGCATATCGACCACCAGCGTGTCCAGCTCGCCCCAGTGGACATCGGAGAGGAATTGCTCGAGCGCCCTGTGGAGCATGGGCCCACGCCACATGACCGGCGAGTTCTCGTCGAGGAAGAAGCCGATGGACATCACCTTGAGGTCACCTCGGACCGGCGGCACGATCATCTTGTCGACGGCGATGGGACGCTGGCTGATCCCGAGCATCGTCGGGATCGAATAGCCGTAGACGTCGGCGTCGAGCACGCCCGTCGCGTGACCCAGCTGTGAGAACGCCGCGGCGAGATTGGCCGTCAGCGAGGACTTTCCGACGCCGCCCTTGCCGCTCGCGACCGCGATCACCCGCGTGCCTGCGTCGACCGAGACACCGGGACTCCGCTCGGCCACCTCGCCGCGAAGTTTGACGGTCAGCGCCTGGCGCTCCTCGGGCGAGAGGACGTCGAAGTCGAGGGCAACCGAACGGATGCCTTCGACTGGGCGCAGAGCCTCTTCGACCTGTTCCTCGAAGCTTGCCCGCAGCGGGCATCCGGGCACGGTCAGCGCAATCGTCACGCTGACGTCGGCACCGTCCACGCGGACGTCGCGCACCATGTCGAGCTCGACGACCGAGCGTTTCAGCTCGGGGTCGATGACGCCCTGGAGCGCGCTGAGAACAGCATCCCTGGAGACCGCCATGACGCCTAGGCTACCAGGGTCGACCTGTCAGATTTCCGCGATGGAGCAAGGATTTCGCCCCCGGCGGGAGTACGGAATGGACATGCGCCGGCTTCGCCGCCATCGCCGCACCGTGCTCGCGCTCGCGCTCGGCGCCTCGAGCGCCGTCACCCTCACCTGGGGGGTCGCATTCGCACAGGAGGATCCCACGCCCTTCGCGGTCATCTCCGCGCTGCCTACCTGGCGAGCTCCCGGAGGCTTCCTCGCGATTCGCGGAACGGCGGCGCCTGCGGAGACGGTCACGCTCTTCGTCGGGACCAACCAGCGTACGACGACGGCCGGTGACAACGGCGTCTTTCGAATCCAGTTCCGTGCTCCGCGGGCGACAGGGCGCTACCCGATCGCGCTCGAGGTTCCCCGCGATCCGGTCGTGCGCATCGAGCTCGGCCGGCTCCGCGTGCGGCCCTTGAGCATTGCCGCCGTCGGTGACGTGAACCTGGGCGACCGGCCCGGGACGGCGATCGCGACGTACGGCGTGCGCTACCCCTGGCTCTCGGTCGCACCGGTTCTGCGCGCCGCCGACATTGCGATCGCGAACCTCGAATGTTCCGTCTCGACGCGCGGCTATCCGGTTCCCGGCAAGCAGTACACCTTCCGCGGCAAGCCGTCGTCTTTACGGACGATGGCGCGCTACGTGGGGATCGACATCGTCACGCTCGCGAACAACCACGCCCTCGACTACGGGCGCCTGGCCTTCGCGGACACGCTGTCCTACGCCCACGAGTACGGACTGAAGACGGTGGGAGGAGGCCGGAACCTGGACCTCGCAAGGCGCCCGGCGCTCTTCCGCCTCGGCGGCATCCGCCTCGCATTTCTCGGCTACTCCGACGTGCGGCCGCTCGGCTTCGACGCCGGGCCCACCTGGTCTGGCACGGCGCCCGGCTTCCCCTCGTACATCTCGAGCGACGTTCGAAGGGCCAAGAACCAGGGCGCAGACGTCGTCGTCGTCTATTTCCACTGGGGAACGGAGCGCGCATTCAGCCCGGACTCCCGCCAACGCTCGCTTGCGGCGGTCGCCTTCGACGCGGGAGCCACGATCGTTCTGGGCGCCCACCCGCATGTCCTCCAGCCAATCGAGCCGCGGCGCCGGCGACTGGTGGCGTGGAGCCTCGGCAACTTCGTCTTCGGCGCCAACACGCTCGGCACGGAAAGCACGGGCATCCTCCGGCTGCAAATAGGCCAAGGCGGTCTTCGCGATTACAGCTTCCGGCGAGCCCGGATCGGCGGCGTCTTCGGCATCCAACCCATCCTCCTGTAGGTAATGGACGAACGGCTGCTCCTGGTGGAGGACGACGCATCCATCCGCGAGGTGACGAAGCTCGGCCTGACCCAGGCCGGGTTCCACGTGACGACGGCGCCGGACGGCCGAGAGGGCTTGCTCCACTTCCGCCAGGCGCCCTACGACCTCGTCATCCTCGACGTCATGCTTCCCGTTCTCGACGGCTACGAGGTCTGCCGCCAGATCCGGGCGGAGAGCCGCATCCCGATCATCATGCTCTCGGCCAAGAGCGACACCGTGGACGTCGTCGTCGGGCTCGAGCTCGGCGCGGACGATTACGTGACGAAGCCCTTCGAGATGGCGGAGCTCGTCGCCCGCGCCCGGGCGGCCGTCCGGCGAGCGACGGCCGTCAATGACGAGGAACCCGTCCTCGTCCGAGGAGACCTCGAGATCGACCCCGGCGCCTTCGTCGCGCGGCGCCGCGGCGAGGAGGTGAGCCTGAGCGCCACGGAGTTCAGGCTGTTGCTCGAGCTCGCCCGGCGACCGGGTCAGGTCTTTACTCGCGAGCTCCTGCTGCAGCGCGTCTGGAACTACGACTACCTCGGCGACTCGCGGCTCGTCGACGTGGCCGTCCAGCGTCTCCGCGCGAAGGTGGAGGACGACCCGAAGGAGCCGCGCACGATCAAGACCGTGCGGGGTGTCGGCTACCGCTTCGACTCCGGGTAACGGTGGCGGCGCGGCTTCCCGTTCGCACCGGTCGGCTTCGCCGGCGCCTGACGCTCGCATTCATGCTCGTCGCCGGGCTCTCCGCCGCCATCCTCGCGGTCAGCTCCTACCTCCTCGTCAGGGAAGCGCGTCTCTCCGACTCGGTCGACCGCGGGCTCGAGCAGAGCCGTTTCAACCTCGTGCTCGCGAGCGAAACGCTTGGCGCGAGCCCGACGACCGCGCAGACGACCGAGCTCCTGGACGCCTATGAGCGCCGCGGCACCTTCGCCGTCGTGGGCCAGACGAACGGCCGGACCTTCTCCTCGAGCCTCTCGCTGGGGCCTGCCCAGCTCCCGCCCGACCTGAAGCGGCTCGTCGGCGCCGGACGCCTCGCCTACGAGCGCCGGGAGATCGCGGGGACGCGCTACCTCGTGGTCGGAGGCCGCGTTCCAGGCTCCGAGACCCAGCTCTACTACTTCTTCTCCGAGGAGAGGCTCTGGGACGAGCTGGCGCAGCTCCGCAACATCCTTCTCTCCGTGCTCGGCGCCATCGTCCTCCTGGGCGGTCTCGTCGGCGCCCTGCTGGCGCGCCGGCTGCTCCGGCCAGTGGCCCGCGCCAGCGTCGCCGCACACTCGCTCGCCGAGGGACTGCTCGACACCCGGTTGCCGGTCGAGTCGCGGGACGAGTTCGGTGCCTGGGCAGCTTCGTTCAACGAGATGGCGGAGGCCCTGGAGACGAAGATCACGGCCCTGTCGGAAGCCCAGGCGCGAGAGCGCCGTTTCACCTCCGACGTCTCGCACGAGCTGCGGACGCCGCTCACGGCCCTCGTCGCGGAGGCGTCCTTGCTCGCCGAGCATCTCGATCGCATGCCGGATGAGGCGAGACGGCCCGCCGAGCTCCTCGTCAACGATGTCGCCCGTCTCCGCGACCTCGTGGAAGACCTGATGGAAATCTCCCGGCTCGATGCCGGAGAGGCGCGAGTTCGCATAGAGCCGGTGGACGTGGGATCCCTCATTGCGAGCGCTGTTCGTTCCCGCCGTTGGGATGACCGCGTGACCATCGACCGCGACGAGGTCGTCATGTCCACCGACCCGCGGAGGCTCGAGCGCATCGTCGCCAACCTCGTCGGCAATGCGCTCGAACATGCAGGACGGGACGTCTCCGTGCGGGTCGGCAAGGACGGGCTCGGCGCCTTCGTCGAGGTCACTGACACCGGCCCCGGGATCTCGCCCGACCGCCTCCCGCACGTCTTCGAACGCTTTTACAAGGCGGATTCCTCGCGAGCGGGGCCTGGAAGCGGTTTGGGCCTGGCCATCGCACTCGAGAACGCGCGCCTCCTCGGCGGCGACCTCGATGTCTGGAGCGAGGTCGGCCGCGGCACGCGCTTCACGCTGCGTCTGCCTGTGACCTAACCGTTACGTAGCGGCAAGAGCGGCGTTGCGCGCGGCGACGACGATCAGCAGGCCCCCACAAGGAGAAGCCATGAGGTACGCCATCGTCACGCTCAGCATCATCCTCGCCTCGCTCCTCGGCTTCGTCGCCGCGAGCTGTGGGACGGGGAAGGGCGCCCAGTCGGCCGGCCCCGTGCCCTCGGGAAGCGAGTCGCCGCAGTCAACGGACTCGGGCTCGCAGACGGGCACGGGTACCGAGAGCGGCAGCCTCCCGATCCCCACCGACACGACCGGACAGGGCGCTGCGCTCGTCCGCTACAAGGTCTGGTTTCACCGAGGAGAGCAGCTCTTCGTCGTCACCCGCACCCAGTCGGCGACACCGCGCGTCGGCACCGCGGCGATGGAGGCGCTTCTCGAGGGCCCGTTGCCTGGCGAGCGCTCCGCCGGAGTGGCCACGCAGATCCCGGACGGCACCCAGCTCCTGGGACTGATCGTGGACAAGGGCATCGCCACCGTCGACCTGACATCCGAGTACGAGTCCGGGGGCGGAACGGCCTCGATGACGATGCGCCTCGCACAAGTCGTTTGCACCCTCGACCAGTTCCCGACCGTCAAGGGAGTCCTCTTCCAGCTGGACGGGCGTTCCGTCGACGTGCTCGGCGGCGAGGGAATCGTCATCGACCATCCGCTCCGCTGCCGCGACTACCGGGACCTCCTCCCGGTGATCCTCGTGACGAGCCCGGCGATCGGACAAGCGGTCTCGAACCCCGTCACCGTCTCGGGCAGCGCCAATGTCTTCGAGGCCAACGTCACCGTCGACATCGTCGACTCCTCGGGCCGCGTGGTCGGGAACGCATTCACGACCGCGACCTGTGGCAGCGGCTGCCGAGGGACCTTCTCCGTCACGGTCTCTTACGAGGTCCGCGCCGCCCAGCGCGGCGAAATCGTGGTTCACGACGACGATGCCGCCGGCACAGGGCACCCGCCGCACGAGGTGCACATTCCGGTCGTGCTCCAGCCCGGATCGTGACCGCCCTCGCGCCCAACTACGTCGCACCGGCCGTGCTCGACCGCGCCCGGAGTGGCGATCACGACGCGTTCACCGCCGTCGTCCGCCTCTACGACCTCCGGCTCCGAGGGCTCGCCTACCGCGTCCTCGGCGACCGAGACGGCATGGACGACGCGCTCCAGGAGGCCTACGTCAGGGCGTTTCGCGCGCTCCCGCGTTTTCGCGGCGACGCGCGGATCGGCACCTGGCTCTTCCGCATCACGTACAACGCCTGCCTCGACGAGCTCGCCCGCAAGCGCAAGGTCACGAACGTTCCCCTGGACGAGCTCGTCGAGCAGGCAAGCGGCGATCCTGAGCCCGGCGAGGCGCTGTCGGCCCGCCGCGACCTCTCGTCGTCGTTCGCCGCCCTCTCGAAAGACGAGCGCGCGGTCGTATTCCTCGTGGACGTCCAGGGCTTCGACTACTCAGGTGCAGCCGAGCTGCTCGGCGTCCCGGTCGGAACCGTCGCGTCCAGGCTGAACCGTGCCCGCCGAAGTCTTCGCAAGGCGCTGCGGCCTGCCGGCGAAGGGTTCCACACCGAGTCGGAGAACCTCACAAACGCGTGACCTATCGACGCTACCGCACCACTCCCCCGTGGCGGCGCGCGGTCGCCTTCGTCGCTCTTCTGCTCCTTTCGGTCGCGGCGGCGGCGGGCGCACGGGCTGACGAGCCCGGGGGAATGCTTGGCCATTATTCGCCGGCCCGAATCGCGGACGGTGTCACCGTCGACGGGACGCTCGTCGGCGGGATGACCGGAGAGCAGGCGCGTACCGCCGTCCGCGCCTCCTTCCGCCAGCCGATCGCCGTCGGCCTCCCAGCGCAAACCTTCTTCGTCTCGCCCTCTCGGCTCGGTGTTCCGCTGATCGCGCCCGCCGTCGAGAAAGCGCTCGTCGCGGCGCCCGGGGAAACGGTGGCGCTCCAGGTCCTGGTCGACCGCCCTCGGCTGGTCGCCTACTCCGCGGAGCTTGCCAGGGACTTTTCCCGCCCGGCGGTCGACGCACAGGTTCGGCTGCGTCGGCTGCGGCCCGTCATCAGCACTGAGAAGGTGGGACTCGAAGTTCGTGCCAAGCCACTGGCGCGAGCGCTCGCAGCTGCGTTGCTGGCCGGGACACGCGGCCCGATCGAGGTGCGGCACACGACGCTGATTCCCGACGTCATGAGGAGCGACATCCGCTCCGTCATCGTCATCCAGCGCTCCGCGAACCGACTCTTCCTCTACAGGGGGGAGCACAAGCGGACGAAGCTCGGCGTCGCCACCGGCCAGCCTTCCTACCCCACGCCGCTGGGAGAGTTCACGATCGTCTCCAAGCAGCTGAATCCCTGGTGGTACCCGCCCGATTCCGACTGGGCCGCCGGCCTCTCTCCGGTGCCGCCGGGTCCCGGGAATCCACTGGGCACGCGCTGGATGGGCCTCTCGGTGCCGGGGGTGGGGATCCACGGCACGCCGGATGCGGCCTCGATCGGCTACTCGGCCTCGCACGGCTGCATTCGCATGCGCATCCCTGACGCCGAATGGCTCTTCGAGCACGTGTCCGAAGGCACGCCGGTCTTTATCGTCCCCTAGATGTGGGAAGGCCTGTCGACGCGCCTCGAGGGCGAGATCGTCGTCCTCGAGCCGCTCCGGCCGAAGCACGAGGAGGAGCTGAGGGCGGCTGGCGCAGATCCCGAGATCTGGCGTTGGATGACCGTGCACGGCCACGCCCCGGAGACCTTCACGGACTGGCTCGACATGACGATGAAGGCGGCGGCGGAGGGACGCGAGGTGCCGTTCGCGATCGTCCTGCGCGAGACGGGCCGAGTGGTCGGGAGCACGCGCTACCTGAGCCTTCGCCCGGAGCATCGCGGCCTAGAGATCGGCTACACCTGGCATAGCCGGGACGTGTGGGGCAAAGGCGTCAACATCGAGGCGAAGTACCTTCTCCTCGAGCACGCTTTCGAGCGCGCCGGATGCATGCGCGTCGAGTTCAAGACGGATGCGAAGAACGAACGGGCTCGGGCGGCTCTCGAGGCGCTTCCCGCGCGCTTCGAGGGCGTCTTCCTCAGCCACATGCTCGTCCGTGACGGCGAGGTGAGGGACTCGGCCTGGTACGCGATCACGGAAGCCGAGTGGCCGGCCGTGAGGACGAACCTGCAACGCCGGATCAGCGAGAAACGCTGAGGCGGGCGAAGAGCTCGGCGCAGCGCTCAGGGCTCGCCGCGGCGACCACACGCGAGCGGCCGGCCAGGTCGAGCGGCGCGGCTCCGAACGGAGGTGCGTCCGGAAGGTCGATTGCGAGGCCTCGCTCCTGGACGACGAGTTGCGCCGCGGCGATATCGACGCTTCTGGCCGGCTTGAGCGAGCAGACGGCGTCGACGCGACCCGCCGCGAGGTGACAAAGCGAAAGAGCGAGGGAGCCCATGATCCGGGTCCGGTCCGCGATGCCGACCATGTCCGCGATTTGCCCCGCGACGAGCTGGGTGGTCGTCGCCTCGAACGAGAGCATCTCCACCTCCTCCTTGGGGCCGGGCCCATCCAGGGGCTCACCGTTCAGGAAGGCCCCCTCGCCGCGCGCGGCCGTCCACTCCTCCCGCGTCCCGAAGTCGAAGACATAGCCGAAGAAGACGTCCCGCATCGACGCGCCGTCGGCGACCGCGATCGAGAGGGAGAAGAAGGGGATGCCGCGCTTCGCGTTCATGCTCCCGTCGATCGGATCGAGGACAACGCGGACCCCGTCCGCGCCGAACGAGCGCTCTCCGAGCTCTTCCGAGACGAGTGTGAACTCGACGCCGTCCGCGTGCAACCGCTCCAGAAGCCCGACGACGGCCGATTCGGCTGCCGCATCGACGGCCGTGGTCTCGTCGCCTCCCTCGCCCAGCGCTACGACGGGCTCCCGCTCTGTGCGCGTCGGGAGCTCGGCCAGCGCTCGTTCGACGGCCGCAGCGGCGTCGCGGCAAAAGGTGAGCCAGTCGGTCACTCGTCGAAGGGGGAGAAGAGCAGGCCACCGACGAGCTTGGGATAGAAGTACGTGCTCTTCTCGGGCATGCGCTCGCCCGCCCGCGCGGCCTCTTCGACCTGCTCGACCGTCGGCGGACGGACGAGGAACGCCGCCCCGGCCTCTCCGGCGACAACGGCCCTCTCCGCCTCGGCGGCGCTGGGGGTGTAATGGACCCGTTCCAACGGAAAGCGGTCGACGACGGCCGTGTCCAGGCCCGGCGAGTCGCTCTCCGCGACGAACGCGCCGTCGGCACGGAGCAGCGCGAAGGCTGCCCGGTCACGCGGCAGCTTCTCCAGCAGTGCGAGGGCGTCTGCCGCCCCCGCGGCGGGAGTCAGTCGGAAGGAGCCGTCGAGATCGGGGGGAGGGCCGGCGGTCACGCGGTGAGTCGGGAAGATCGTCAGGCCCGGATCGCTGGTGCTCACGAGCGCAGAAAGGACGTGGGCCGTCTCCTCGCTGCCCTCTTCCTCGTGGAAGGCGAGCGCCGCCTCGTAGCGGTGGTGCCCGTCCGCGATCATGAGCGGCGCCTCGATGCCGTCAGCGGCGCGCGGATCGATTCGCCAGAGACGGCTCGTGACCCCGTCCAGGGTCGCCTCGAGATCAGGCGCACGGGCCGGTGCCTTCGGCGGAGCCGGGCCGTCGTGGAGGAGCAAGATCGGCGAGAGCTTCGTGCGCGTGGCCTCCAGGAGCCGGAGACGACCCCGGCGCGGCTTCGGGAAGCTCCGCTCGTGGGGGAGCACGACACCGCGCTCGTAGGGCTCGAGCGCTGCGCGTGCGACGAGGCTGCGGCGCGTGCGGGCCACTCCGTCAGGGCCGACGAAGTCCTCCTCCAGCAGCCACACGGCCGGCTCTTCCTCGCGAACGAGAATGCCTTCCTGCTGCCATTGGGCCAGGAGCCGGGCCGCTTCCTCCGGATCGTCGGGGCGCAACAGGCGGACCGCGTTGTACGGACTCGCGGCGAGCAGCCGCTCGTGGACCGCCGGCGAGATCACGTCGTAAGGAGGTGAGACGAGGTCGTAGAGGGGGCCCGCCGTTCCCGCCGAGTAGCGGAGCGCGCGAAACGGCTTCACGAGCGCCATCGCGGCCCAGGCTAGCAGCCGACGCCGGACCTACAATCGGGCCGTGACGATCGCCGAGCTGGCAGAGGACAGGGTCGTCGAAGGCACCTTCGCGGTCGCGCGCAAGCAGCGCTTGCGCACCCGCAGCGGGAGCCCGTATCTGGCTCTCGAGCTCGTCGATCCGAGCGGGCGGATCGACGCCCGGGTCTGGAGCGACGTCGACCTCCTCGACAAGCGCTTCCACGAAGGAGACGCGGTTCATGTCCTCGGACGCGTCGAGCGCTTCCGCGACCGGCTCCAGCTCGAGGTGCGAACACTCGAGCACGCCGAGGCCGATCCCGCCACGCTCGTCCCGGAGGGCCGCCGCGACGTGGAGGAGCTGGACGGCTTCTTTGAATTCCTCGCGTCCGAGATCTCCCACCCGGAGCTCCGTGCTCTGGTCGGCCGCTTCGTCGGCGACGCAGTCTTCCGGGAGCGGCTGCGCGTGCTGCCGGCCACGTCCGACTCGCACCATTCCTACACCGGCGGGCTGCTCGAGCACACGGTCGCGGTGGCAACGATCTGCCGGGACGTCGCTCAGCTGCACGCCCGCCTCCGCAGCGACCTTCTGCTCGCCGCCGCCCTCGTGCACGATGTCGGCCGCGTGCGCGAGCTCGACCGCGGCCCGCTCTTCCTGCCCACCGAAGAAGGGAAGCTCCTGGGCCATGTCCATATGGGCCTTCGGCTCGTTGAGGAGCAAGGTGGCGGAGTCGCCGCCAACGTCCTCGCGGAGCTCCTGCATGCGATCGCCGTGCACCACGAGCCACGAGCGGCGCGAACGGCCGAGGCAGCCGTCCTCTACCACGCGAACCAGCTCGACGCGGTAGCGGCGACACGCCCCGCGAACTAGCGGCCGGAGCCGCTGTAGCCTCTCCGACATGGAGAGGCTGGCGCTCCTCAGCGGCGGAAACCGCGGCCTCGGCCTCGAGGTCGCGCGGCGACTGGCCGAGAACGGCTACCGCGTCGTGATCGGCTCGCGAGACCCGGCACGCGGAGAAGAGGCGGCTCGCGGCGTGGGCGGAGGCGCGACCGCGTGCCAACTCGATGTCACAGACCCGGAGAGCATCGAGCGGTGCATCAGCACGATCGAGGAGCGGTTCGGGCGTCTCGACGTGCTCGTGAACAACGCGGGGATCGAGGGCGGAGGCTGGAGCACCAGCGCGGTGGACGCGGACCTCGACGAAGTGCGTGACACCCTGGAGACGAACCTCTTTGGGGCCTGGAAGCTGACGCAGGCCGCGCTCCCGCTCATGCGGAGGAACGGCTACGGGCGGATCGTCAATCTCTCGAGCGGGATGGGGCAGCTCTCCGACATGGGCGGGCACGCGCCGGCCTACCGCATCTCGAAGACCGGCCTGAATGCGCTGACGCGCATGCTCAGCGCCGAGCTCGCCGGCGAGAACATCCTCGTGAACTCGTGTTGTCCTGGCTGGGTGCGCACAGACATGGGCGGTCCCGGCGCGGGCCGCTCCGTCGAGGAAGGCGGGGACACGCCCTTCTGGCTGGCCACCTTGCCCGACGAAGGCCCGCGAGGCGGGTTCTTCCGGGACCGCGAGCCGATTCCCTGGTAGCGGCTAGGA
>JAIBJP010000085.1 GCA_020029625.1 Actinomycetota bacterium | reverse complement strand
ACGAAGCCCGGAACGTCCCGCCTGACGACGACCGGGGCCTTGCCGAGCAGTTTCACCCACCCAGCGAGCGTCTCGAGGGTCTCGGGAGCGGTGTCCTCCCCGCCGACGACCTCTACGAGCTCGACTAGCTCGGGCGGGTTGAACCAGTGCAGGCCGGCGAAGCGCTGAGGGTTCCGGAGCTCATCCGCGAGCGCGGCAAGCCGAAGCGACGACGTGTTCGTCGTCAGGATCGCCTCCGGCAAGGCGAGCTCTTCCGCTTGCGCAAGGAGAGCTCGCTTCGCCTCGACTTCCTCGGTGATCGTCTCGATTACGAGCTCGGCCCCCTGGAGCCCCTCCTCGGCCGAAGTCGTCAGCCGCACGTGTGTCAGGCCCCCGCCGAGCCGGGCACGTGCCGCTTCGAGGCTCGATTCGCGCCGGGCGCAGAGCCGCACGGAGGCCCCTGCGTCCGCGAAGACGCGCGCGATGCCGGCGCCCATCGTGCCGGCCCCGACCACTGCTACCGCCTGCGGGAGGCCCATGGGCGCCAGCCTAACCCTGGAGGTTTCTGTTGTAGTGAAAAGTGAGCCATGAGTCTTGCCGGTTACGCCTGCTTCTGGGGGCTCGGCCTCGTTCAGGCCGCTCTGGTGCTGCTTCCGCGCGCTCCGCGAAGCCGCCTGCTCGCGGCGCTCCGCTCGCACTGGCTGCTCCTCGTCGGACCCGCCGCCGCCATCACCGCTGCGACGTTCCTGCCGCCCGTTGCGTCTGCGTTCGCGGACAGTCTGTCCACGCTGGCGCTCGTCGCCGTTCCCTTGCTCGCGGCGCTCGGGGCTGTCTGGGCTCTCCGTCTGCACCATCCGGGACTCGTCCTCCTGGTGCCCGTACTCTTCGCCCTGGCTTGGGTGGACCCGCGCGGGACGGCAGGCGAAGCGGCCGGGCTTGCGCTCGTCGCGCTGAGCACCGTCGTTCTCGCCGTGGTCGTCGTCGGGATCCTCCCCGGCCGGGTCGCCAAGATCGGGATCGGGATCTGGGCTGCGGTCGATCTCACGGTCGCGCTGATGCACCGGCTCGAGGAGGCGAGCCGCCCCATCGTGCAGGCGGCGCCGGCGGTAGGCCCTCAGCTTCAGCGCGTCGTGCTCGGAACCGCGTCGATGGAATACGCGGACCTGTTCGTGGCAGCCGCCTTCGGCGCCGTCCTCGCCGTCGAGGGTCGCCGGCGTGGAGTCGCCACGTTCCTCGTCGCGGTCTTCGCAGTCGCGTGGTCGTTCTTCTTCCTCGTCACGGACACGCTTCCCGCGACCGTTCCCATCGCTGTCGCCCTCGCCGTCGAGGAAGCCCGATTCTATTTCTCGGGAGGGAGCCGGCCGTTCAGGCGCAGGGTCATGCGAGTGCCGCCCCCCTCGGCACGCTCCGCCAAGACGGAGCCGCCGTGCGCTTCGGCGACCTGACGGACGATGGCGAGGCCGAGGCCCGAGCCGAGCATTCCGCGGGCTGATCGGGCGCGGTAGAAGCGGTCGAAGACGAACGGCAGGTCTTCCTCGTCGATTCCCGGCCCGTGGTCGCGCACGATCACCTCCCCCTCGTGGACCGCGACCTCGACCTCGCCTGCCGGCGGGCTCCACTTCGCGGCGTTGTCGAGCAGGTTTCCCACCGCGCGCTCGATGGTCGCCCGGTCGCCGTGCACGAGTGATTCCGCGAAGCTGGTCGTGAAAGTAATGTTGGGCCGGTTGCGTCTCGCGCGGTCGACCGCATCCGCGGCGATGAGATCGAGACGGACGTCCTCGGGCTCTGCGAGCGGCTGGTCGCCGCGGGCGAGCTCGATCAGCTCCGCGATCAGTGTCGTCATCTCTCCCAACTGCTCGACGACGTCGTGGAGCAGCCTCTCCCGTTCTCCGGCGGGAAGGCTGCGGTTCCCGGCCAGCACCTCGATGTTCGTCCGCAGGCTCGTGAGGGGCGTCCGCAGCTCATGGGAGGCGTCCGCGACCAGCTGACGCTGAGCCCGGGTCGACTGTTCGAGCGCGGCCAGCATGGTGTTGAAGCTCGAGGCGAGGCGGCTGAGCTCGTCCTGGCCGCGGGAGTCGATTCGCTCTGAGAGATCGCCGGTCTCGGTCACCCGCTCGCTTGCCTCGGTCAGACGCCTTACCGGAGCGACTGCGGCCCGCGTGACCGCGAGCCCGAGCGTCGCGGCGACGGCGATGCCGCCCAGGGCGATGAGGATGAGATAGAAGCGGATCCGGTCGAGGGATTGGTCGACCTCCGTCAGCGGGCGTGCGATCTGGACGGCGAAGCCCGAGCTGCCGGGAATCGTGAAGACGCGCAGATGGACGTCGGAGACGTGTGTGTCCGAAAAGAACGGCCCGCCCTTGCCGTTGGCCACTGACAAGACGTGATCGGAAACCGGGAGCTCGACTGTCTCATCGGGCGGCCGGATCGTCGTTCCGTCCGACTGGACGACCTGGATATAACCGGGAGCGCCGCCCAGGCCGGGCCCCTCGAGCACGGGCCGGTCGCCCTCCCGAATGGCGCGCAGCGGGAAGTGGGAGATCTCGGCAGCCCGGTCCCTCAGCGCATCGTCGACGGTGCCGCGCAGCTCGTCGCGGACGACGATGTAGACCACCGCGGAAGCCAGCACGACCGCCAGCGCGACGGCCGCGGCGGCAACGAGGGCCAGGCGGGCGCGAAAGCTCATTTCTCGCGTAGGGCGTAACCGACGCCGCGCACCGTCTGGATGAGGCGCGGCCGGTCGCCTGCCTCCGTCTTCCGGCGCAGATATCCGATGTACACGTCGAGCGAATTGGAGGAAAACCCGAAGTCGTAGCCCCACACGCGCTCGAAGATGACCGAGCGCGTGAGCACCTGGCGGGGATTCAGGAGGAAGAGCTCCAGGAGCGAGAACTCCGTCCGCGTCAGCTCGATCGGCTCGCCGGCGCGCCGCACCTCGCGGGTCTTCGGGTCGAGCTCGAGGTCTGCGAAGCGCAGGACCTCCCCCGAACCGCTGGTCGTCCGGCGCAGGAGCGCGCGTAGGCGCGCGAGGAGCTCCTCCAGAGCGAAAGGCTTGGTCACGTAGTCGTCGGCCCCGGCGTCGAGGCCGGCGACTCTGTTCTCGACCTCGTCGCGGGCGGTGAGCATGAGCACCGGGAGGCGGTGGCCCTCCCGGCGCAGGCGCCGGCAGACCTCCAACCCATCTATCTTCGGCATGAGGATGTCGAGGACGACCGCGTCCGGCTCGCCGTTCTGGGCGAGACGCTCGAGCGCCTCCTCCCCGTCGGCCGCGAGCTCGACGTCGTAGCCCTCGAGCTCGAGGGCGCGGCGAAGGGAATCGCGCACCGCGCGTTCGTCGTCGACGACCAGGACTCTCATGGGCTTCATTGTGCGCTTTCAGCCTGAGAGGAGGCTAAGAAACGGGATAACCCTTCTTAGGAACTTCTTAGCCCCGTTTCATAGACGTCTTAGTCACAAGCGGTGACATGGACGGCGACCGAACGAAAGGAAAACCGCCCATGACTCGCCGTCGAACTCTCTCAACAGCTGCCGTGCTCGTCGCCGCTGCCGCTATCGGTGTCGGCGGAGCCGCCACGTACGCTGGGCTCGCTCCCGAAGGGACGAGAACCATCGTCCGCCAGGTAGACGTCAGCAACGGCGAGCCGGCCGCCAATACAACCGGCCTGTCCGTCTCGGACATCTATCAGCGCACGCAGAAGGGTGTCGTCGAGATCACCGTCACGACGACGTCCCAGTCCACGAACCCCTTCGGAGGCCAGCAGACTCAGCAGGCCCAGGGCTCCGGGTTCGTCTACGACAGCAACGGCCGCATCATCACGAACCAGCATGTCGTCGACGGTGCCACGTCCATCTCGGTGAGGTTCTGGAACGGAAAGACCTACAAGGCCGAGCTCGTCGGAAGCGATCCCTCGACCGACCTGGCCGTCATTAAGGTCGATGCCCCCGCCTCGGTGCTCACGCCGCTCACCCTCGCAGACTCTGACGCCGTGGGAGTCGGCGACAACGTCGTCGCCATCGGCAGCCCATTCGGGCTCGAGAACACCGTGACCAGCGGGATCGTCAGCGCCCTCCACCGGCAGATGACCTCGCCGAACAACTTCTCGATCGACGACTCGATCCAGACGGACGCTGCCATCAACCACGGCAACTCGGGTGGCCCGCTGCTCAACGCCGAGGGCCTGGTGATCGGCGTCAACGCGCAGATCGAGAGCGACTCGGGCGGCAACGACGGCGTCGGCTTCGCGATTCCGTCGAACACCGTCAAGACGATCGTCTCGGAGCTGATCTCCACCGGGAAGGCCGAGCATGCCTATCTCGGAGTGTCCGTCGAGACCGTCAACGCCTCCGTGCGGATCACCGAGGTCCGCGCCGGTACGCCCGCGGCCGACGCCGGCCTCCAGTCGGGCGACAGGATCGTCTCCGTGGACGGGAAGCGAATCGTCTCCGGCGACGGCCTGACGAGCGCAATCTCCGCGAAAAAGCCCGGCGACACGGTGTCCATCACGTACTCCCGCGGGGGTCAGAGCCACACCGTGAAGATCGAGCTGGCCAGCCGGCCGACGTGAAGTCTTAGGCGTTTCTTAGCCCGGTCTTAGGGAGCCGCGCTTTCATTCGCACATGAAGCGGTTTCGCTCACGCAAGACCCTCGCGATCGCAGTCGCCGCTCTCGCCGTCATCGGCGGGGGCGGCGCTGCGATTGCTGCAGCTCAGGGCTCTTCCTCCTCCGGCCAGTCCTTCCTCGACTCGGTCGCCAGACACCTTGGCATCTCCTCCCAGAAGCTCGAGGACGCGACGAAGGCGGCCGCGATCGACCAGGTGGACGCGGCGCTGAAGGAGGGCAAGATCACGAAGGCGCAGGCCGACGAGCTCAAGGCCCGCATCCAGTCGGGCGAGTTTCCGCCCTTCGCCGGCCCGTTGGGCGGCCCGCGCTTCGGTCATTTCCACCGCGGGGGCCGACCTCCGTTCGGCGAGAAGCTCTCGGCGGCCGCCGACTATCTCGGGCTGACCCAAACGGAGCTGCGCTCGAAGCTCAGGGCGGGCCGGACCCTCGGGGATATCGCCAAGGCCCGCGGCAAGTCGGTGGACGGGCTGAAGCAGGCGATCCTGGACGAGGCCGAGGAGAAGCTCGATCAGCTGGTCGAGGACGGCGAGCTGACGCGAGCCGACGCGGACGAGATGCTGGCTCGGATGAAATCGCACATCGACGACCTCGTCGAGCACGGAATGTTCCGGTTCCGCGAGCGGTCCGGGACCCAACCACGCGCGCACCCCTTCTGGTAGCTCCGGCCGAAGCGCTGGGTCAGCGGACGGCGGCGCGAAACTTGTAATACCGCAGGTCGTCGACGCCGACGCCCGCACATGAGTAGAAGGTGGCGCGCCAGCAGCTCATCCTCGTACTGGCGTTCGTGAGGACGAGGTCCACCTCCCTGATCGCCCCTCGCCCGAACGCGACGCTACGTACACCGTCTCCGTCTGTGTCGAGCCCGAACTTGCGGACGTACCAGCTCCCCGACGTCCTGCGGACGAGTAGATATGCCTCGGGGCCGCGCCGTCTGAGCGGCAGGTCGACTCGGACGCGCAGGCTTCCGTTCGCAGAGGCGGCACGGCCGGGCTTGAACGCGAAGTAGCGGCTCGCAAGATGACGCAGGCGGGTCGATTGCCAGTCCGTTCCGCGCCGGCCTCGCCCCAAGAAGTAGGTGTGGGAGAGCGGGGCGCGTGGGTACGAGGCACCTTCGCTGTAGAAGCGGGCCGGTGTTCGGTTCACGCGGGCGAATTCTCCGAATAGAGCGCGAAACGAAACGCCGCGGGCGGCGACGACATGACGGGCCGCCTGCAGCGAGTAGTTGTCACGGCCGACCGTGTCGGGGCCTCCGCCGTCCGTGTCGGAGCTCCCGTCGGCACGCTCCCACACTCCGCGGATCACGAGCGGGTCGGCTAGCTCTCCGAACTCCTCGACGAGGAAGCGCCACCAGATCCAGGCTCCGTACTCGAACCCACCGCCCCCAAGATCGACCGGCGTCGATGGCGAGGTCAACGCGCTGTCGTCGAGATAGCGGATTCGGTCCTTCACGGTCGGCCGGAACTGGCCCTCCATGAACATCGCCGTCCCTTCCATCAGCCAGAGGTCTTCGAACCAGTCGTAGCCGAACTGGATCGCATGGAAGAACTCGTGCGCGGCCGTAACGGCCCGGGCATCCACCGGGTCGATGCCGCCGTAGACAGCGTTCGCGAAGTCTTCGTCCACGACGCAATAGGCGGAGACGTCGTAGTAGGGGTAGTCCAGGTCGAACGCGTTGGGGTCGTCCGTCGTGCAGTAGCCGAACGACGGAGCGGAGTCGCCGCCCAAGTCGGCGAGGTAGATGTCGGTTTTTCCGTTCCCTCCATCCTCGGTCGAGGATGAGTCGGAGAGGGGCGCGCGGTAGCCGTAGCTGACGACTTCGAGATCCCACACCTGGGCGAAGGTCGTCAGGCTCGCCGTCACATCGGCCGGGATCGTGGAGGGATTGCCATCCGCGCCGGGAGGCGAGTCGCGGTGCGACGCTCGCTCGTCCCAGTGGAAACAGAGCGGGCGCGTCGCGTCGCAGGCGGTGGCCACGATCGCGTTCGAGCGGTAGTGGTGCTCGTCACCGCTGAGGTTGTCGGTGGGGCGCGAGAGAATCGCCCGCGCCAACGCGCGATCGGCGCCGCTCAGGTAACGCAGGCGCGCGGCGAGATCGCGGAGGATCGGGGTCGCGTCTCGCAGCGATGGCTTCGCGACCTGGCCGAACTTTCGCCTCACGGCCCCCAGGGCAAAGAGCGAGCGGGCCCGTTGGAGCGAGTAGCGAGCTTCGGTCAGGCTGCCGCGCTCGAGCCCGCGGGTGAGCGCGTCGTGGGCGACAGAGGTGAGCGGAGGAGGACGTTTGGCCGGCGCGGCTACGCTGGGGGCAACCGCGACGAGGGCGCAGAAAACCGTCGCGCAGAGCGCGAAGACCGTCTTCATCTCTGCCGTTAAGGACATCTTCGACCCCGAGGCCTTGCAGCGTAGCCGAGGGGGCGGCCACCTCCGGCGCGGCCGATAAGATCGGTCGGGTGAGCGCCGTCGAGCAAGGAATCGCACCGAGGACGATCGAGGTGCTCGACCACGGGTTCGTCCGTCTCGACGACGCCATGGCGAGCGACCTCTCCGTCGTCAACGCCGCGCGGGTGAGCTTCGCGCGGCGCAAGGAGGAGATGGACGACTCCGACGCCGGCCTGATCCGCTTCCTCATGCGCGAGCGCCACGGGACGCCTTTCGAGCACAACGCCTTCCGCTTTCATGTGCGGACGCCGCTCTTCGTCGCCCGCGAGTGGTTTCGCCACCGCATCGGCTCCTACAACGAGTTCTCCATGCGCTACGCCAAGGCGACGGACGAATTCTACGTCCCTGCGCTGGAGGACGTGCGAACGCAGGTCGGCAAGCCCGGCTCGTACTCGTTCGAGCCGGTGTCCGACGAGGTCGCGCAGGCGACCCGAGAGGAGCTTGCAGCCGTCTACGCGGCCGCCTATGCCGCGTACGAGCGTCTCGTCGAGGCCGGCGTTGCCCGCGAGTTGGCCCGCGCGGTCATGCCCGTTGGTGCCTACACCGAGTTCTACTGGACGGTCAACGCCCGCGCCCTCATGAACTTCGTCTCGTTGCGGGCTGCGGAGACGGCCCAGCGAGAGATTCGCCACTACGCCGACGCCGTCGAGCTTCTCTTTGCCGAGTGGATGCCCGTGACGTACGAGGCGTTCGTCGTCGCCGGCCGCGTCGGCCCCTAGGAGGGCTTGGCGGAACGTCGCTCGTCGTCGGGACGGGACGGTCGTTCTGAGGCAAGGACGCAGGAGCCCTCGTATCGATTTAGATACGGGGGCGACCCGTCATTCTGAACGCGGAT
>JAIBJP010000084.1 GCA_020029625.1 Actinomycetota bacterium | reverse complement strand
CGGTCCGCGAGGGCGGCCGCACCGTCGGCGCCGGTGTCGTGACGGAGATCCAGAAGTAGCGGCGCTTTCGGCTTGCTACTCGCATAGACGATGGCCCAACAGAAGATCCGCATCCGGCTGAAGGCATACGACCATCAGCAGCTCGACCGGTCTGCAGCGCAGATCGTCGATACGGCGCAGCGGTCCGGTGCGACGGTCACCGGACCGGTGCCCCTGCCCACGGAGAAGAACGTCTACACGGTGATCCGCAGCCCCTTCATCGACAAGGACTCCCGTGAGCACTTCGAGGTGCGCACGCACAAGCGCCTGATCGACATCCACTCGCCGACCCCGAAGACGGTCGACCAGCTGATGCGTCTGGACCTGCCCGCCGGCGTCGACATCGAGATCAAGCTCTGAGGTTGAGGTGAAAGGAATCATCGGCAGAAAGCTGGGCATGACACAGGTCTTCGACCAGGAGACCGGCAAGCTCACTCCGGTCACGGTCATTCAGGCCGGGCCCTGCCCGGTCGTGGCCGTGCGCACCCAGGACGCCGACGGCTACGACGCCGTGCAACTCGCCTTCGATGCCGTGGCGGAGGGCCGGTTGACCAAGCCGCGCCTGGGCCATCTGAAGAAGCACGACGTCGCTCCGCACAAGAAGCTCGTCGAGATCCGTGGGCCGCACGAGCTCGCCCCCGGTGAGACCGTCACCGTCGAGGCGTTCGAGCCGGGCGAGAAGGTCAAGGTCTCCGGAGTCTCGATCGGGAAGGGCTTCCAGGGGACGATCAAGCGCCACCGGTTCCACCGAGGCCCCGTCTCGCACGGCTCCCACAACGTCCGTAAGCCGGGCTCCATCGGAGCTTCGGCGACGCCTTCGCGCGTCTTCAAGGGGATGAAGATGGCCGGCCAGATGGGGGCGAAGCGGGTAACCCAGGTCGGTCTCGAGGTGGTCGACCGGGATCCGGAGCAGAACCTCCTGCTCGTGAAGGGCGCCGTTCCGGGCCACAAGAACGCGCTCGTGGTCGTTCGAGAGGACAAGCGCTAATGGCGACCCCCTTCCTCACATTCCAGGCTCCCCGGCTCGCTGCAAAGCGTCGCCTCGCATCGTCCTCGGTCGCACCCGTATACGCATCCGCGTCGAGTTACACGGACTTTTGCGTCATTCCGAACGCGAATGCGTATTGCTTTTCGCGGCCGTTGAGCGTGGCCTGCTCGGAAGGTGACCGCTGATGGCCGCCCCGAAGGCACCTTTCCTCGACGCGGCGGGAAAGAAGTCCAAGGACGTCACCCTGACCGCTGATGTCTTCGCCGTCGAGGTCAAGCCACAGCTCATCCATGAGACCGTACGCGCCGAGGCCGCCGCCGCCCGGTCGGGATCGCAGTCGGCCAAGAGCCGCGGACTCGTCTCCGGCGGACGCTCGAAGCCGTGGCGCCAGAAGGGCACGGGCCGCGCCCGCGCCGGAACGACGCGCGCCCCACAGTGGACAGGCGGCGGCGTCGCCTTCGCGCCGCAGCCCCGGAGCTACACGCTCAAGGTCAACAGGAAGGCCAAGCGCTCCGCGCTCCGCGGCGCCCTCAGCGAACTTGCAGGCCGCTCGGCGCTCGCGGTGATCGACGCCTCCGGCTTCAAGGAGCCGTCCACCCGAGCCGCCGCCGACCTCGTCGGAGGCTGGGGCAAGGAGCTCCCGCTCGTCGTCATCGCCCAGCCCGAGGAGGAAGCCGTCGCGAAGTCGTTCCGCAACCTCGACCGGGTGCTCGTTCTCGAGCCGTCCGAGCTCGAAGTGGGTGCGCTCGTCTGGGCGCGCTCCGTCATCGCGACGGAAGCTGCGCTCGACCGCGTGAAGGAGCTCGCGAGCTGATGGATTCCCGCCAGATTCTCATCAGCCCGGTGGTCTCGGAAAAGAGCTACAGCCTCATCGAGGACAACAAGTACTCCTTCCGCGTCCATCCGAAGGCGCACAAGACGCAGATCCGCCAGGCCGTCGAGGAGCTCTTCGACGTCAAGGTCGAAGGCGTGAACGTCGTCCAGGTGCGGTCGAAGCCGAAGCGCCGCGGGTTCCACCGCGGGAAGAAGCCCGGCTGGAAGAAGGCGATCGTCCAGCTGCGCGCGGGCGACCGCATCGAGATCTTCGAGGGGGCGGCGGTCTAGTCATGGCGCTGCGCAAGTACAAGCCGACCAGCCCAGGGCGCCGCTTCCGCTCGGTCTCCTCCTTCGAGGAGGTCACCAAGCGGAAGCCCGAGAAGAGCCTGGTCGAGCCCGCGAAGCGGAAAGGCGGCCGCAACAACCAAGGCCGGATCACCACCCGGCACCAGGGCGGCGGGCACAAGCGCCGCTACCGCACCATCGACTTCAAGAGGACGAAGGACGGGGTGCCCGCGAAAGTCGCTTCCATCGAGTACGACCCCAATCGCTCGGCACGTATCGCCCTCCTCCACTACGCCGACGGGGCGAAGAGCTACATCCTCGCGCCCGCGGGGCTCCGTGTCGGTCAGCAGCTCGAATCGGGCCCCCGGGCCGACATCCGGCCGGGCAATGCGCTCCCGCTCGTGAACGTGCCGACGGGGACGCTGGTGCACAACGTCGAGCTCAAGCCCGGCAAGGGAGGGCAGCTCGCGCGCAGCGCCGGCTCGGGTGTCCAGTTGGTGGCCAAGGACGAGGGCTTCGCCGTCCTCCGGCTTCCGTCCGGGGAGATGAGGCGCGTGCCGCTCGTGTGCCGCGCGACGATCGGACAGGTCGGCAATGTCGACCACGAGAATATCTCGAGCGGCAAGGCAGGCCGTAGCCGTTGGCTGGGCAAGCGCCCGACCGTCCGCGGCTCGGCCATGAACCCTGTCGACCATCCGCACGGAGGGGGCGAGGGGAAGTCGAAGGGCGGCCGCCATCCGGTCACCCCATGGGGCGTGCCGACGCTCGGCAAACGCACCCGTCGTAAGCACAAGGAGTCCGACAAGCTGATCGTCCGCGCCCGCAGGCGCGGAAAGGAGCGCCGCTAGTTGTCCAGATCTTCCAAGAAAGGGCCCTGGGTCGAGGACCGGCTGATGGGCCGAATCGCACAGATGAACGAGGGCGGCCAGAAGCGCCCCGTGCGCACCTGGTCGCGCGCCTCCACCATCTTCCCGGAGATGGTGGGGCACACGATCGCGGTCCACGACGGCCGCAAGCACGTGCCCGTGTTCGTGACGGAGGCGATGGTCGGCCACAAACTCGGCGAGTTCGCGCCTACGCGAACGTTCCGAGCGCATTCCGGCGACCGCAAGGCCGAGGTCAAGAAACGCGTCTGATGGCTGCTGTCGAAGAAACCCGCACCCAGGTCCGCGCCGAGGCGCGGTACGTACGCACCGCGCCGCGCAAGGCGCAGCTCGTCACCGAGCAGATCCGTGGACGCACCGTTCCGGAGGCCCGCACGATCCTCGCGTTCATGACGCGCGATGCCGCTCGCGACGTCGAGCGGGTGCTCTCGTCCGCCGTCGCCAACGCGGAGGCCAACCACAACCTCGACGGCGACGACCTCTACGTTTCTGTCGCGGTCGTCGGCGCCGGGCCGACCTTGAAGCGCTGGCGCGCCCGCGCGCGCGGCCGCGTCGCCCGCATCAAGAAGCGCACGTGCCACATCACGATCGCGCTTGCGCTGCCGGAAGGCGGCGTCATTCCGGCTCCGAGACCCGCACCGGCGCCCGCTCCTGCTGTTGAGCCGCCGGCCGAGGAAACCGAGCCGAAACGCGCTCCCGCCAGGAAGAAGGCGGAGGAGAAGCCTGCCGCCGAGGCGGCGCCCGCGGCCGAGGAGAAGCCGAAGGCCACGCGCAAGCGAACGACGAAGCCGAAGGTCGAGGAGCCCAAGGCCGAGGCGAAAGCCAAGCCCAAGCCGAGGCGAACGACCACCCGCAAGAAAAAGACGGAGGATTCCTAATGGGCCAGAAAGTTCATCCCGGCGGCCTGCGGGTCGGCGTCATCCACGACTGGAAGTCGAACTGGTACACGGGCACGAAGGAGTTCCCGCAGTACCTGATCGAGGACGTGAAGATCCGCGAGCACATCTACACCAAGCTCGGTCACGCGGGCCTGTCCGACATCCTCATCAAGAAGGACAAGCAGCGGATCACGATCGACATCTACACCGCCCGGCCGGGCATCGTGATCGGAAAGTCGGGAGCCGAGGTGGACGCGCTCCGTCGCGACATCCACGCGATGACGCACAAGAACGTCCACATCAACATCAACGAGATCAAGCGGCCTGAGCTGGACGCCAAGCTCGTCGCGCAGTCGATCGCCGAGCAGCTGCAGAACCGCGTCAGCTTCAGGCGCGCGATGAAGCGCTCGCTCGCCTCGGCGATCCGCTCTGGCGCCCAGGGCGTGAAGATCACCTGCGGCGGCCGCCTCGGGGGCACGGAGATGTCGCGCTCGGAGACCTACTCGGAGGGCCGCGTCCCACTGCACACCCTGCGCGCCGACATCGACTACGGGTTCGCAGAGGCGAAGACGACCTACGGACGCATCGGCGTCAAGGTCTGGATCAACAAGGGCGAGATCATGCCCGAGGGCTTCGACACGGGGCGCGACAGCGGTCCGTCCGGGAGGCTCGGCGAGCAGGATCAGGCGCGCCGGCGTGGAGGCCGCGCACGCGGCGAGGGCCTGGGGGCCTCGGCGGAGGGTGGGCGGCGCCGGTCGCCCGACCGCGAGGGCCTCGGCCCCGTGCGGCAGGGGCGCCGCGGCGGCGGCAAGCGTCGCGCGGTCGAGCAGCCGCGCACGGACGAGCAGGGCGTCTCCGCCGAGGGACGCGAGCAGCCTGCCGTCGAGCCGGACATGAGGGGGGGACCCCCCTCATCCACCCCCCAGAATGACGAACCAGACGCCACGGGCCAGGAAGGCCAGGTCGAGGACGCAGCGGACACGACCACGCCGAAGCAGCAGGTCGAGGATCCGACGAAGCTCGAGAGCTCGGGCGACGAGGAGTCGACTAACTGATGCTGCTGCCCAAGAAGACGAAGTTCCGCAAGCAGCAGCGCGGACGGATGCGGGGAGTGGCCAAGGGCCAGCAGCAGGTGCACTTCGGCGACTTCGGCCTCAAGGCGCTCGAGCCCGGCTGGGTGACGAATCGCCAGATCGAGGCTGCCCGTATCGCCATGACCCGCCACATCAAGCGCGGCGGGAAGGTCTGGATCAATGTCTTTCCCGACAAGCCCGTGACGCAGAAGCCGGCGGAGACCCGCATGGGCTCCGGCAAGGGCTCGCCTGAGCACTGGGTCGCCGTCGTCAAGCCAGGCCGAGTGATGTTCGAGCTCTCCGGAGTGCCGGAGCACCTGGCCCGCGACGCGATGCGGCTCGCGGCAATGAAGCTCCCGATCAAGACGAGGTTCGTAAAACGAGAGGCTGACCTGTTTGAAGGCTAGGGCGAGAAAACAAATCGAGCTCCCTAAGGAGGGGGCTCGCGGGGGAACCATGGGTTCCCCCGCGATTGGAGAGGCTGATCTATTTGAGGGCTAGAGAGCTACGCGATCTTTCCGACGAGGAGCTCGTGCGGCGCCTCGCCGAAAGCAGAGAGAACCTGTTCAACCTCCGCTTCCAGATGGCCACCGGCGCGCTCGAGAACTCGGCGCGCATCGGGCTTGCGAAGCGCGACATCGCTCGCATCCTGACCATCCAGGCGGAGCGGGCGAACACGCTGGAGAGAAGGTAGATGGCTAGACCGAGAAAGAAGCAGGAAGAAGAGCGGGAAAATTCGACGCGTAGCGTTGAGGCGACTCCGGAGGAGACAGCCGCCGCCGAGGAGCCGAAGGCGGAGAAGCCGAAGCGGACGCCTCGCAAGAAGCAGGCCGACGAGACTCCCGCCGGAGAAGCGAAGCCCAAGCGCGCCCCGCGGAAGAAGAAAGAGGAGCCGGCAGCGGAGAAGCCGGTCGCCGAGGATGAGCCCGCCGCCGAGGAGCCCGTAGCCGAGGAGGCTGCGGCGCCTGAGCCTGCCCAGGAGGAAGAAGCCGCCTCCACCGAGGAGCCCGCTCCCGAGCCGGTGGCCGAGGAGGAGCCCGAGGCGGTGGCCGAAGGGCCTCCGGCCGAAGAGCCGGTCGCCGAGGAAGCTCCTGTCGCCGAGGAGGGTCCTGTCGAGGAGCCGGTGGCGGAGGAGGCTCCTGTCGAGGAGGCCGTCGCCGAGGAAGCTCCCGCCGAGGAAGCTCCCGCGCTCGAAGAGGAGGCGCCTGCTGCGGCCGAAACACCTGCCGCCGAAGCAGCCGCTCCCCAGGCAAAGCCGAAGAGGAAGCGGCTACCCCGCTCGCAGCGCCGTCAGCGCACGAAGCCGACGCGCGAGCGCCCCGCACAGCGCAAGGCGATCACCCGCCTGCCGAAGCCCGAGCACGCGCGCGGACAGCGCAAGGAGCGGCGCGGCATCGTGGTCTCGGCGTCGATGGACAAGACGATCGTGGTGCGCGTCGACACCGTGAAGCCGCACCGGGTCTACAAGAAGATCGTCCGCCGGTCGCACAGGTTCCACGCGCACGACGAGGCCAACGTGGCGAAGGCCGGCGACATCGTCCGCATCGTCGAGACGCGGCCGCTTTCCAAGACCAAGACCTGGCGGCTTGCGCAAGTCCTGGAGGAAGCGAAGTGATTCAGCAGGAGTCCCGCCTTCGGGTCGCCGACAATACAGGTGCCCGCGAGCTCCTCTGCATCCGCGTCGTGGGCGGATCCCACCGCCGCTACGCGCGTGTCGGCGACGTCATCGTCGGGACCGTGAAGACGGCGACGCCCCAGGGCACGATCAAGAAGGGCGAGGTCGTCAAGGCGGTCGTCGTCCGCACGAAGAAGCCCTTCGGGCGCGACGACGGAACCTCGATCGCCTTCGACGAGAACGCCGCCGTGATCATCGACGCCCAGAACAACCCGCGCGGCACCCGCATCTTCGGGCCCGTGGCCCGCGAGCTGCGCGAGAAGAACTTCATGAAGATCGTCAGCCTGGCTCCGGAGGTGCTCTAAGTGGCCAAGGGAATGAAAATTCGCAAGGGCGACCTCGTTCAGGTGCTGTCCGGCAAGGACCGCGGCAAGCAGGGCCGCATCATCGAGGCAGATCCGGGCAAGGGGCGGGTCATGGTCGAGAACCTCAATCTCGTCAAGAAGCACCGCAAGCCGCGTCCACTCAAAGACTCGAGCCGCATGGGCCAGACCCAGATCCAGCCGGGAGGCGTGATCGAGCTGACCGCGCCGCTCCCGGTCTCGAGCGTGATGCTCGTCTGCCCGACGTGCAACCGGCCCAGCCGGGTCGGCTACGAGTTCCGCGAGGACGAGAAGGGGCGCCGCGTCAAGGTTCGAGTCTGCAAGCGCGCGGACTGCGGGGAGGTGCTCGACCGCTAATGGCCAAAGCACGGAAGAAGCCCGAGTCGAACGGGTATCGCCCGCGCCTGAAGGACCGCTTCGACCAGGAGGTTCGCGGTCGTCTCAAGGAGGAGTTCTCGTACAGCTCGCCGATGAAGGTGCCGCGCATCGACAAGATCACGCTGAACATGGGCGTCGGCGATGCGAAGGTCAACGCGCGCTCGCTCGACAAGGCGATCGAGGAGCTGACGCTGATCGCCGGCCAGCGCGCCCAGATGACCCGCGCGAAGAAGTCGATCGCTGGATTCAAGATTCGCGAAGGGATGCCAATCGGCGCCAAGGTCACCCTGCGGGGCGCCCGCATGTGGGAGTTCCTCGACCGGCTCGTCTCGATCGCGCTGCCGCGCATCCGGGACTTCCGGGGTCTCTCGCCGGCGAGCTTCGACGGACGCGGGAACTACTCGCTCGGCGTCCGCGAGCAGATCATCTTTCCGGAAATCGACTACGACGACGTCGAGACCATCCGGGGTCTCGACGTCACGATCACGACTAGCGCCGACTCGGACGAGGAGGCTCTCGCGCTCCTGCGCGAGCTCGGCCTTCCATTCCGGACA
>JAIBJP010000114.1 GCA_020029625.1 Actinomycetota bacterium | reverse complement strand
GCGCCCGTCATCGATCTCATGGACGCTCTCAAACAGAGCGTCGCGCAGGCTCAGCAGGACAAAGGCAAGCCCGCGGCCGCGAAGCCGAAGAAGAAGGCGGCCACGTCCCGGAAGCGCGCGGCGGCCCGCTAGTGCTGGCTACGCGGCGGACGCGCGGCTGATCTCCGACGCCTCGAGCTGAGCCTGAAAGAGGCTCTTCAGCGCGGGGGAACCCCCCTCCTTACTGGCTACGCGGCGGACGCGCGGCTGATCTCCGACGCCTCGAGCTGAGCCTGAAAGAGGCTCTTGTCGATCTTGCCCTGGTAGATCGGGATCGCTTCCTCGATGCAGAGGCGGATGACCTCGTCACGCTCGATTCCGAGCTCCTTCGACAGCTCTTCTGGCGTCAGGTGATTTGCCACATCGTCTCCTTTCGGGGTCAGGCGCAAAAAAGCCCGCCTTCAGCGCACCGAGGCGGGCTAGACGCGTCCTTCCATGTCGGCGGCGGCGCTCAAAGGCTCCGCGCTCCTTCCAAGTCCATATAGACAGAATATTCATCGGACGTGTCTGAAGCAACGCTCCTCCGAGGGTTCGAGCCGCGCGTCGCGGAGGTCGACGGTGTGCGCACCCGTTACTTCGTCGGCGGCGAGGGCCCGCCGCTCGTCGTCGTCCACGGGCTGGGCGGAGCCGCTGTCAACTTCACACTGCTCGCGCCGCTCCTGGCTCGGCGTCATCGCGTGCTCATTCCGGACCTTCCAGGCCACGGGAAGACGGAGCCGCTCGAGCGCGCCGACGACTTGACCGCCTACGCCGACCACGTCGCCGCGCTGGCAGAGCTCGAAGGTATGTTCCCGGCGCCGCTCATCGGCTACTCGATGGGCGGCGTCATCGCTCTCCGCCTCGCCGTCTCTCGCCCCAAGAGCGTCACTGGGCTCGCCCTCGTCGCGGCCGCGGGCATCGTCTCGGTCTCGAGGCGCGCGGAGATCTGGCTCGCCGTCACGGGCGCCCTTCGCCCAGCGCGGGTCATGACCCGCTTCCGCGGCACTTTCGCCCGGCGGCCGAGGCTGCGCTGGCTTCCCTTTGGACTGTGGGGAGCCGTCGACCCGCCGGCGCTCGCACCTGAGGGCGTCCTCGGATTTCTGGAGGGTCCCTCGCAGCACACGGACGTCGGCATGGCGGGCCGCGCGCTCCTGAGAGACGACCCGCGCCCGGACCTTGATCATGTTCGTTGTCCGGTCTTGCTCCTCTGGGGATCGCGTGACCGGCTGGTTCCACTTGCTGACGGCTTCGAGTACGCGCGTCGTCTCCGCGCTCCGATCCGGACCCTGCCGGCGGCGGGCCACCTGCTCGTCGGCGAGCAGCCTCACGCGTGCGCCGAGATTCTTGAACCGTTTCTAGACGGGGTTCGGGAGGTCGACGAACTTCCACTCGAGGCCGAACTCGTCCGCCAGCTTGGCCGCGAGTGCGCGGACGCCTAGCGTCTCCGTCGCGTAGTGGCCCCCGGCCACGAAGTGGATCGCGGCCTCCTTGGCGGCGTGCTTGGTCGGCTCGTCCGCCTCACCGGTGACGAAGCAGTCGTATCCCTGCGCGGCCGCATCCGAAACGAAACGGGCGGCGCCGCCGGTGAGCACGGCGACCCGCTCGACCTGCTCGGGCCCGTATGAGAAGACGAGCGGCGGGCGGTCGAGCTTCTCCTGGACCCGCGTAGCGAACTCGCTGACGGGCATCGGCTCCTCGAGCGGGCCGCCGTAGCCCCAGTCCGTGAACCGCCGCTCGCGCGTGACCCCGAGCGCGTCGGCGAGGAGCGCGTTGTTGCCGATCTCCGGATGGGCGTCGAGGGCCAGGTGGTAGGCGACGAGCGAGAGGTCTGCGTAGAAGAGCGCCTCGAGGCGCGCGCGCATGACGGGGCCGACCACGCGGGTGTCCTTCTCCCAGAAGAGACCGTGGTGGACTATGACCATCTGCGCGCCGGCCTCGCCCGCCCGCTCGAAGAGCTCCCGCGAGGCGGACACGCCGCAGGCGATCTTGCGAACCTCGGGCGCTCCCACGACCTGGAGGCCCATGGGGCCGTAATCGGGGTAGGCGGCCGTGTCGAGGAACTCGTCTGCGAACGCGACGATTTCGTCCCTGGCTGCCACAACTCGGTACCCTATGGTCGGTTCGGGGTGTAGCGCAGCCTGGTAGCGCGCGCCGTTCGGGTCGGCGAGGTCCCCGGTTCAAATCCGGGCACCCCGATGATTTTGAGACCATCTGGCCGTGCGCCGACGAGGTCTCGCTCTCGCAGCAGCTACCGCCGCCGCGCTCCTTCTTCCGGGTGCGGCGGCGGCGCACGCCGTCTCCAAGTCGGAGCTCGGCTCGGCGTGGGAGACGCCTCCTGCGGTCCTGGCGGGAGCCGGGCTGGCTCTCGTCCTTTTCGGCCAGGCTTGGATCCGACTACGGCGGCGAGGCCGGGTGGACCTGGCCGGCATCGACCGCGCGCTCCTCTTCGTCGGTGCCGTTGCCGTCGGGACGCTCGCGCTCGTCTCGCCGCTCGATGCCATCGGCGAGGAGTACCTCCTTTCGGCTCACATGCTCGAGCACGTCCTGATCGGCGACGCAGCCGTCGCCCTGGCCTTCGTCGCGCTGCGCGGGCCGTTGACGTTCTTCCTCCTGCCCGGATGGATACTCGGACCGCTCGCCCGCGTGGGCGCGCTGCGCTCCGTCCTGCGCTTCCTCCTACGTCCAAAGGTCAGCCTTGCCGTCTGGGCCGCCGTGCTCGCCGGGTGGCATTACCCGGCCGCCTACGACTACGTGCTCGACCATCGGGCCGTCCACGACCTCCAGCACGTGACGTTCGTGCTGGCGGGCGTGCTCGTCTGGACGCAGCTCGTCGATCCCGCGCGCCGGAGAGAGCTTCGCTACGCGGGGAGGATCGCGCTGGCGGTGGCCCTCTTCGCCTGCGGGCAGATCCTCTCCGACGTGCTCATCTTCTCCTTCGACCCGCTCTATCCGGCCTACGCCGCCCAGGACGAGCGGCTGCTCGACCTTTCCCCCCTGGGCGACCAGCGGCTGGCGGGCATCGTGATGATGGTCGAGCAGGCGGTCACGCTCGGAACCTGCGTCGCGTTTTTCCTCGTCGCCTCCCATCGCCAGGTCGTCAGGCGCGAGGCCGCCGAAGCGGCGTGAGCGCGCCGCCGGCTTCCTCCTTCAGCTTCGAGCCTCTCTTCCTCGTGTTGGTGGCCGTGGCGGCGGTCGTTTACTGGGCCGCCGCCAGACGCGACCCGCCCGGCCGGCGCGCTCTTCTCTTCGCGGTCGGATTGCTGTTGATCGTGGGGGCTCTCAACTCGCCCCTCGAGACGATCGCCGTCCACTATCTCCTGCTCATCCACCTGCTCCAGAACGTGATGATCGCCGACTGGGCGCCGCCGTTGATCCTC
>JAIBJP010000113.1 GCA_020029625.1 Actinomycetota bacterium | reverse complement strand
GAGCTCCCGCCGCAGGAGCGTGAGCGTGTGCGCCTCGCTGAAGAGCGCGACCGGGCGCTCGCAGCCCTGAAGGAGCTGGAGTTCGACCACCGAACCGGCAAGATCTCCGACGCCGACTACCGCGAGCTCGTCGCTCCGCTCCGGCACCAGGCAGCCGAGGCTTTGCGCGGTCTCGATCCGCCGCGGAAGGAAGCTCATCCCAAGCGGGAGGACGTCCGTGCGTGACTGTCCGAACTGCGGTACCTCGGTCCCCGGAGAGAGTCGTTTCTGCCCGGAGTGCGGCCGGGCTCTCACCGAAGAGGCAGGCGCAACCGCGATTCGACCGCCGGGCCGCCACTGGCCTCCCCATCCGGTGCTCGTCATCGCCGTCCTGGTCTGGATCGGGTCGATCGTGCTGCTCGCAGGCGGCGTCTGGGCATGGGGGCTGGTGGCGTTCCTGGCAGCGGGGATGCTCTTCCTCACCCAGCGCGAGGCCGAGCGGCGGGCCGCCAAGTACGCCCTCCTCGGCTTCAGGGAGCGCTTCTTCGCCACGCGCGCGTCCCTGGCCGCCCGGTCACGCGGTCAGCTCGAGCTCTTTCGCTCGCGCCGCGAGCGTGCCGAGCTCGAGGCGGAGCGGAGCCGCGGCCTTCACCGGCTCGGACACGCCGTGTTCTACAGCGACAAAGCGGGAACGAAGTCTGCGAAGGCAGACGTCGAAGCGATCGTCAAGCGAATAAGCACCAAGGAGGCCGAGATCGAGAGTCTCATCCGACAGACCGGCGAACGAGTCCAGCGCGTCCAGGCAGGCGTGAAGCCCACTGAGCAGATCCAGGCGGAGCAGCCACCGGAGCCTGCGCGGATCCCGGAGCCCTGGCCGCCGCCCGACGAGGGCGATCCGCCGACGCCTTTCCCGGACCCGGAGCCTTCTCCGGCAGAGCCGCCGGAGCCCGAGCATCCCCCGATGCCGCAGTCGAAGCGCCGCCGCAAGCGCTGACCGGGTGTGGGCGGGGCCGCCTCTCGCTGGAAAACGCCCGCAATCTGGTGTAAAACACCGGACTTCCAGGTAGGAAGCCTTCCCGTCGGCTGCGCAGGGACGTCCGCGCGCTCGGCGAAACTCTCACCGGTGTCGATCCCCCGCCGCATCACCGTGCTCATTGCCGCCTCGGCGGTCGTGGCGCTGTGCGTCCCGGTCGCGCTGGGCCAGTCGCTCTACGATCGCAAGAACGCCGTCGACTCGCGGATCTCCGGGCTTAAGGACGCTATCGGGCACGCCAAGGCCCGGGAAGGCGTTCTCACTTCGGAGATCTCGGATGCGTCCTCGCGTATAGATGCGCTCGGGAGCAACATCAGCGTCCTCACGGACAAGCTCGCGGCGCTCGAGCGGGACCTCGCCGCTCATCGGAGTCGCCTGGCTCGCCTCGAGGCACGTCTGCGCGAGCAGGCCGCCACCCTCCGGCGCCTGACGCAGCAGCACGCTGTCGCGCAGCGCCGACTGGAGGGCCGCCTCGTCGAGCTGTACAAGAGCAACGAGGCGAGCGAGCTCGAAATCCTCCTGCAGGCCCAGACCTTCTCTGATTTGCTCGAGCAGCTCGACTACTTCCGCGCCATCGGCCAGCAGGACAAGCGGATTGCCGACACGATCAAGCGGCTCCAGGTCGAGATGCGGCTGGCGAAGCAGCAAACCGCCGCGACGACGGCCGAGGTATCGAGGGCCACTGCGATTCTCGCGCAGAAGACCGAGGAGGAACGGGCGGCTCGGGCAGAGCTGCTCGCTCGGCAGGCGGCGCTCGCCTCGGCGCGGTCGAGCAAGCAGTCGCTACTCGCGGACGTTCGCGACCAGCGCTCCGCGAGCGAGGGCGAGCTGGACGCGTTGCTGGCAACGAGCTCCGAGCTTGCCGCTGCGATTCAGGGGGCCCAGTCGAGCGGTGGCTCCAGCGGCGGTGGAACCCCCTCCGCCAGTGGCTTCATTTGGCCCGTAAGCGGCCCAATCACGAGTGGATATGGCCCTCGTTGGGGACGTATGCACGAGGGAATCGATATCTCGGCGCCAGGCGGGACTCCGATCCGCGCTGCCGCGGGCGGACGGGTCATCGTCGCGGGCTGGATGGGAGGCTATGGGAACCTCGTCGTGATCGATCACGGCGGCGGTCTCGCGACCGCATACGCTCACCAGTCCGCGATCTACGTCGGCGTCGGCCAGCAGGTGGCGCAGGGTCATGTCATAGGGGCCGTCGGCTCGACGGGTCACTCGACCGGGAACCATCTTCACTTCGAGGTCCGGGTCAACGGCAGCGCCGTCAACCCGCTGAACTACCTCTAACAGCTACTGGCGGCTACGCCCATCGGGGTCTGACCCCGTGGACACCGACGGTCAGCGAAAAACGGCGTAGAGGATGATCCCGGCGAGGACGAATACGACGATCCACGCCAGGGGAAGGAGCTTGAAGGCACGCTGCTCGCCGGGCGAGGGCCCCGGCTCGGGCGTGTAGGGATCGAGCGGCGGCGAAGGCTGCCGCGGCACATCGTCCTCGAGCACCTGCGGGTGGTGCTGGACTTCGGGCTCGTCTGACATGGAAAGGTGGTCCCCCGCTCAGGCGCCCGAGAAACTAATGAACGATCCGCAGGTCAGGAAGGCCCCGGAACCGCCCCTCCAAGTCGAACCCGTAGCCGACGAAGAAGTGGTCGGGCACGGTGAAGCCGACGTAGCGGAGCGGGATGTCGTCGACGAGCCGCCGGTAGGGCCTGTCCAGCAGCGTGCAGGCCGAGATCTCGCGCGGGCGGCGCAGGGCGAGCGTCTTGACCAGGTAGTTGAGCGTCAAGCCCGTGTCGATGACGTTCTCGATGATGAGGACGTCACGCCCCGCGATCGGGAAGTCGAGATCCTTGATCAGGCGAATCTTGGTCTGGCCGCCTAGCGCCCCGTCATACCCTGCGAGGACGACGAAGTCGAGTGCGTGGGGGATCTGGATCGAGCGCGAGAGGTCGGCCAGGAAGATGAACGCGCCCTTGAGAACGGTGACGAGCACGGGCTCGCGGCCGGCGTAATCGTCCGCAATCTGCGCTCCCAGCTCGTTGACCCGTGCCTCGATCTCGTCTCGGGAGAGATAGATCTCTCCGATCCTCGGGTCGAGCGGCTCTATGAGGCGAGGTTCAGTTTGTATTTGTGGGCCAGGCGATCGAAGTCGCGCCGCGTGAAGAGCTTGATCTTG
>JAIBJP010000083.1 GCA_020029625.1 Actinomycetota bacterium | reverse complement strand
AGGCGGGCGGCCCTCGAAGGCTTCCAGCCGAGCACCGTATTCGCATTCGCCGGGGAGCCCACAGACGCCGTGCCGCTTCTTGCGGCCAAAGGCCTCGTAGGCGGCCGGCCGACCGCCTACGTCTGCGAGCGCTTCGCCTGCCAAGCGCCCGTGACGAGCCCACGGGAGCTGCGCGCCGCCCTGAGCTCCTCCTAGAGCCCTATGAGTTTGTGTTCCACGAACACAAATGGGAATCGGCCCGTGAAAAGATCGGCCAAGAGGCGGTCGAGCTCGTCGGAATTGCGCCGTTTTCGCTCGCGCTCGGCGAGCAGGATGCGGCGCACGGAGGAGTAGCTGGGGCGGGGAGTCCCGAGGCGGGTGGCAACCGGGCTGAGCAGCCGCCACGCCTCCGCGTAGCGCATCCCGAAGGCGTCCAGAACCCGCAGCGCTACGACGAATTCGCGCTGCACCGGAGGATGGAAAGTCACTCACCGAGCATGCGAGAAAGAACTTTGTGCGTGTGAAACACAAAGCGTCTTGAGAGCGACGGCTTAGGCTCGAAGGAGCTTCGCGACGACTTTGAGATCCGCGACGAAGTCCGCCATCGCGGCCGTGCGGTCGTCCTCGGTCTCCTGCCGGAGGATGGACGAGGGATGCACGGTCGCGAGGACGTACGGTGCGAGATCCGAATCCACCGGCACGCCTCTCTGCTTCGTCACCCGGAACTGACGGCCGAGGAGCGCCTGGGCGGCCGTCGCCCCCAGCGCCACGAGCACCTTCGGCTGCACGACGGCGAGCTCCGCGTCGAGCCAGGGCCGGCAGGCGGCGAGCTCCGCCGCGTTCGGCTTCTGGTGGATGCGCCGCTTTCCGCGCCCGAGCCACTTGAAGTGCTTGACCGCGTTGGTTACGTAGGCGAGCGACCGGTCGATCCCCGCGGCTTCGAGCCCCTCGTCGAGGACGCGGCCGGCGGGGCCGACGAACGGCCGTCCTTCGAGATCTTCCTTGTCGCCCGGCTGCTCGCCGACGAGGACGATCTCGGCTGACTCGGCGCCCTCGCCGAAGACAGTCTGCGTGCCGGTCTTCCAGAGGTCGCACGCCTTGCAGTCCACCGCCGCCTCGCGGAGTTCCTCGAGGCTGCGTGCCTCCGGACCGAAGAGCTGATCCTGGGCCACGGGGGCCCTATACCCGTTACGGGCGAATGAAGACTGGTGTACCGAGCGGGACGCCGCGCATCAGGACGCGGAGATCGGCATCCCGGGCTCGAAGACAACCAGCCGAGGCGGGCGCGCCGATCGTGGACGGAGCATTCGTCCCGTGAACGGCGATGCGGTTGCCGCCCGTCCAGCCCGCGGGCAGGTTGGGCTGGTGGGCTGACAGGGCCACGATGCAGCAGCCGTAGTAGGGACCGTAATTCGATCCAGCCAGCTTGTCCGTGACGGCGAAGCGCCCTGCCGGAGTCGGCGATCCGGGCCGGCCGATGGTAACGGTCATTCGGCGTACCACACGGTCGCCCCGCTTGAAGAGGAGCAGGCGGCGCGACAGGTCGATTGTCAGGCTCTTGGGAGTGGTCGTCAGTCGAACGGCGCGGGCGCGCACCCACCCGGTCCGCCCGTTGGGAAGCTCCGTTGAGGTGACCCGCAGCCATTGACCGCTCTTTCCGACGACGCCGAGCGTCTGCCGCGACCCAAATTCCGTTGAGGCCCCCAGCCGGGCGACGGCGGGGCCACCGCGATGCGCGAACAGAGCCACAGGCCGGGTCACCTGCGCGATCTCGAAAGCTACGGTGGGTGTGTCCGCCGGCGTCGGCGCGCTCGCAAAAGCGGCGATCGTGGCTCCGACGGCAAGCGCACTGGCCATACCTCTTTCCTCGGCCGTGCAGGCGCCCGGCTCCTCCCCCGTAAGGGCCCAGCGGCTCCCCCGTTTGGGTTAGAACCCGTTTCAGAATGGGGCTCGTCGCCGGGCCGTGCTGGGTGGATGCGAGGCCAGGACGCAGGGAGCGCTCGTATCCATTGCGATACGGGCGCGACCGAGGACGCCGCCTCGCGCCGCCGAGCGCGGCTCCGGCGGCACAGCTCTCATTTTGGAACGGGTTCTTAGTCCGCGAGACCCAAGTCCCGCAGGAATGCGCCTCCGCCGATCGTGCGCTCGGCTCGCCCTCCTGCGCGCTCCCGCAGGCCGCGATCCGACGTGACGAGCCAGTAAGGCTCCTTCAGCCGGCTCGCCTCGCGGGCGATCCAGTCATCCGCGCTCTCGCCCGTCGTACCGACGGCCCCCTCCGGAGCCCTCCTGTCGAAGACGATCACCGCGTCCATTCCTTCCCGCTCGGCCCAGGCGCGGACAGCCTCGACGAGCTCCTCCTCGGGAACGTTGGGCCAGCGCGAGCGCAGGACGTTCCGCGCATCTACGAGGACGACCGTCACCGCTCGGCGGCCAGGCGCAGGCCGAGCGCGACGAGGACGGCGCCGGTGACGCCTTCGAGCGCCCGCCGGATCCGCGGCCTGCGCAGGAAGTCGCCCGCACGGGCGACGACCGCGGCGTAGGCCGTCAGCCACGCGAAGGTCAGCGTGCAGAAGACGAGGCCGAGCGCGACCAGGGCGAGGAACGAGTCCCCGAACTGCGGGAGGAGGCTGACGAAGAAGACGGCCATCTTCGGATTGCCGAGGTTGCTGACGAGCCCTTGCCGGAAGGCCCTTGCCGGAGCGAGCCTCGGCGGGGCCACACCGCCCGGCGACCGATCGTGCCTTCCGCCCATCGCGCCGACAAGCGCCTGCAGTCCCAGGAAGACGAGGTACGCGGCGCCCACCAGCCTGAGCGCGAGGAACGCGGGCTCGGACGCCCGCAGCAGCGCCGCCAGGCCCGCGCTCGCCGCCAGAGTCCAGCATGCCTGCCCGGCCGAGACGCCCGCAGCCGTGAAGACGCCGCTGCGCCTGCCTCCGAGCAGCGTGTTGCGAATGATCAGAGCGGTGTCCTGTCCCGGGGTGGCGATGACGACGAGCGAGACGCCGAGGAACGCGGCGAGCTGGGCAAGCACGCCGGAATTCTTACCGCGGGAGCTCGAGCCAGACGTCGGCTCCACCGTCCACGTTGGCGACATGAACCGTGCCTCCATGGGCGCGGGCGATGACGTCGACGATGGCGAGCCCGAGGCCCGCGCCGTGGCTGGACCGTGCAGGATCGCCGCGGCTGAACGGCTTGAAGGCGTCCGCGATGAAGTCAGGCGCGAAGCCGGCGCCCTCGTCCTGGACATGAAGCTCGACCCGCCCGTCCACCCCCCGGGCTTCCAGGAGGATCGTCCCGCCGCCGTGGCGTAGCGCGTTCTCGACGAGATTGCCGAGAGCCTGCTCGACTCGCAGGCGATCGACCGAAATCGAGAGACCGTCCTCGACGCGCAGCTCGAGCGGCCGCTGTACGTCCGCGGCGCGACGCGCATAGCGCTCCCGCACGCCATCCAGCACCTCCCGGGCTGACAGCTGCTCGAGCCGGACCGGAAGCTTGCCGCCCTCGGCTCGGGCGAGCACGAGCAGGTCCTCCGCGAGTTGCGAGAGGCGGTCGGTCTCCTCCGCGGCCGACCGAAGCGCCGCCTCGAGCTCTTCAGGAGTGCGCTCGCGCCGCAGGGCGAGCTCGAGCTCGGTGCGAAGCGCCGAGAGCGGCGTGCGGAGCTCGTGGCTAGCATCGGAGACGAAGCGCCGCTCGCGCGCCAGCGCCGACTCCAGGCGGCCGAGCATTACGTTGAGGGTCTCGCCGAGACGGGAGATCTCGTCCCGCGCCGGAGGGAGGGGAAGCCGCCGTCCCGGCTCCGCGGCGGAGACGGCTTCCGCCTCCCGCCGCATCGACTCGACCGGGCGAAGAGCGGCCGCGGCGAGCCCGTAGCCGGCGAGCGAAGCGAGGAGCAGCGCGAGCGGACCGCCGATGAGCAGCGCCACGAACAGGTTCTCCAGCGCATCTCCCCGCTGCTCCAGAGAGGCTCCGACGACGACGATTCTCGGTCCGCGTTGCGTGTCGAGGGGCCTGGCGAGGATGCGGGCGGCCTCGTCAGAATTGGGTAGGGAGCGTTCAATCGTGACCGCCTCTCGGCTCGCCCGCGAGATCTCCTCGCTGGTCAGGAGCGGCCGGCCGAGCCCGGGTGACGCGGCCAAGACGGCGCCGCTTGGATCGAGCACCTGCGTGATCCCGTCTCCTTTCCTGCCGAGCGAGTTCCCCTGCCGGACCAGAGCGCTTACGTCGGTCGCGCGCGCGCGAAGGCTCTGGTCGATCGTGCGGTCCAGGGCCGAGCCGAGACGGAAGTAGAGGAAGAGGCCGGTCGCGGCGAGCACGATTGCCATCGCTACGGCGAAGGCCAGCGTCACGCGTAGGCGGATGGGAAGGCGCGCGAGGAGGCCCAAGGCTCAGCCGCCACCGTCGCGCCGCAGCCGGTAGCCCACTCCCCGCACCGTCTCGATCGAGTCGACCCCGAACGGTCGGTCGATCTTGGCGCGCAGGTAACGCACGTAGACGTCCACGACGTTCGACCGGTTCTCGTAGCCGTAGTCCCACGCGTGCTCGAGGAGGTCGAGGCGCGTGAGGACGTCGCCGGCGTTGCGCATGAACGTCTCCAGAAGCGCGAACTCCTTTGCGGAGAGTTCGACCTCGGCCTCGCCTCGCCACGCCTGCCTCGTCGCTGGATCGAGACGAAGGGTTCCGACCTCGAGGACGGCGGGGCGCTCAGACGGGCCCCGGCGCGTCAGCGCCCGCAGTCGCGCGAGCAGTTCGGCGAAGGAAAACGGCTTGCTCAGGTAGTCGTCTGCACCGCTATCGAGCCCGGACACCTTGTCCTCCACCCCGTCGCGCGCAGTGAGCATCAGGATCGGTGACCAGACCCCGCTCTCGCGTAGCGACCGGCAGACCTCCAGCCCGTTCCGGCCGGGGAGCATGACGTCGAGCACGATCGCGTCGTACGGCGTCGCGCGCGCCATCCAGAGGGCCTCCTCGCCCGTCCGGGCGACATCCGCTGCATAGCCCTCCTCGACGAGGCCGCGCCGGATGAGCGCGGCCATCTTCACCTCGTCTTCGACGACGAGTGCCCGCATGGTCTCATTGTGGGCCAGACGAGCCCCGAACGGTCCTACCCGCCGCTGTCCGAGTCGTTCGTCTCCGAGTCGCCGTCGATGACAACGAGCTTGAAGTTCTCGTCGAGACGAACGTCGACCGTCTTGCCGTCGGTCTTGGTCACTTCAACCTCGTACGTGCCGCCGTGCTCGGAGTCCCGCTCGACCGCGTTCGCGTGACCGCCCCCGGTGAGCTCGAGCGCGGCAGCCTTGGCCCGGTCCGCCTGGGGGCCGGTGGTGTGCGACTCGCCGTCGTCGAACGCTCCAGTCGCGCGGGCAATCGCGGCACCGCCGAGCGCGAGGACGAGCACGCCCCCGACCGCGGGACCGAGCTTGAGGATTCTTCTGTTCATCGTCGACCTCCTCGAAGGTCCTGTTGTCATTGTGGCTGACCCTAGGGACCGTCGATGAAAGGTTGATGAGAAGACGTGTGGCACGTTCTCACCAGACTCTCATTCGCGGTCCCTACGGTCGGGGGCAACAAGGAGGTTCGCCATGCGTCACACGATCCTTTCCATCAGCACAGCCCTTCTCATCGGCGTTGCCACCGCCTGCGGCGGCAGCGGAAGTTCCCAGTCGACTACCAGCCAACCGACTGACGGAACCGCAAGCGGAACGACTGCGTTCTCGCCTCCTCAAGGGAGCGAGCCCGTGAAGCTGGATCCCGCCAACTTCACGACCGAGATCGACAACCCGTACTTCCCGATGGCGCCCGGAAGCCGCCGCGTGTTCCGCGAGACCGACGCGGAAGGTGCGGTACGGCGCGTAGTCGTCACCGTCACGAACGACACCAAGACAATCATCGGCATCGAGACGAGAGTCGTGCATGACATCGTGACGGAAGACGGGCAGGTAACCGAAGACACCTACGACTGGTACGCACAGGACTCCCTAGGGAATCTTTGGTACCTGGGCGAGGACACGAAGGAGTACGAGAACGGAAAGCTGAAGTCGACGGAAGGCTCGTGGGAGGCTGGCGTCGACGGGGCCCAGCCGGGCATCATCATCCCGGCCCACCCGAAGCCCGGCATGACCTACCGCGAGGAATACTTCGCGGGCCAGGCCGAGGACGGGGCCGAGATTCTGAGCCTCAACGCACATGCCAAGGTGCCGTACGGAACCTTCGACAACGCCCTCCAGACCAGGAACTTCACTCCACTGGAGCCGAATCTGGTCGAGGAGAAGTTCTACGCTCCTGGGGTTGGCCCGGTGCTCGAGATCACGGTCACCGGTGGCTCCGACCGCACGGAGCTGCTTAGCATCACGAAGAGCTGAGCGAAACGGCTCAGCGAGCGAGCTCGAGCGAGGCGGCGGTGGCGAGAACGCGTGCCGCCGCCTCGCGCACCTTGGCGAGATCCTTGTCGACTTCCGCTTCGCGAAGCGCAAGCAGCTCGCTGTTGATCTGAGAAAAGTCGGCAGGGGCGAGCCGATCCGCGATCCGATCGCGAGTCCACTCCAGGCAGGCGACGTCTCCGCTGACAGCCCCAAGCTGCTTGGCCGCCGTGTCGACGACGGTCTGGCGGGCCCATAGCTCGAAGCGCCGGAGGTCGATCTGATCCGGAGTCCAGTAGCGGAGCTCGAGGTCGAGAGCGGCCTGGGCGACGTCAATCGCCGCAGAAGCAGCCTCGTGCTCGTCACGGGCCGTCACGGCCTTGCCGAGCCCGACGATAGCGCTCGTCATCGGCGGCCGGAGCCTCGGCGGCACGTCGCTGCCGTTCGAGTACGCGTCCCACCCGCCCGAAAGCGCGTCGCCTGTAGTGGCGGCCGCCTTCCAGTCTCGGGAGCGAACCGCATCGAATGCCTCGTCAGCTCCGCTCGACACGTTCTCGAGGTCGGCCGGAGGCGGTCCCTTCAGTGCATCGGTCGGCACGGCCAGGGCCATCGCCTCGATGCCGTCCTGATCCTGTGTGAGGAATTCCCCGTAACCGAGCGCGAACACCTTGTCGCTGGTCTTTCCGTCGTCGTGGAGCTCCTCGCCGACCATCACGTCCTGCACCGGCCCGGACGGGCCGGCCATCGTCTTGCCGATGGTCTTCACCGTGACCTCCTCGAACACCAGGCCGGGAATGTTCTCGGTCCTGAACGCCTCGCCGACCTTCGGATGGGCGGGCATGATCATCGCGGGCGGCCCGTCCTGGCCCGTTGTCCAGCTGTCGGTCGTGAAGGCGATGGTCCCTTCCTCGTTGTAGTCGAAGACGTCCTCGCCGAAGTACCAGACCGACCCGTCGTCCGCCTGGGCGTAGTAGTCGAGCGCGACCTCCTGGATCCTCCCGTCGAGGAACGCGGCGTACTGCGAGACGAGCGCCTCGACCTGATGGCCCGCGGGCCACTCGAGTGCGCGCGTGTACGGCAGCAGCGTGGTCTCGGTGTGAAACGGCTTGCCGTCGATCGTGCCGTTCAGGACCGCCGACTGGAGCTTGGCGATCGGGAAGAGCGGGTTGGTGACCTCCGTCGGATGGGAGAACGGGGGTGTCACGAGGTCGACTCGTTTGCTGTCGGGTGCGAGCCGGAGCTTCGCCAGCCCCGAGGCTTCGAGCTGAGCGGCGCTCGGTTGCGGGACCGGCGTCGACGTGCCCGTTTCGCCGTCGCTGCTGCAACCGGCCGCGATCAGCGCCGCCGCTAACCCGACGAGGGCCAGCCCGGATCTTTTGGAGCGTGAGGGAGACAAACTCGTGTTGCCTTCTACCCCGGCGTGATGAGATTTCGATGACGGCTAGGAAGGCTTGGCGGAACGTTGCTCGTCGTCGGGACGTGATGGTCGTTCCGAGGCAAGGACGCAGGGAGCCCTCGTATCGAATCTAGATACGGGGGCGACCCGTCATTTTGAACGCGGATGCGTTGGGGCGAGCACCGCGCCCCTGACGACACAGACTATGTTTCGTCAAGCCCTCCTAAC
>JAIBJP010000112.1 GCA_020029625.1 Actinomycetota bacterium | reverse complement strand
CGCGCCCTGCATGGCGTTGCCGGCGAAATACGCGCCCGGAAGTCCCGTACTTTCCCAGAACGGGGTCAGGGCGGGGATGCGGCCATCGCCGACCGTGGCCACTCCGTGCTCCGGGAGGTCGCGCAGCGGGGTCCGGAACCCGGTGGCCGCGATCGCTTCGTCGACCTCTAGAACTAGCTCGCCAGGGCGCGTTGTCCCCTGCGCGCGCAGCCGGAAGCCGTTGCTCGTGCGCTCGATCCGCTCGACGGCGGCGTCGAGCGCGAACGTGCCGCCGCCCCAGCTCGCGTCCTCGTATGGCTCGAAATACCGTGCACGCACGCTGGCGAGCGCGATCACGCCCGTCTGCACCGGGCGCGGCGAGACGAGGAAGATCTGCCGCGCCCAGGGCTCGAGCCCGTCGGCGAGCTCGAAGCCCGAGTTGCGCTTGCCGATGATCAGGACACTCTTCCCCTGGTACTCGGCGGCGCTTCTCGTCTCGGCGTAGTGCGGGACGCCTTCGATCCCCGGAATCGAGGACTTCCACGGCTCCGTCACGCCGAGGGCGAAGACGACTGCCCGTGCACGGTACTCGCCGTCCGAGGTGACGAGTGTGAATCCCTCCTCTTCACGACGCGTCGCTTCCCACCGGCAGCCGTACCTCACCGATAGCCCGGCCTCCCTGGCGAAAGCTGTCAGGCCTCGCTCCATCTCCGGGCGGGACGGAACCATGAATGTGCGGTCCATCTCGGCAGCGACGAGCGACTGGCAATGAGCCTCCTCGGCGACGAGGCTGTTGTGGTCGTACCACTCGTACTCTCGCGTGCACCGCTCGGCCGGCGCATCGGGCTTCGTCCAAGAGAGCAGGCGCTGGTAGATCGGCCACTGGCGGAACATCCCGCCGGGCGACTCGTCCTGGGAGATGACCGCGTGCTCCACGCCGAGACGGGAAAGCGATTAGCTGGTCTGGAGCCCCCCAGGCCCGCTACCGACGACCACGACCGGGTATTCCCCCGGCGGGAAAGGCTCCTCTACGACCGCCAAGCGAGCACTTCCTGCAACCGGCGCGCCTCCGTCTGAAGCATCCGGAACATGACGCGCGGGTAGTTCAGGAGGAAGGCTTCGAGCTTCGGCCCGGGGATCTCGAGGACTCGGAGGGGGGATTCAGCGATGATGTCCGCGGTCAGGGGCTCTCCGAGCAACGTCGAGATCTCGCCGAAAAACTCGCCCTGGCGCAAGCGGTTGAGCTCGTCCTCCCCGACCTTGACGATCGCCTCGCCTTCGAGGATGACGTAGAAGCCGGTGCCGCTCATGCCGCGACGCATGACACGCTCCCCCGCGCCGAAGCTCCGTTCGCCGTCCGGGTCGGCAATCGCTTCGAGCTGCGCGCGGTCCAGGTCGGCAAAGAGGTTGAAGCGCCTGAGGGTTTCGGCCAGATCCTCGCCATTCGCCATCACGAGCCGACTCTACAAGTCGAGCTCTCGTGCGGCGAAGAAGATCGCCTCGGAGAACGTGGGGAAGGGCTGGATGGTGTCCCGGAGGACGTCCACGGGGATCTCTGCGCGGATCGCAAGCGTGAGCTGGCCGAGCCATTCGCCGGAGTCCGGCCCCACGAGAACCGCGCCGACGAGCACCTTTCGTTGCGGATCGGCGAAGAGCTTCACGAACCCGGGTCGCTTCGGGCGCTGGTAGGTCGCCGTCCGCGAGACCTTCGTGAGGTCCCACTTCGAGGAGACGGTTCCCTCACCGCTCGTGTCGCCGACGGCCGCGACCTGGGGATCGGTGAAGATCGCAGACGGAAGCGCCCGGTAGTCGGCTCGTCGCTCCCGCCCGGCCACGTTCGCGGCGGCGATCCTCCCCTGGTACTTCCCGACGTGAGTGAAGAGAGCGACTCCCGTCACGTCGCCGGCCGCCCACACGTGCTTGCCGGCCGACAGGCGGTCGTCCACCTCGATCCCATCCTCCGCGACGGTGACGTCGAGATGCTCGAGCCCGAGGCCCTCGACGTTCGGCCTGCGGCCGGTGGCGACGAGGAGATTGGTCGCCTCGGGCGCCTCGTCGCCCTCGAGCTCGAGTCGGAGACGCCCTTCCGAGCGTGAGATCCGCTTCGCACGGGCGTTCAGGCGGATGTCGATCCCCTCCTCCTCGAAGATTCCGGCGAGCAGGTCGCCGGCATCGCGGTCGATCCGAGGGAGGATGAAGTCGCCGCTCTGCACGAGCGTGACGCGGCTTCCGATCCTGGCGTAGAACTGCGCCAGCTCGCAGCCCACGGCGCCTGCGCCCACGATCACGAGGCTTTCGGGAACGGCGCTTGCGCTCGTCGCCTCGCGGCTCGTCCACACCGCGGCTTCCTCCAGGCCCTCGATCGGGGGGAGCGAGGGCACCGAGCCCGTGGCGATCATCAGCTCGTCGTATTCGAGCGTCTCGTCGCCGACCTCGAGGCGGCCGGGCTCCACGATTCTCCCCGTCCCCTTGACGACCTCGGCGCCGAGCTCCTGCACCCACTCAACCTGGCTCGCGTCGTCTTTCTCCGCTACCTCGTCGCGCCACTTGAAGACCTGCACCGGGTCGACCGTCGCGGTCACGCCCGGCGCGAACCGCGCCCGGAAGGCCAGCTCGAGCGGGCGCAGGAGCGTCTTCGAGGGGATGCACGCCCAGTAGGAGCACTCTCCACCAACGAGCTCGTGCTCCACGAGCGTGAGCCGGATGTCCTTGTCGTAACGGCGAAGCGCGGCGAGGAAGGCCTCGCCGGTCACGCCGCCGCCGAGCACAACCACCTGCCGGGGCATCAGTGCGGGAACCCGAGGAAGGAAACCGAGTCGCGAGCGATGTCGAGGAGAGGCCCGGCCGCGACGAAGCTCCCGACGGTGACGACCACTGCGGCCCCTACGGCCGTGGAGAGCGCCCAGTCGCGGGGCGGCGAGCCTCCGGCGGGCGCAACGCGGACCTCGATCGAGCGGCGGAAGTACATCGCTCCGATCACCCCCACGTAGTAGTAGATCGAGAGGACCGTGGCGGCGACGCCGACGATGGCGAGCCAGGTCCAGCCCCTGTCGACTGCAGCGGAGAAGGCGTAGAACTTGCCGAGGAAGAGCCCTGCCGGCGGGAGCCCGATGAAGCCGAACATGAAGAGGCTCATGGCGATGCCGAATCCGGGCCGCTCCCAGCCCAGACCGGCCAGGCCGTCGAAGGTCACGGGTCGAGCCAGCTCTCGCTCGCGTGCCGCCACGATCGCGAACGAGCCGACGTTCATCGCCGCATACGAGACCAGGTAGAAGAGGAGCGCGCG
>JAIBJP010000082.1 GCA_020029625.1 Actinomycetota bacterium | reverse complement strand
GCACCAGTGCGGCCTGCCGAAGCTGATGGCGCTCGAGCTCTTCAAGCCGTTCATCATGAGCCGGCTCGTCGAGCGGAAGTCCGTCCAGAACATCAAGGCGGCGAAGAAGTACGTGGACTCGATGACGTCAGAGGTCTGGGACGTCCTCGAGGAAGTCATCGCAGAGCACCCGGTGCTCCTGAACCGCGCACCGACGCTCCACCGCCTGGGCATCCAGGCGTTCGAGCCCGTGCTCGTCGAGGGCAAGGCGATCCAGATTCACCCGCTCGTCTGCCACGCCTTCAACGCCGACTTCGACGGCGATCAGATGGCCGTCCACCTGCCGCTCTCCGCGGAGGCGCAGGCGGAGGCCCGCATCCTCATGCTCTCGTCCCACAACGTCCTCTCGCCCGCGCACGGGAAGCCGCTCACCACGCCATCGCAGGACATGGTGCTCGGCGGCTACTACCTCACCTACTGCGGCATCGACCTCCCCGCGGCGACGGCCGAGGAGCTCGATCCCCGTCCCAAGCGTTTCGGCTCGGAGGACGACGTCATCCTGGCGCTCGAGTCGAAGCAGGTCTCTCTCCAGCAGCCGATCGAGTATCGGCGGGAAGGCGAGGTCATTCTCACCACGCCCGGTCGTGTGATCTTCAACGAGGAGGTCGTCCGCGCCCTCGAGCGTGCGCTCGGCGATGACCTCGACCGCAGCCGCATCACCTTCACGAACCAGACGCTGGGCAAGAAGGAGATGAACGACTTCGTCACGAGTCTCGTGGACGACCACGGGACGACCACGATCTCCACGGTCCTCGACACGATCAAGGACCTCGGCTTCCACTACGCCACTCAGGCCGGGATCACGATCTCCAAGAACGACATCGTCATCCCGGAAAACAAGGAGGCGATCCTGGCCGAGTACGAGTCGCGCGTGGAGAAGCTCGAGCAGCAGTACGAGCGCGGTCTCATCACCGAAGAGGAGCGCAAGGAGCGGATCGAGGAGATCTGGACCGAAGCCACCGACAGGGTGGGCCAGGCGATGGTCGAGGCTCTCAACGAGCTGAACCCGATCTACATGATGGCCAACTCGGGAGCGCGTGGATCGTTCAAGCAGATCCGCCAGCTCGCCGGCATGCGCGGCCTGATGGCGAATCCGAAGGGCGAGATCATCGAGCGTCCGATCAAGGCGAACTTCATGGAGGGCCTGTCGGTGCTCGAGTACTTCATCTCGACGCACGGCGCCCGCAAGGGTCTCGCCGATACCGCGCTTCGCACCGCCGACTCCGGCTATCTCACCCGGCGCCTGGTGGACGTCTCGCAGGACGTCATCGTGCGCGAGGAGGACTGCGGCACCGAGGAAGGCATCGAGCTCCCGCTCGTCGTCCCCGAGGGCCTCAACCGCTCCGTGGCCGGCCGCGTCGTCCCTGTCGACCTCCACAAGCCCCTCGCATCGGGCCGGCCCGGCAAGACCGTTCTGCTCGAGAAGGGCACGGAGATCACCGTCCCTCGGCTCCGGGAGCTGCACGACGAGCTCGAGGAGATCGCAGACGACTTCAAGGTCCTGGTGCGCACGGTGCTCAAGTGCCGAAGCGAGTTCGGCGTTTGCCGTGCCTGCTACGGCACCTTCCTCGCCACCGGCGAGATGTGCGAGATCGGCGACGCGGTCGGCATCATCGCCGCCCAGTCGATCGGTGAGCCGGGCACGCAGCTGACCATGCGGACCTTCCACACGGGCGGCGTCGCGGGCGCGGACATCACGCACGGCCTCCCGCGCGTAGTCGAGATCTTCGAGGCGCGGAACCCGAAGGGCGCGGCCAAGCTGGCCGAGCTCGGGGGGCGCATCGAGATCGAGGAGACGGACCGCGGCCCGAAGGTCACGATCCATCCGTCCGGCAAGGACGACGACGGCGAACCGCTGGGGCCGAAGGAGTACCAGTTGCCCCGGCGCACGCGCCTCCTCGTCACCGACGGCCAGGTCGTCGAGCCGGGCGACCCGCTCCACGACGGCTCGATCGCCCCGGGCGAGGTGCTGGCCCTCCATTCCAAGGCGGGGAAGGGATCCACTCCGACCGAGTCGTACCTCGTCGCCGAGGTGCAGAACGTCTACAAGTCGCAGGGCGTGGACATCCACGACAAGCACATCGAGCTCATCGTTCGGCAGATGCTGAAGAAGGTGCGCGTCGACAACGCCGGCGACACCAACCTGCTTCCTGGACAGCTCGTCGACCGGGTCGTCCTCGAGCGCGAGAACGCCCGCGTGAAGAAGGCGAAGAAAGAGCAGGCGACGTACGAGCCGCTCATCCTCGGCATCACGAAGGCGTCGCTCGCGACGGAGTCCTTCCTGTCGGCCGCCTCCTTCCAGGAGACGACAAAGGTGCTTACGGACGCGTCGATCGAGGGAAAGATCGACCGGTTGCTCGGCCTCAAGGAGAACGTGATCATCGGGAAGCTCATCCCGGCGGCCACGGGTCTGAAGAAGTACCGCTCGGTCGAGATCGCGCCGAGCGAGAAGGTCCCGGCCGAGGCCTACCGGCGCCCGCCCACGGAGGAGCAGCTCCTCGCGGCGCTCGAGGAGATCGGCTCCGACGGCGAACCGGATCTTGGCCTGCTGGGCATGACGTTCGGAGGCGAGCCCGAGACGAACGGCGAGGGCACGCCCCACGAGTCGATCGAGGCGGAGGAGATCCCCGAGGTCGACTCGCCCCTCGACGAAGAGGGCTAGGAACTTCGGACTGGGCGTACGAGGGCGGCCGGGCGGCCGCCCTCGTTTTTTCCGCTTTTTGCGGAGAAAGGCCGAGGCATCCCCCGATCGAGGGATCCCGATGCCGCACGCGGACCGTAGGATGCCCGCGACTCGCTCTGCGGCTCCCTCTTGGGGGCGGGTCGGGGTTTACGACACCCAAACAAGTTATCCACACGTTCCACAGGCAGATGGGGACGAATTCGCACGGTCCCGCCCGACCGAAATGCCTGCAAAAACCGTCCTTATCTAACCAACGCCGTTTGCAGCGCTGAAACGACCCTTGCCGGTCTCCTTCGCACGGTAGAGGGCCTCGTCGGCTCGTTCGAAGAAGATTTTCGCGTCGTCCTCGGGCCGGAGTTCCGCGAGACCCGCTGAGAGGTGGATTCGCTCGAAGGGGCCGAGCGGCCGGGAGGCGACCGCCAGCCGGACTCGCCCGTAGAGCTGCTCGGCGTCGCCCAGCGTCGACTCGGGGAGGATAACGGCGAACTCGTCGCCGCCCACGCGGCAGGCGATATCAGCGCCGCGAACGACCGACTGGACGCGCTCGGCCACCGCCGCGAGGACAGAATCGCCGGCGAGGTGCCCGATGCGGTCGTTGATCGCCTTGAAGTCGTCGATGTCGAAGACGACCAGCGACAGTCGCCGGTCGTAGCGGTGAGCCCGGGTGCACTCGCGCGCAAGCGTCTCGTGGAAGTAACGGCGGTTGTGCAGGTTCGTGAGCGCGTCGAGATCCGCGAGCTTTCGCGCCTCCCGGAACCGGCGCGCGTTCTCGATCGCCGGCCCCGCCCGTGAGGCGAGCTCCTCGAAGTGGACGAGCTCCTTGTCGGTGGCCGAGCGGTCGCGGCCGCGCCAGAACGCAGCCAGCGTTCCGATCGACTCCCCTTGCTCGTCGCGAAGGGGAACGGAGACGCCTCCGCGGATGAGCTCCTCGTTCTCCCCCGCCTCCTCGCGCGTGTAGCTATACGCGATGCCGACCGCGCGGGCATCCTGGCCCTTCGGCGGCCCAGCCACGGGCTGGCGCACGGCCTCCTCGGCGGACATCCCGACGGTCGCGACGAGCGGCTCGCCGTTCTCCCCGTCGCCCTGCGAGAGCACGACCATGGCCGCGTCGACGCCTTCGAGCCCGTTCACGGAGTCGAGCACCCGGGTGAGGACCGAGTCCAGATCGAGGCTCGCTGAGATCTCGGCGAGCTCGCGGGCAAGGCGAGCCTCCTCGAGGGCGCCCTCGAGCGCGCGGACGAGGTCGCGCGTCTCCGTTCCCTCGGCGGGCGCGAGGGCCTGCGCTACCGGCTTGCGCCGCAGCGCGACGAACGCGACGACGGCGAACGCGAGAGCCACGACTACCGCACCGAAGGCGAGGCCGACGGCTATCCAGGTGGCGCTATCGTCGCTGAGGAGCACGTGAGTCCTTCTGTCCCGGTGGGCCGTCCGGGAGGACGGGGCAAGGGGACAATATTAGAAACGCCGTTCCGGCCTTTTCGGGCACGCGTGAACCCACTGGTTCCGCCGTGAACCCTCCTTCGGAGCTTTCAGAGGCCCTCTGACCAGGTCATTTCCAGGCCGCGCGCCTTTTGCGGTGCGGGCTTGGTTGTTGCTACCATGCCGGTCGGGTTCGGCACGTGCGCGTCCGTGCCGGCCTTTTGTTGCGTCTACTCCCTATTGAGAGAAGGAAACACGCGTTGCCCACGGTGAATCAGCTCGTGCGGAAGGGCCGCCAGGCCCCGAAGGCAAAGACCAAGACGCCCGCCCTGCGCGGGGCCCCGCAGAAGCGGGGGGTCTGCACGCGCGTGTACACGGCGACGCCGAAGAAGCCAAATTCCGCGCTCCGCAAGGTCGCTCGTGTTCGGCTGACCAACGGGATGGAGGTCGGCGCCTACATTCCGGGCGAGGGACACAACTTGCAGGAGCACTCGGTCGTCCTCATCAGGGGCGGGCGCGTGAAGGACATGCCGGGCTTCCGCTACAAGGTCATCCGCGCCGCGCTCGATTCGGCCGGCGTCTCCGAGCGCAGGCAGGGACGCTCGAAGTACGGAGCAAAGAGGGGCTCTTAATGACGACCCCCTTCCTCACATCTCGCACCCTGCGAGCTGCTGCAACGCGTCGCGCGATTTGCTCGGAAGGTGATCGCTAAATGCCACGACGCGCAGAGATTCAGGCGCGCGAGCCCGAGCCGGATCCCGTCTACAGCTCGAAGCTCGTCAGCCAGGTGATCAACAAGGTCATGAACCGCGGGAAGAAGTCGACCGCGGAGCAGATCGTCTATCGCGCCCTGGACCTCGTCGGGGAGAAGACCGGCAAGCCGCCGGTCGAGGTCCTCGAGCAGGCGGTGAAGACCGTCACCCCGGTTCTCGAAGTGCGGTCACGCCGCGTCGGCGGCGCGAACTATCAGGTGCCCGTCGAGGTGCCGCAGCGACGCGCGCGTACTCTCGCCGTGCGCTGGCTCGTCTCCTACGCGCGAGACCGGCGCGAGAAGCACATGGACGAGAAGCTCGCCAACGAGATCCTGGACGCGCTCAACCAGCAGGGCGGCGCGTTCAAGCGCAAGGACGACCTCTACCGGATGGCGCAGGCCAACAAGGCCTTCGCGCACTACCGCTGGTAGCCGATTTTGGCGACCCCCTTCCTCACATCTCGCACTCCCGGGACCGCTGCGAAGCATCGCCTCGCTGTGTCCTCGGTCGCACCCGTATACGCATCCGCGTCGAGTTACACGCACTTTTGCGTCATTCCGAACGCGAATGCGTATCGCTTCTCGCTGCCCGAGAGCGCGATCTGTTCGGAAGGTGATCGCTGATGAACGCCACGACCACCACCGGCAAGAAGATCGCGCTCGACCGCGTCCGCAACATCGGGATCATGGCCCACATCGACGCGGGGAAGACGACGACGACCGAGCGGATCCTCTACTACACCGGTCGCACTCACAAGATGGGCGAGGTGCACGAGGGCGCCGCCGTCATGGACTGGATGGCCCAGGAGCAGGAGCGCGGCATCACGATCACCTCCGCGGCCACAACGGCTTTCTGGCGCGATTTTCGTATCAACATCATCGATACGCCCGGGCACGTGGACTTCACGGTCGAGGTGGAGCGCAGCCTGCGCGTGCTCGACGGCGCGATCGCCGTCTTCGACTCTGTCGCCGGTGTGGAGCCGCAGTCGGAGACCGTCTGGCGCCAGGCCGACGGCTACGGCGTGCCGCGCATCGCCTTCATCAACAAGATGGACCGCGTCGGCGCCGATTTCTTCGCGGCCGTGCAGTCGATGGTCGACCGCCTCGGGGCCAAGGCCGTGCCGATCCAGCTTCCGATCGGAACCGAGGAGCACTTCCGCGGCGTCGTCGACGTGATCGAGATGCAGGGCGTCGTCTGGGACGACGCGCTCGGCATGGAGCCGAAGACGATCGAGATCCCGACCGAGCTCCAGGAGCAGGCTGAGGCCTACCACCATCAGCTGATCGACGCCGTCGCCGAGCACGACGAGGAGCTGCTCGAGACGTATCTGACCGACGAAGCCTCGGTGACGCCGGAGATGATCCGGCGCGCGCTGCGCAAGGCCACCCTCGCCATCACGGTGACGCCGGTCCTGCTTGGCTCCGCCTTCAAGAACAAGGGCGTGCAGCCGCTGCTCGACGCGGTCGTCGACTATCTGCCGAGCCCGCTCGACGTCCCGCCCATTCACGGCGTCGACCCGCGCACCGAGCATGAGCTCTCGCGCCGTCCCGCCGAGGACGAGCCCTTCTCCGCCCTGGCCTTCAAGGTCATGAGCGACCCCTACGTCGGCAAGCTGACCTACTTCCGCGTCTACTCGGGCAAGGTCGCCGCCGGCGACCGCGTCCTCAACGTCACGACCGGCAAGACGGAGCGCATCGGCCGTCTGCTCCAGATGCATGCGAATCACCGCGAGGAGCGGGAGGAGATCGGCGCAGGCGAGATCGTGGCGGCCGTCGGGCTGAAGGCCACGACGACCGGCGACACCCTCGCGACCGAGACGGCTCCGATCCGGCTCGAGTCGATGACGTTCCCGGATCCGGTCATCTCCGTGGCGATCGAGCCGAAGACGAAGGCCGACCAGGACAAGCTGGCCCAGGCCCTCGGACGGCTCTCGGAAGAGGATCCGACGTTCCGCGTGCGAAGCGACGAGGAGACCGGCCAGACGATCATCGCCGGCATGGGCGAGCTCCACCTCGAGATCATCGTCGACCGCCTCATGCGCGAGTTCAACGTCAACGCGAACGTGGGCCGCCCGCAGGTTGCGTATCGTGAGACGGTCGGGAAGCGCGTGGACAAGGTCGAGGGCCGTTTCGTGCGCCAGACGGGCGGCCGCGGTCAGTACGGCCACGCCGTGATCAATCTGGAGCCCTCCGAGCCGGGCGAGGGCTACGAGTTCATCGACAAGATCGTCGGCGGCAAGATTCCGCGCGAGTACATCTCGTCCGTAGACCTCGGGATCCAGGAGTCCATGGAATCGGGAGTGCTCGCCGGCTTCCCCGTGGTCGACATCCGCATCGAGCTGGTCGACGGCTCGTACCACGACGTGGACTCGAGCGAGATGGCTTTCAAGATCGCCGGCTCGATGGCCTTCAAGAACGCGGCTCAGCGGGCCAAGCCGAAGATCCTCGAGCCGATCATGGCCGTGGAGGTCGTGACGCCGGAGGAGTACCTCGGCGACGTGATGGGAGATCTCAATTCTCGCCGCGGCAGGGTCGAAGGCCTCGAGCCGCGGGGAAATGCGCAAGCGATTCGCGCCCGCGTTCCGCTTGCCACGATGTTCGGCTACGCGACCGACCTGCGTTCGACGACCCAGGGTCGCGCCACGTTCACCATGCAGTTCGACCGTTACGAGGAAGCGCCTCAGACGATCGCGGGCGAGATCGTCTCCGCGGCGCAGGGCTCGTAGCAAAGGAGAAGACGGAGGTCACATGGCAAAGCAGAAGTTCGAGCGGACGAAGCCCCATCTCAACGTGGGCACCATCGGTCACATCGACCATGGAAAGACAACGCTCACGGCGGCGATTACGAAGGTGCTCGCCGAGCAGGGCACGAACACGAACGCGCGGTCGTTCGAGTCGATCGACAACGCGCCGGAGGAGAAGGCGCGCGGCATCACGATCAACACGTCTCATGTGGAGTACGAGACGGCGAACCGCCACTATGCGCACGTCGACTGCCCCGGGCACGCCGACTACATCAAGAACATGATCACGGGCGCCGCCCAGATGGACGGGGCGATCCTGGTCGTCTCGGCCGCGGACGGCCCGATGCCCCAGACGCGCGAGCACATCCTGCTCGCCCGCCAGGTCGAGGTCCCCTCGATCGTCGTCGCGCTCAACAAGGCCGACATGGTCGACGACCCCGAGCTGCTCGAGCTCGTCGAGATGGAGGTGCGCGAGCTCCTCACCAAGTACGAG
>JAIBJP010000022.1 GCA_020029625.1 Actinomycetota bacterium | reverse complement strand
GGACGCAGGGAGCCCTCGTATCGAATCTGGATACGGGGCGACGCGTCATTCTGAACGCGGATGCGTTGGGGCGAGCGGCGCGCCTCCGGCGGCACAGGTGATGTTTCGTCAAGCCCTCCTAGAAGAGGCCGAGTTGCTCGGCGGCCGACAACGGCGCTTGCGGAACGGCCGTCGGAAACTGGATCACCTGTGCAGGAACGCCTGTCTCCTCGGCCAGGAGCTCCGGGATGCGGCGGAAGTCGTCCTCGAGCGTACGCAGCATGGCCGGGGTATAGAGCGCAGCGGCCGGATGGTAGAGCGGATACAGCGTGACCGACCGTCCTCCGAGCGTTGTCTCTTGCTGGCGACCGTGCACGCGAGTGATCCCATGGGGCTTGCCGGACAGGAGCTTCGTGGCGAAGTTCCCGAGCGTCGCGATCAGCTTGGGCTCGATCAGCTCGATCTGGCGGAAGAGGTGCGCCTCGCAGGCCTCGATCTCGTCCGGCTGAGGATCGCGGTTGCCCGGCGGGCGGCACTTGATCACGTTCGCGATGTACACGTCCTCGCGCGTCAAGCCGATCCCCTCGAGGAGCTTGTCGAGGAGCTTGCCCGCCTGGCCGACGAACGGATAGCCCTGCTGGTCCTCGTGGAAGCCCGGGGCCTCCCCGACGAACAGGAGGTCCGCGTCGGGGTTTCCGACGCCGAAGACGACCTGCGTGCGGCCCGACGCCAGCCGGCAGCGCAAGCAGGCAGCGGTTTCGGTCGCGTACGCCGCGAGCACGGCGCGGCGATTCAGAACCTCAGGATCCGCAGCCACAGCCCCCGCCGCAGCAGCCGCCCCCAGAAGGTCCGCCGAAGCTGGGCTGTCCGGCGGTGCCGTGAGTCGCGAAGACGGAGAGCTGGCGGCGAGTCTTTCCAGAGCCGCACTCCGGGCACTCAGGATCGCCGGCGTCCAGCCCCAAGAGCTCCTCGAAGTGGCTCTCGCACGTCATGCACACGAACTCGTAGATCGGCATCGCCGAGGCAGTCTAGGCAGGTACCCGGACGCACTGCAAACGGCTTCGGGGACCGCTACTCGGAGTCTTCGGGCTCGAGGTCGAGCGCGCAAGAGTTGATGCAGTAACGGAGGCCGGTCGGCTGCGGGCCGTCTCCGAAGACATGGCCGAGATGGCCGCCGCAGCTCGCGCAGTGCACCTCGGTCCGCGGGACGAGGAGGCCCCAGTCACGCTCCGTCTCGACGGCATCCGAGCTCGCAGGCTCGTAGAAGCTCGGCCAGCCTGTGCCCGACTCGAACTTGGTGTCCGAGCGAAAAACCTCGCTCCCGCAACCGGCGCAGCGATAGGCGCCCGGCTCCTTCGTGGCGTGGTATGCCCCGGTGAAGGCGCGCTCGGTTCCCTTCTCGCGCAACACACGGTACTGCTCGGGCGACAGCGCCTCGCGCCACTCCTGTTCGGTCTTCTGCACCTTCTGGGCCATCCCCTCAAGCGTAGCGACTGAGGCATCACTGAGCGCTCGGTGGCGGGGGCCCGTCTGGATCTCCCGTTGGATTTCCGTTCCAGGCAGCCACTCGACGCTCAAGGACGTGCCCGGCGGAATCCCTTGCGATCACCATCTCGATCACGATCCGGAGCTCTGCTGACTCCGTGTATCCGTCCTCGAGGGGCAGGGCCGCCCAGTAGAAGTTCAGGTGGGCGCCGATGCCCTGCGGCTGCTCGACGAGGCGGGCGCGCACGGTCTCGCCGTTCGTGAGGAGGAGGTCGACCCTCGCTACATCCGCGGCGGTCGCGCCGAAGACGATGATCCGGGTCAGGTCTTTGCCTGGGCCCGTAAAGTGGGGATCAGGGTCGGTTCCGTATGCGAAGTCGATCCAGTGGCGGGGAAGACTTCCACAGGAGACGACCTCGGTCGGCGACGCGAGGCATTTCGTAGACGGGTCGCCCCGGACTTCGGGGTCGAGATCACCCCGTAGATCGACGTACCCGCAGCTCGCCTGACCGACCTCCTCGCCGCGGCCGGAGCCGTACACCAGCCCCAGGCAGAGACCCTGATCGCTCCTCGTCGCAACGAGTTTCCAGGCCACACCGTGCTCGCCGGAGACGATGATGAGGTCGGATGCTGAGGGCACCGGGGCCGGATAATCGGGTTCACTCGGCCATCCTCCAAAGATGCTTACGATCTCCTCTCCCACCCCGAGCGCAGGGATCGAAAGAACAGCCGCCAACACCACAGCCGCGGCGAATGCGAGCGCACGGCCGCGGCGGCGGCGGAGCTGCCTGTCCGCGCCCGTGTCGGCAGGCGACGCGACGATCGTCGCGAACAGCGCAGGAGCATCGGAGGAGCCCTGCGCAGCGAGGAGCTCGTCGTCGCGCACCGGAGCGAGCTCGGCGATCAGAGCGTCGACTGGATTTGCGTACTTACTCATAGGCCTCGGATACATGTCCGCCAACCGGGTTCTGTTTCACCGACCCGCCGACGCGAGCGAGCTTGTGCGCGAACCGACGGCGCGCGCGATGGATGCGGATGCGCGCTGCGTTCCGCGAGCAGCCGCAGACCTGTGCGACTTCGCGGGCGTCCAGTCCCTCCCAGGCGACGAGCGCGAGGAGTTCGCGGTCGTCCGCCCGCAGCCTCGCAAATGCGGCCGCGACCGCACCGAGGCTGTCGTCCACCCGACAGGGCTCGCCCTCGTGCCCAACATCCGTCTGGATGCGCTGAGTCAGTCGTTCGCGCCGCCGCTTCCCACGCTGTTGGTTGGCCACGACGCGCCGCGCGGTCCCGTACAGCCACAGCCGCGCCGCCTCGCCCGCCGGCACCTCGTCGAACCGCCGCCAGGCGACGAGGAACGTCTCGGCGACTACGTCAGCCGCGTCGTCGCGCCCTACGCGCCGCAGCGCGTACCCGAGCACACGGTGGTAGTTCGCCTCGTACACGGCCTGGAAGTGATCGCGTCGGGATCCGGCGCCTGACACGTCCGGCAACGATGACATGACTGTTCATGTCCGGCTTCGGCGGCCCCATTTCGCCTCGGGCTACACTTCCAATGCCCGGTATCCACTCAGGAACTGGAGCTCTGTGACCTTCAAATCAGCATGCGTCGTCGGCGCCGGACGCGTCGGCAAGGCCCTAGCCGCCCGCCTGGGCGAGCGAGTCCCGACGTGGACCACGGGCCGCGAGGTCGAGGTCGGCGACGCGGAGGTCGTGGTCATCTGCGTGCCGGACCGGGTCATCCCGGAGGTGGCGCAGGCGATCGAGCCCGGGCCCTGGGTGGCGCATACGAGCGGCGCCTGCCGCCTCGACGCGCTCGCCCCTCACGAACGGCGCTTCAGCTTCCACCCTCTCCAGACGTTCATCCTCGACCTCGGCCCCGAGCAGTTCGACGGCTCCTGGGCGGCAGTCAGCGGCGAGGACGAGGAGGCGCTCGCGGCCGGCCGCACCCTCGCGGCTCTGCTCCGCGTCACGCCCTTCGAGCTCGACGACGACGAGCGGCCTCTCTACCACGCGGCCGCGCACTTCGCGTCGGCCTTCCTCGTCACGCTGCACGACGTGGCAGCCGAACTGATGGAAGCTGCCGGAGGCCCGCCCGAAGCGCTCGAGCCCCTCATGCGTCGAACCATGGAGAACGGTTTCAGCCACACCGGGCCGCTCGTCCGCGGAGACTGGACGACGATCGAGCGCCATGTCGAGGCGATCGGTGCGCGTAGGCCCGAGCTGCTCCCGCTGTACCGCGCGCTCGCAGACACGGAGGCGGCGCTCCTGAGGGTGCATTCGCGATGAGGATCGCCCGGACGATCAACGCCCTGCGTGAGCTCCGCGAAGGACTGCCCAGCGGTTTCGAAGTCGGCCTCGTACCGACGATGGGTGCGCTGCACGCGGGCCACATCGCGCTCCTCGAGGCGGCCCGCAACGAGTGCGACACAGTCGTCGCGAGCATCTTCGTGAACCCGGCGCAGTTCGGTCCCGGCGAGGACTACGATGCGTATCCCCGAGACGAGACGGACGACATTCGGACCGCGGAAGAGGAAGGGGTGGACTTCCTGTTCATCCCGACGGTCGAGGAGATGTACCCGAAGGGGTTCCAGACCTGGGTGGAGGTCGAGGGTCTGACGCAGGGCCTCGAAGGCGCCGCTCGCCCGGGACACTTCCGCGGTGTAGCGACGGCCTGCCTCAAGCTCTTCAACATCGTCCGGCCGCGCCGGGCCTACTTCGGGCAGAAGGACGCGCAGCAAGCAGCGGTCGTGGAGCAGCTCGTGCGCGACCTCGATCTGGGAATCGAGATTCGCATCCTCCCCACGATTCGAGACGAGGACGGTCTCGCGCTGAGCTCGCGGAACGTCCTCCTGTCACCCGAAGAGCGCGCCGCCGCAGCCGCGCTCCCGCGGGGCCTCCTCGCCGGCCAGGAGGCCCATGAGCACGGCAAGGATCCTGTTGCTACCGCGCGCGAGATCCTCTCGTCGGAGCCGGTCCTCGAGCTCGAGTACGTCGAGACAGCCCGCTTCGACGGCCGCTTCCATCTGCTCGCCGCCGCGCGCGCCGGCCGCGTTCGCCTGATCGACAACGTCCTCCTGGAGGGAGATCCATGACCAGCCGACCCGAGACCAGCGGCAAGCTGCCTCTGACCGACCTCGCGGACATGAAGAGGCGCCGAGAGCGGATCGTGATGGTGACCGCCTACGACTACCCCAGCGGTTCGCTGGCAGACGCCGCGGGTGTTGACATCGTCCTCGTGGGTGATTCAGCGGCGATGACCGTCCTCGGCTACGAGTCGACGGTTCCGGCGAGCATGGACGAGATGGTGATGCTGACTCGCGCTGCGGTGCGCGGTGCGAAGCGTCCCCTCGTCGTCGCCGACATGCCCTTCGGCTCCTTCCAGGTCTCCGACGAGGAAGCGGTACGGAGCGCCGTGCGCTTCGTGAAGGAGGCGGGCGCCGACGCCGTCAAGGTCGAGGGGGCGGGCCCGACCGTCTCACGCGTTCTCGCACTCGTCGGCGCCGGCATCCCCGTCATGGGACACATCGGGCTGACGCCGCAGTCCGCGACGATGCTGGGCGGGTTCCGCGCCCAGGGCCGCACCTCGGCCCGCGCTCGGCAGCTGCTGGAAGACGCCCGCACGCTCGAGCAGGCGGGTTGCTTCTCGCTGGTTCTCGAGGCCGTCCCGGCTGCGGTCGCTGCCCGGATCACGGAAGACCTCACCATCCCGACGATCGGCATCGGGTCCGGACGGGACTGCGACGGCCAGGTCCTCGTCTACCACGACCTCCTTGGCCTCTATCAAGGGAAGAAGCCGCGCTTCGTCAAGCGCTACGCGGAGCTCGCGACCGAGATCCGGGACGCGATCGAGCGCTATGCGGCCGACGTGCGCTCGGGGGCGTTCCCGGGCGACGAGCACACCTACTCGATCCCCGACGAGGAGCTGGCCGCCTTCCTCAGCGGCTCGAAAGCGGAATCAGAAACGGAAGCGTGACGATCACGACGGCGAGCAGCATGAGGGCGAGCGAGACAGCAGCGCGGAGCACGCTCCAACGCTCGACCACGCTGATCCCGTAGACGAGGAGCCCGAACGCCCAGGCGGCGAACAGCGCGAGGATCGCGTCGAAGACCGTGACCGCCGCGCCGGTGTCGCCGCCCCCGGAGCGAAACGTGTCGCTCCCATGGACGGCGAGGCGAACGGGCCAGACGAGCACGAGCCCGAGCACGAGCGGAGCAGCCGCGAAGGCGAGCAGGTGACGCGCGCGCCTGTAGCTCCCCTGGCTGCCGGCCCCCTTGAGCCCGACGAAGAGCGACGCGCCTCCGATCCAGTACGCCGCGGCGCCGTAGATCGCGCCGGCGAGGAAGATCAACACCGCGACGACCGCGAGGCTGTTGTCGACGAGGTCCTGGTCGAGCAGCCGCCCGGTCGACGGGGCGAGCAGCACACCGGCGATCCCCGCGAGCAGCACGAGCGCGAGCACCGGCTCCTGCCGCGCCTCGGCCTGCTCCTTGGATTCGTCCCGCAGCGCCTCGAAGACGATCCGCGGGCTCTGGAAGATCGCGAGCGTCCGCAGCCACCACTCGCGGTCGGCGCTGGGCTCGGTGGCGGTCGGCGCCTCCGCGTCCACTAGGCCGCCGCAGCCGCGACACCGGGCAGCACCTGGTGGAGGAACTGGCCCGTGTAGCTCTCCTCCACCTCCGCGACCTGCTCCGGCGTCCCGGTCGCGATCACCTCTCCCCCGGCCTCGCCGCCCTCCGGCCCCAGGTCGACGACCCAGTCGGCCTGCTTGATCACGTCGAGGTTGTGCTCGATCACGAGCACGGTGTTGCCCGCGTCCACGAGTCGCTGGAGAACGTCGAGGAGCTTCTCGATATCTGCGAAATGAAGCCCGGTCGTGGGCTCGTCGAGGATGTAGAGCGTCTTGCCCGTCGCCACTTTCGAGAGCTCCTTCGCGAGCTTGATCCGCTGGGCCTCCCCGCCTGAAAGCGTCGTCGCCGGCTGACCGAGCTTGATGTAGTCCAGCCCCACGTCGTGGAGCGTCTGCAGCCGCCGACGGATCTTCGGGATCTTGGCGAAGAAGGCGAGCGCCTCCTCGACGGACATCTCGAGGACTTCGGCGATCGACTTCCCCTTGAAACGCACCTCGAGCGTCTCGCGGTTGTACCGCTTGCCACCGCACGTCTCGCAGGGGACGTAGACGTCCGGGAGGAAGTGCATCTCGATCTTGATCGTCCCGTCGCCCTTGCACGTCTCGCAGCGCCCCCCACGGACGTTGAACGAGAAGCGGCCCTGCTTGTAGCCACGCACCTTGGCGTCTGGCGTCTGGGCATAGAGCTCGCGGATCGGAGTGAAGAGATCGGTGTACGTGGCGGGGTTCGACCTGGGCGTACGGCCGATGGGCGATTGGTCGATGTCGATCACCTTGTCGAAGCACTCGATGCCCTCACAACCCGCGTGCTCGCCGGGCTTGACGCGCATCCGGTGAAGGCGGTTGGCGAGAGCCTTGTAGACGATCTCGTTGACCAGCGTGGATTTGCCTGATCCGGACACACCCGTGACGGTGATGAACTTCGCCACGGGGAACTCGACGTCGATCGACTTGAGGTTGTGCTGGGTCGCTCCCCGCACCCAGAAGGAGCCGGCATCGTCTGTACGCCGCTCCGGCACAGGAATGGTCCGCTCGCCGGAGAGGAACTGGCCGGTGACCGACTTCGGGTTCTGCTCGACCTGCTCGGCCCGGCCCTCGGCGACCACATGGCCGCCGTGCTCGCCGGCACCCGGACCCATGTCCACCAGCCAGTCGGCCGAGCGCATCATCTGCTCGTCGTGCTCGACGACGAGCACGGTGTTGCCGAGATCGCGGAGCCTGTCGAGCGTCGCGATCAGCTTCCCGTTGTCGCGCTGATGCAGGCCGATGGACGGCTCGTCGAGGATGTAGAGCACCCCGACGAGCTGGGAGCCGATCTGCGTCGCGAGCCGCAGCCGCTGCGCCTCACCACCCGAGAGCGTCGAGGCCGCGCGGTCGAGCTGCAGGTAGCCCACGCCGACGTTCTCGAGGAACGCGAGCCGCTCGCGGATCTCCTTGGTGATCCGCCGGCCGATCAGCTCCTCGGTCTCGGTCAGCTGCAGGCCCTCCAGGAACTCGGCCGCGCGCGTGACCGACATCTGCGTGAACTCGTGGATGTTCTTGCCGCCGACCGTGACCGCAAGCACCTCGGGCTTCAGGCGCGCGCCCTTGCAGACCGGGCACGGCCTGAAGCTCATGTACTCCTCGATCCGCTCGCGCTGCCCCGCGGAGTCGGTCTCGCGGTAGCGACGCTCCAGGCTCGGGACGATGCCTTCGAAGGCGAGCATGTAGGCCCGCCTGCGCCCCATTCGGTTCCGATAGGTGACGTAGACCTTGTCGCCGTCCGTCCCGTAGAGGAAGAGGTTCTGCTGCTCCTCGGTCAGGTCGCGCCACGGCTTGTCGATGTCGATCTCGTAGCGGTCAGCGATCGCCTGGATCACCGACTCGTAATAGGTCGAGTTCCCCACGGACCACGGCACGAGTGCTCCCTCGGAGATGGAAAGCTCGGGATCCGGGACGAGCAGGTCGGGGTCGATCTCCTGCTGCGCACCGAGCCCCGTGCAGCGAGGGCAGGCGCCGTGCGGTGAGTTGAAGCTGAAGATCCGCGGCTGGAGCTCCGGTAGGCCGACCCCGTGCTCGGGGCAGGCGAAGCGCTCCGAGAACGTCTGCTCCTCGCCGGTGTCCACGAGGTCGATCGTCACCAGCCCGTCCGCGAGGGCGAGCGCCGTCTCGATCGAGTCGAAGAGACGGTGCCGGATGTCCGGCTTCATCGTCAGCCGGTCGACGATCACCTCGATTGTGTGCTTGAACTTCTTGTCGAGGTCGATCTCCTCCTCGAGGAGCCGCTGCTCGCCGTCCACCTTCACGCGGGTGAAACCCTCGCCGCGCAGTTGCTCGAGGAGGTCCTTGTACTCGCCCTTGCGGTCGCGGACGACCGGCGCGTTGACGGTGAACTTCGTCCCCTCCGGAAGCCGGAGGATCTGGTCGACGATCGCTTCGATCGACTGACCGGCGATCGGGCGCCCGCAGACCGGGCAATGAGGCTGCCCGATGCGCGCGTAGAGCAGGCGCAGGTAGTCGTAGATCTCCGTGACCGTGCCGACCGTCGAGCGGGGGTTCCGCGAGGTCGTCTTCTGGTCGATCGAGATGGCCGGCGAAAGCCCGTCGATCGAGTCCACATCGGGCTTCTCCATCATCTGGAGGAACTGGCGCGCGTACGCCGAGAGCGACTCCACGTACCGCCTCTGGCCTTCCGCGTAGATGGTGTCGAAGGCGAGCGAGGACTTCCCGGAGCCGGACAGCCCGGTGACGCAGATCAGCGCATTGCGCGGCAGCCGGACGGTGACGTCCTTGAGGTTGTGCTCCCGCGCGCCGTGTACGACCAGCTCTTCAGCCGCCATGGATTCCAGTCTAGCCCGCGGGTCGGATCGAACAAGTGTTCGCTTGTCAGCGCCAGTCGAGCTCGATTGCCGTCAGCGGCAACCTGACGGCCCGGCCAGGCCTGTCCCCCGGATAGACGTAGACCGAGCTCTTCGAGGCAAGAGCCGTGAAGCGCTCGTCCGGCGACCAGGTCACGGCTGTCGAGAGCTCCGCGCCGGACGGGAGCGCGAGATTGCCAGGCCGGCGGCTGTCGAAGACGAACATGCTCCCGGCCACACGCGCGCCGAAATAGCGCCCGTGCGGGCTGGCCACGAGACCGCTCAAGGAAGCTCCCACGCTCTTGAAAAGCGAGCTCGCTCGTCCGTCTCGCTTCACGAGCAAGGAGCGGACTCCCGGGGGTCCTGCAATGACGGCAAAGTCGTTCTCCCCGGACCAGACGAGCTCCTGTACGAGCGGGGGCACCCCGCGCACCTGTCTGGGGCAGCGGTCGATCTCCCGGAGCCCTCGGAAGGTCACTGTCGCAGCCCCCGCCGGACAAGCCGAGGTCCATTCGTAGACGCGCCCGTCGCGCACGTACGTCAACGTCCCACCCGGCTTGAACGTGGGCGAGAACCCAGGAAACCTGAAGCTCCAGATCTCGGAGGAAACCTCGATCGTCTCCGCTCCGACCTGCTCAGCGGTCAGCCCGGAACGCTCGCTCACGACCGGACGTCCGGCTCCTGGGCAATCCGGCCCGGGCAGGCCTTGCGCGGTCGTCCACAGCAGCGCGGGAAGCCCGAGCAGGTAGCGGCGGCAGTTGGTGTCCGTGAGATAGAGGACCCCGCCTGCTCCGAGGGCCTGCAGCCCGGCGGCCAACCGTTCGTTCTCGGCTATCAGGGGCGGCGTGGCGATCGCCGGAGGCGGGTTGCGCCGCTTCTCGAGCCTCTGGACGGCAGGGCTCGACGCCGGAGCCTCGTCGCCGCGCAGCGCATCTCGCGCCGCGAACAGCCCGATGAGCGCAAGCGCTCCGATGACGACCCAGGTCCCGAGCGGGCGCATCGCGCCCTCAGCCTACTAAGAGGGCTTAGCCTGCGAGACTGCAGACGCGGTCGGGATCCGGGACGAAAGGGATCTCGAGGTCGCCGGCGATCACGGTCCCGTAGCCGCAAATCCGCCCCACAACGCTCTGCTCCATCTCCACCGGACCCACCCGGGCCAGGCGCACCGCCGCAGCGCGTCTCTGCGCGATTCCGTGGATGACGAACAGCTTGTCGGTGGTGAGGATGAGGTGGGTGCGATCCCATCGCCATACCGCCGCGAGCGCATGCAGGGCCGCTGCCGCGAGGAGCAGAGCGCCGACGAGCCCCAGCGAGGCCGGTGCGAGGAGAACGAGGATCCCGCCCACGAGGGCGAGGAACATGGACCACCCCAGCGGACGCGCGAGCGCGGCCGCGTGAGGCCTCTCCTCGAGACGCACCTGCTCACCCGGCTCCAGATACCCCAGCATGCGGAGGAGTTCTGCGCGGACGCGTGGAAATCCTCGTTTCCGTAGGCACTATTACGGCGAGAATCCCGAACATGAAGGACACAGCCCGTAAGGCGTTCGTCGCGGCGCTGATCGTCGTCGCCGTGGTCGCGCTCGCGCTCGCGCTCTGGAAGCTGCGCATCGTCATCGCGCTGCTCTTCCTGGCCTTCATCATCGCGGCGGCCATGCGCCCGAGCGTCGAGTGGCTCCATCGCTACCGCATCCCGCGTGGAATCGGCGTCCTTGCCCACTACGCCGTCTTGCTCGGAGTGATCGCGCTGCTCCTCTGGGCGGTTGTACCTCGGGCGATCGACCAGGTCGACAACGCGCTCGGCGGCATTCCGACCTCGAGCTCCGAGCTGCAGAAGGAGACGAAGGCATCCACCGGCTTCAAGCACGAAATCCTCAAGCGGGTGCAGACCGGCCTTGACGAGCTCCCGGCCGGAAAGGACATCCTCGATCCTGCGCTCTCGGTCACCTTCACCGTGTTCGAAGTGTTCTTGGGGATCTTCTTCACCCTCGCGTGCGGTGCCTACTGGATCTTCGAGCGCGACCGAGCGGAGGGCCTCGTGCTGTCGATGCTCCCCCGAGAGCGCAGACGCGTAGTCCGGGATACGTGGAACCTGATCGACATGAAGCTGGGCGCGTATGTCCGCGGCCAGCTCCTACTCATCTTCTTCGTCGCGTCGCTCCTGAGCCTGATCTTCTACTTGATCGGCCTCCCGTTCTGGCTCCTGATCGCGATCTTCGCCGGGCTCGTGGAGATCGTCCCCGTGATCGGGCCGATAGCGGCAGGAGTAGTGGCGATCGGCGTCGGCCTCACGCAGTCGTGGGAGCTCGCGCTGGCCGCCGGCCTCGCGGTGCTCGGCGTGCGACTACTCGAGGACTACGTCGTCATCCCGCGCGTGCTCGGCCACGCGGTCGGGCTCACACCGCTGACGGTGCTCGTCTCTGTCACCGCGATCGGGATCCTCTTCGGGGGTTTTGCCGTGCTCCTGGCGATTCCCGTCGCGGCTGTCTTCGCGACGCTGGTGGACGTCATCATCCGTCACCGCAATCCCGCCGACGAGGACGTGCCGGCGGTGCTCTTCCCCGCCAAGGAGGTAGAGGAAGGCTGAGGCGGGCTCAGCGGGCGCGGCGTGGGCGCCAGCGGCCGAAGATGAGGCCGCCAGCGGCGAAGCCAAGCCCGAAGGTACCGACGGCAAACCCGCCGATGGCGACTGCCTTGCGCCAGGGCGCCAGGCGCTGCCACCGGCCGATCGCCTCTTGCTCCTCGGCGGAAAGCGGCTCGCCGCGGCGCTGTTTGCGCCCGGCGGCGCCCGCCCGAAGGCCCAGGTACATGTCGTCGAAGATCTCGGTAGGTTCGTCGACCATGGCTCAAACTATAGTCTCCCCGCCTGATGCCACCCCTACGCGTCCTGCAGGTCTCCGACCTTCACGCAGGAACGCAGGAAGAACCCGAGGTGGAAGGCGATCTCCGCACGCTCGTGGCCGAGAGCCGACCGGAGCTCGTTGTCGCGAGCGGTGACCTCACGCACCGGAATACGCAGGCCCAACACGAGCGGGCGGCCGCCCTGCTGCGCTCGCTGGACGCCCCGCTCCTCGTCATCCCGGGTAACCACGACATCCCCCGCTGGCCTCCCTGGCGCTTCACGCGGACCTTCGAGGAGTTTCGGCGCTGCTGGCCGGAGCTCGAGCCGGTCTATCGGTCCGAGCGGCTCGTCGTCTGCGGCCTGAACTCCGTACGGCCCTGGAAGCAGCAGGGCGGCGCGGTCCGCAGCGCCCAGCTCGAGCATGTGCGCCGCGTCTTCGCGGACGCACCGGAAACGGCGCTGCGCATGGTCGCCCTCCATCACCACCTGCTCGGCGCTCCCTGGCGCAGCGTGAAGCGGACGATCGCCAAGCGCTCGACGCTGCTCGGATCGCTGGTCGACGCAGGAGCCGAGCTGATCGTCTCCGGTCACGTGCACCAGAGCGCGGTGAGCGAGCGGCGCGAGTTCGAGGTCGTCGGCGGACCGGTGAGAGGAACGACGGTCGTCACCGCTCCCGGCCTGGGCCAGCCGCGTCCCAAGCGCCGGGGCGAGGCCCGCGGCCTGCACCTCTACGAGGTGGACGAGCGCTCCATTCGGGTCCTCACGTACGCCTGGGCCGGGAACCAGTGGGCTCAGATCGCCGACCGCCGCTTTCCCCGCGGGCTCGAGCCACTCAGCGTCGCCAGCTGAGCGGCTCGAGCCTTTGCACGTCGGCTACGGCGCCGTGATCAGCGGGCAGTTGGGGGCCGTCGCGCCGTTCGAGTCCTGGCAGACGATGCGACCTTGGATGGCCGGGCTGACCGGCGTGTTGGCCGTTACGTAGTCGGCCGTCACCTGATCCATGATGCCCTGGCTGTGCGCGCGGCTGCCCACGTTCGGGTAGCCATCGCCGCCGGCGGCCATGAAGTCGTTGACGGCGAGGTGGTACGTCGATCCGGCTGTGAGGTCGACCGCCGGGCCGGTGCACGACCCGTCGGCCGCTTGGCGGACAACGCTCGTGAGGCGGTTGCCCACACTCGCGACGATGTCATACGTGAGGCAGAGTCCCGACACCTGCGGGAAACGCCCATTCGCAGCCGGCATCGAGGAGACGCCGTTCTCGAGAGCCTGCTTCAGCTCGACGCCGCTCACATCGACGGTCGCCACGGTGTTCCCGAACGGCAGCACGCCCAGCACCTGACCGCGCGTGATCGGGTAAGGCGGAGGCGTGTAGGCCGGACAGAAGTCGTCCGGGTTGTCGGTCGTCGGGCACGTCAGGTCGGCGCGCAGGCCTCCCGAGTTCGTGATCGCGAAGTCGGTCGCGTACGTCGTTCGCATCGCGTCGGTGACGATGTTGCCGACAAGGGACTCGCACAGGCGCCCGTCGACGCGACCGCACGAGTCAGACCGGGGTACGAACCGATTCGAGGTGCCGATGACTGTGCCCATGATTGGGCGCAGCTGGTCGTTCAGCTCGTTGATCCGAGCCTGGATCCCGGGATCGGGGGTGACGCCGATGTTCCACGGCTTGTGGAAGTCGGCCGTCTTGTAGACCACGTTGCCGGTGACCGCGTTGATGACCAGCCGGACCCTCGTGAAGCGCACGCCCTTGCTGAGGTTCTCCGTCACCAGGACGCCGTTCGGCCGGTGCGAGACCACCTGGAAGTTGGTGTGGTCGCCGATGATCGCATCGACATTCGAGACGTTGTCGGCCAGCTCGATGAGCGGTCCGGACGGCTCGTTCAGCGTCCCGGCCGTCGCGCCGTTGTGGCCGATGGCGACGATCGCCCCCATGCCCTTCTGTTGGTTGAGCTGTGCCGCGCGCTTGTTGACCGCAGCCGTCGCGTTCGTGACGACGAACGGCCCGAGCGAGCCGGGCTTCGTCAGCTCGGCGATGTCCTCGTTGGAGAAGCCGATGATCCCGATGCGGACGCCGGCGATGTCGAAGTTACGCGACTTCGACCACTCGGCCGGCGGCTCACCGGTCGTCGGGTTGACGATGTTGGCAGAGACGTACTTGAAGTTCGCCAGCGGGATGAGCTCGTTCCGGAGGTACTGCTCCCCGCGGTCGAAGTTGTGGTTGCCGAGCCCGTCGAGGTTGAAGCCCATCCTGTTCATCAGCTCGATCGTGGGCTTGTCGCCGAAGGCTGCCGAGATCGGTGGCGTGGCGCCGACCGCGTCGCCCGCGGTCAGGGTGATCGTACGGCCGGGGTTCTCGGCCCTGTAGGCGTCGAACCACGGCTTCAGGAACGCCGCCCCGCCGATCGAGAAGGTCGGCCCGAACGAGTCGGCCGCCTCGCTGAGCGGGACGAGCTGGCCGTGGTAGTCGCTGATGTCGAGGATGTCGATCTCGCGCAGGTTGGTCGTCCCGTTGAGGAGGTTGAGCAGGATCTTGCCGCGTGCGTTCTGCGGCTCGGGGACCCCGAGAACGTACGACAGGGTCGGAGCCAAATCGATCGCGCGGATCCCCGAAACCGGAGCCTGCGGACGAAAGGCCGGGCCCGCGGCCACGAACGTGGCGTGCATGTTCACGTTGTGGGCGAGATCGACGAGGTTCGGCAGATAGCCGTGCTGGCCGAAGAACTGCGAGAAGGCGATCGCCACGCCGCTCGTGGCCGCGTCGAACTGGTACGGCGGTCGGGAGACGACGACCACGTCGCCGCTCCGGTTGGGATGAAGCGAGTCCGAGCCGTCGACGTTACGCAACTCCTCTTTCCGCATGATCCGGTCGACGACACGCGCACCGCCGCTGTTCAGTCCCTGGAATGCCTCGATGACCGCCGTCCGCACCTGCTCGTAGGTAACACCGCTCGGCAGAGTCGGGTTGACGTAGATCTGCGCGGTGCCCCCGGCCCAGCATGCCTTCGTGAGATCGTTGGGTGCTGTGGTCGAGGTGCGGCAGTTGGCCGTCGCCGTCGCCCCGCTCGCGTGCAGGCTGACCGGCCCGGCCGAGCTGGATACGGTCTTGTCGAACAACACCTTCCGCGCGTTGATCGCCTGCCACTGAGGCGCGAAGCCGTGGTCGGAGGTGGCGACAACGTTCGTTCCCGCCCCCATGAGCGAGCGGCCGAGCGCGAGCGTCTGGTCGGCCTCCGCGTACGCGGCGCGGATATAGCCCTCACGCTGGATGATACGGCCGTCGGGGACATTGTCGTCCGTGGCGTCGTCGAAGTACGGGTTCGGATTCCCGTCCATGTCCGTTGGCGTGACAAGCGCCATGAACTGATGGCTGAACTCGTCCGTAACAGGCACGCCGAGCATGAGCAGATCGGGCGTCACTCCGAGCGTCTCGATGATGTACCGAAGGTAGGCCCAATGGGCGTCCTTCCACTTGAGGCCCTGCTCGGAGTAGGTGTCCTCGTCGACGATCCCGGCCTCGAGCGGCGCGAAGTCACCCGCCGTCGGCGACGGAAAGTCGTGGTTCAGCGTTTCCTCGAACGCGGCGGAGGGCCCGCTTCCGAGAGCGTTGTAACTGGCGTTCGCCCGCGTGATCGACGCGAAGTAGATGCGGAACTTGGAGAGGTCGCTCGCCACCTCGATCGCCTTCATGTAGAAGCCTGCCGTCTGGCCGGCCCGACCACCGGTGAGCGTCACCTTGATATCGGCCCACTCGCCCTGGGCGAGATCCGCTACGGCCGAGGCGCCGTTCTTACCGGCGGTGGAGGGGACGACCAGGACGCTGTCGTAGTTGGTGATCGAGTCGTCGGTCGAGTCGTAGATGAAGAGGTCGTAGAAGCGGTCGACGTTGTCGGTGCTCGGGAACGCGGTGTTCGTGACTTTCAGCTGCTCCTGTTTGGCCGGGCTGTGGGAGGCTGGCACGTTGCTCCACCCCGAGGCGGCGTCCAGGTCGACGCGCTGGTACGAGACTCCGAAGGTGTTGGCTCCGGCCGGCTGCCCCGGCAGGTCGTAGTTGAGGAGAACCCCACGGTTCGAGAGGAACGTGCGGAAGTCGACGACGGGGCCCTTCATCGCCGGCACGAGTCCGCGCGAGCCGACCCACTCCATCGAGACGACGGTCTTCCCGGCTCTCTCGGCCGCCTGCTGGATCGTGTCAGCCTGGAGAATCCCGTTGGCGGCGAAGCTCGTCGAGTTGTTGAAGTTGCTTTCGCCCGTCCGGTGGAAAGTGTTGTTCGTCGACCCGTGGTCGCCGGGCCCCGTACCGGTGGCGAGCGTGTACCACCCCACGCCGGTGTTGGGCGGGAACGCCTGGGTGAGTCCGTTGTTGCCGCGGACGCCCGTCGCCATGAGGTCGGCGTAGCTCGGCATCAGGCCGAGACCCGCGTAGCGCTCCATCAAGTCGGGGCGCATGCCGTCGGACGCGAAGAAGATCGCCTTCGGGCCGGCGAGCGCCGTAGCGGGCGGCGCGCTCGAAGCGACGCCTCCCTGGCCGATTGTCAGTACGAGAACGAGTGTGAGGGCAGCCAGGAAAACGGGCCGCAAGCGACGACTACTCATTGAAAAGACTCCTCTCCCGGGGAATCGAGGAACCAAGCCGGCCAAGCCTATAACCGACTAGCGCCTCACTCAACCCCGCGCTAACACGCGTTCAGGCCGCTGATTGGGCAGCCGCCTGAAGCTCCCGCCGGAGCTCCTTGATCTCGTCACGGAGCTTGGCCGCGTACTCGAACCGGAGCTCCTCCGCGGCCGCGTACATCTCCTCCTCGAGCGAGACCACGAGCTTCTCGATCTCCTCGGGCCGCATGCCCTCGACCTGGCGGCGCCCGCGACCGCGCCTCCCGGGGACGGTCGGCGATTCGAGAGAGAGGAACTCGGCGATGTCGGAGACGCCCTTGATGATCGACTCCGGCGTGATCCCGTGCTCCTCGTTGTAGCGGAGCTGGATGTCGCGGCGGCGGTTCGTCTCGTCGACGGCGCCCTTGATCGCCTCGGTCA
>JAIBJP010000081.1 GCA_020029625.1 Actinomycetota bacterium | reverse complement strand
CAGCACGCGCACGTCTCGCACGGAACCCCGGCGGGGCGCTTTCGCAACGTCCAGGTGGGCGTCCTGTCTTGAGCGCCGTGGCGGAACGGGCCCTCGAGCTCGCCGAGCGTGCCTGGCGAGCGGCGGAGGCGGACGAGGCCGACGCGGTCGCGCACCTGGAGGATTCCGGCTTCGCCCGCTTCGCAGCCTCCGAGGTGCACCAGCCGACGCTCATCCGCAACGAGACGTTGACGCTCCGTGTCGTTCGAGACGGAAAGGTCGGCTGCGCTGTCACCAACAGGACTGACGACGAAGGCCTGCGCGAAGCGGCGCGCAGGGCGGCCGAGGCCGCGGACAGCGCGAGAGCCGATCCCGACTACGCCGGGCTCCAGGCCCCCACGCCGGTGCCAGAGGTGGAGGGCTTCGACGAGGCCACGGCGGCGCTCACACCCGAGGAGCAGGCCGCGGCCGCCGCGGCAGCGATCGAGGCGGCACCGGGCTATGGGCTGTACGGCTACTTCACGAGCGGCCTCACGGAGCTGGCGGTGTCCTCGAGTGCGGGTCATACCGTCTCGCAGACCATGACGGACGCGAGCGTCCTCACGATTGCGGCCTCGGACGAGGAATCCGGCTACGCCGAGGCGACTTCCTGGAAGATGGCCGAGCTCGATCCTGCAGCCGTGGCGCGGCAAGCGGTCGAGAAGGCAGCGCGCACGAAGGGTGCCGTGGAGATCGAGGCGGGAACCCACGCGGCGGTGCTCGAGCCCTATGCGTTCTCAGAGCTCCTGTGGTACTTCGGCTTCACGTCCCTCAACGCGCTCGCCTGCCTGGAGAGCAGGAGCTACTTCTCCGGGCGCATCGACGAGAAGCTCTTTCACGAGAGCTTCACGCTCGTCGACGACGGTCTGACCCCGAGGGGCCTCCCCAAGGCCTTCGACTTCGAAGGCGTCCCGAAGCAACGTGTGACGATCGTGGACAAAGGCGTGGCGAAGGATGTGGTGTGGGATCGGCGCACGGCGAAGCGCGCCGGAGGGGGGCGCACGTCCACGGGCCATGCCCTCTCGGCGCCCGTCCAGGGATTCGGCCCGTTGCCCCTCAACCTCACGATGGCCGGCGGAGACGCCACTCGCGAGGAGCTCGTCTCGCGCGTCGGCGAGGGGATCTATGTCACCCGGCTGCATTACCTCGGCGTCGTCGACCCCCGGGAGGGGATCATCACGGGCATGACTCGCGACGGCACCTTCCGGATCGAGGGCGGCAAGGTCTCGAAGCCGCTCGTCAACCTGCGGTTCACGACGTCCTTCCCCAAGCTGGTCGAAAGCCTCGTCGGGCTCGAGAAGGACGTCGAACTGGTGAACCGCAGCGACTTCTACGAGGAGCGCTACCCGTTCGGCACGCTCGTGCCGGCGGTGGCGACGGAGGCGTTCACGATCGTCGGCACCGGCTCAGGACCTGGCCTCTGATGGTCCGGATCCTCGTGGGCACCAGGAAGGGCCTCTTCATCTTCGTCGCGGGGGACGAGCGCCGCGACTGGACGCTCGAGGGCCCGCATCTCGTCGGGTGGGAGGTCTTTCACGCCGTTCTCGACCCTCGCGACGGCTCCATCCACGCCGCGACGAACAGCCCGGTCTACGGCGCGACCGTCCACCGCTCCACCGACCTAGGCGTCTCGTGGACGCGTGCAGAGGAGCTCGGCCTCCCCGAGGAGAGTGGGCTCACTCTCGAGAAGACCTGGCACGTCGAGCCGGGCCGCGAAGACGAGAACGGCCGGCTCTGGCTCGGCGGCGCGCCGGGTGTCCTCTTCCGCTCGGACGACGGCGGCACCAGCTGGGAGGCGGTCGAGAGCCTGGTGAGCCATGAGACGCGCGACCGCTGGCACCCTGGGGCGGGCGGCATGTGCTGCCATTCGATCCAGCTCGATCCGCTGAGTCCCGAGCGGATGTACGTCGGCATCTCCGCAGCCGGCGTCTTCAGGAGCGAGGACGGCGGGGGGAGCTGGACGCCGGCCAACCAGGGCACGGCAGCCGATTTCCTCCCCGACCCCTTCCCGCCGGTCGGCCAGTGCGTGCACAAGCTACTCGTCCATCCGCAGCAGCCCGAGCGCCTCTGGCAGCAGAACCACTGTGGCGTCTACCGCTCCGACGACCGCGGCGAACAGTGGCAGCGCCTGGAGGGGAACGGCTTGCCGAGCGGCTTCGGCTTCCCGCTCGCTCTCGACCCGCGCGAGCCCGACACCGCATTCGTCGTCCCGGAGGTCGGGGCCGAGAACCGCGTCACGCCCGACGGGCGCCTGGGCGTCTACAGGACGCGGGACGCGGGCGCGAGCTGGGAGCTGGCCTCGAACGGGCTCCCCGAGCCTGCGTGGGTGGCCGTCATGCGCGAAGGCTTCTCCTTCGATCGCCTCGACCCATTCGGCGTCTACCTCGGCACCCAGAGCGGGTCGGTGTTCGTCTCGGCGGACGGAGGCGAGAGCTGGAGCGAGGCGGCATCGCAGCTGCCTCCGATCCTTTCGGTCGAGGCCGTCGCATGGCCGTAGTCCTCCTCCCCTCGCTACTGGCGACGGAGGCAGGCGGGCAGCAGCGCTTCGAGCTGGACGCAGGAACCGTGGCGGAGGCGCTGCGCGCCCTTCCCATCGTGGACCTCATCTTCGACGAGCGCGGTGAGCTCCGCCCGCTCGTCAACGTCTACGTGGACGGAGTGGACCTGCGTGACCGCGACGGACTGGAGACCGCGCTCGCCGGCAGCGAGGAGATCCGCCTGGTCGGCGCCGTCGCCGGCGGCGGCACTAACTAACTAGAGAACGTAGAAGAGAGCGATCGTGTTGATGCCGAAGAGCGCGGCCACGAGCACGGTCAGGCGCGTGAGATTTCGCTCGACGATGTGCTGCCCGCCCTGCGAGGCAGGCGTGTAGCCCATTCCACCAAAGCCCGTGTCCCGGCCCGAGTGCATGAGCACGAGCAGTGTGAGGAAGGCCGCGAGCAGGACCTGGACAACCGGCAGGACGACGTCGAACACCACTCCAGAATAGCTAGCCTCGAGCCGCGGCCGAGCACCTCTTAACGAAGCTCGGCTCGCTTCGGTCACGAATGGGAATCGGCCGAGCGGCCGATTTGCAGTCCACTTGCGGCCGCCGCGTGCTCCACCTGCAGGGTCGAATGCTCGACAGCAAAGCGTTCCTGGAGCATCCGCTCGAGCTCGATGCGAATCCGGTGACAGTCCGCACCCGGCTCCACGAGCACGTGAGCCGAGAGCGCCGGGAACCCGCTCGTCACGGTCCACACATGGAGGTCGTGCGTCTCGACGACCCCCTCGTGGCCGGCAATTGCCCGCCCCACGTCGGCCGGGAGTACCGAGGAGGGCGCGCCTTCGAGAAAGATGCGCGTCGACTCGCGCAGGAGCGAGGCCGCGGCGGCGAGCATCAGCGCCGCGACCAGGATCGACGCGAGTGGATCGAAGCGGTCCCAGCCCGTCAGCACGATCAGGCCACCGGCCACTGCGGTCCCCACGAACGCGACGAGGTCCGTGGCCACGTGCAGGTAGGCCCCGCGGATGTTGAGGCTCTCCCGACGGGCGCGCGCGAGGATTCCGAGCACGCCCAGGTTGACGGCAATCCCACCGAGCGCCACTGCGCCGACAATCGTTCCGTCGACGTCGGGCGGATCGAAGAGTCGGCGTACCGCCGAATAGAAGATGAGCAAGGCGATCACGAGCAACGTGATCCCGTTCGCCTGCGCCGCGAGGATCTCGGCGCGAGCGAAGCCGAACGTCCAGCGGCCTCGCACCGGTAGGCCGGCCGCCCAGGAAGCGAAGAGAGCAAGCGCGAGCGCGGAGGCGTCGGTGAGCATGTGACCCGCGTCGGCCAGCAGGGCGAGCGAGTGAGCGAGGATTCCGAGCACCACCTCGGCGACCATGAAGACGCCCAATACGACGAGCGCCAGCGCGAGGAGCCGACGGTCACTCCGCGCGTGCTCGTGCTGGTGCATCGAGGTCATTGTGACTCTCCCCGCAGGACCTCGGCGACGCGCCGGGCCTGGAGGCGCACGTCGTGCTGCTCTGCGATCGCGCGGGCCGGCGGATTCGGGTGCGGCAGCTCCGCGGCCTCCCTGAGACCCGCCTCGATCGACTCCACGCTGTCCGGGTCGACCAGCACTCCCGTCTCGCGGGTGACGAGCTCGGGCGGACCGCCGATCCTGGTGGCGACGACCGGTCGCTCGGTCGCGAGTGCCTCGAGGACCGTCTGGCCGAACGGCTCGATCAAGCTCGGCTGGCAAAGCACGTCGCACGCCGCGATCCAGTCAGGGACGCGCTCGTGGGGTACGCGGCCGACTAGGTGAACGCGCGGCCGCCCCGCGAGCCTGTCGCGGAGTGGCCCGTCACCCACGAAAGCGAGGCTTCCTCGCTCGAGCCGGCCGAACGCGTCCGCGAGCCGGCCGACGTTCTTGCGCTCGTCCAGTGTTCCGACACAGAGGTAGAGAGGCTCCTCCCCCTCCCAGCCGAGCTCCGCGCGAAGCGGGCCTGGCTCGCGATGCCGAAAGCGCTCCAGGTCCACTCCCGAGTCGATCACCGTCGTCTTTCCTCGGGCCTCCGGCAGCTTCGCCTCGAGCTCCCGGCGGAGAAAGTCGGAAACGGCAATGACGGCGTCCGCCTGGCGAACGACCATCCGCGTCGCCGCCGCCACGCCCGGAATCGCGCCCACGTTTCGGACGTCGCGCCCGTGCGCCGTGACGACGAGCCTGGCGCGGCTGAGGCGAGCGGCCAGCGCTCCGGCCGCGCCCGCGGGGAAGAGGAAGTGGGCGTAGACCGCGTCAGGCCGAAACCGGCGCGCAGCAGCCGCTGCCCGCGCGGCCAGCAGGCCGTATTTCGCTGGGGTACCGCCTCTGCGGTCGATGACCACGCGCTCGACCTCGTTACCCTCCTGCTCCAAGGCATCCGCGACCTGCTTCACGAAGACGCCCAGATCGGGAGCCTCGGGCCCTGGATACATCTGCGATACGAGCAGGATTCGCATGGTTGTGACAAAAAGCACGTCCGCCCCGATCGGGGGAGGCTCGCCTTCAGGTGCCCCGCTACCGTCGATCTATGCCGAAAACTGTGGCAAACGGCGTCGACGTGGCTGCCGTCGAAGCGCACCTCGCACGCTACGTCGTCTCGTGCCCGCTTTGCAAAGCGGTCGATCAGCTCGGCGTCGGCCAGCACCTCGGCCGGATCGAGTCTGCCAACGGAGCCAAGGACTCGATCTCCGCGGTCGTGGTGGTCTGCAAGCGCTGCGGCTACCTCATGCCGCTCGCCGTCGACCTCATCGGCGGCAACGGCAAGGCCGCCTGAGTTAGGCGGCCTTGCGACGTGTCGAGTCGCGCTCGAGCCGTTCCTCGGCTCTCGCGCGTGCCTGAATGAGCTCTGGGGCGCCGAAACGCATCCGCGCCTGCGCGGCGCGGGCCTCGGCCCAGAGCTCCTCGATCTGGCTCGAGAGACGGGCGGCCTCGGCCGACTTGGCCGGGTCCACGCCCGCTCCGAGCTCATGCCAGAGCTCGGCCCGGCGGTCTACCGCCCGATCGAGCTCGGCCCTGATTTCGGTCATGGTTCTCACGCAAGTTAAAACGCGCCGCCGAGGGCGCTGTATTCCTAAGAGCTGGGCGCGCTGAGGCTCGGGTAGCGATCCGTGAGGACGGCCAGATATGCGTAGGTCTGCGCCTGGAAGCGCAGGCAGTACGCGCTCAGGTCGCGCATGCCCTGCGGCATGCGTCCGAGCGCAAGGCAGACGAACCAGCCCAGGAAACCGATGATCTGGATCACGTACTGGAGCACCTGGTTCAGAATCGCCGCTGGAATAACCAGGATGATCCGGAAGCCGGTCTTCCAGCGGTTCTGAGGCTGCGGCGGGTCGATCTCCACGTCGATCGGATATCCAGGCCTTCCGGAGAAGCTCGGGAAGGGGTCGGCGACGAGGTAGGCGTAGGCACTCACGTGGGTCGAGTAACGCACGTAGGCGGCCAGGAAATTATGGAGTCCCGCCGGCGAGATTCCGTTGATCAGCGTCACGGCCCAGTTGGCGATGCCGGCGAAGAGCGCCGCGATCGACCACAGCGTGAGCCAGATCAGATGTGGGATCGCGAGGATGAGCCGGAAGAAGACGGTAAGCCGATTGCGCCGCAGATCATCGGTCACCACCAGGCGGACGGGATGGTAGGGCGCGGGGACCGGAGCAGCGGGGGGCGGCGGCATGGGTTCCATGCGCCGATGCTACGCCTTCACGCGGACAATCGTGAAGCCGGAGGCGGGACTCGAACCCACGGCCTAGCGCTTACAAGGCGCTTGCTCTACCAGCTGAGCTACTCCGGCAGCGGGGCCAGCGTAGCTGAGCCGCCCATGACTGGCGACTCTGGGGCGGGGCTCGCTAGTCGATCACCTGGCGCTCCTGCTGATGCTGGAGCACCTTCCGCTTGACGCGCTGGAGAGCGTTGTCGATCGTCTTGGTGTCGCAGCCGAGATCCTCGGCCATCTCCTCGTACGAGTTGCCCTCCAGGTAGAGCCGCAGAGCGTCGCTCTCGAGCGGCGACAGCCCTGTGCCGAGGCAGAAGACGAGGCTCTGGAGCTCCTCCGTCGAGATGACGCAGACGACCGGATCGTCGACGCCGGGGCCCGGAAGCGCATCGCCGAGCGTGCAGTCGCTGTCGTCCTGCCCGGCGGGCGTATGACTGAATGACACGTACGTGTTGAGCGGTGCGTGCTTGAAGCGGGTCGCCGTCTTGATCGCCGTGATGATCTGGCGCGTGATGCAGAGCTCGGCGAAGCTGCGAAACGACGTCTCCTTGTCGGTTCGAAAGTCGCGCACGGCCTTGTAGAGGCCGATCAGGCCTTCCTGGATGAGGTCGTCCGACTCGCCGCCGGCGAGGAAGTAGGAACTCGCTTTCAGGCGGACGAAGCCGGTGTAGCGGCGAACGAGCGCGTCGAGCGCCACGTCGTCGCCGTTGCGAGCGCGCAGGACCAACCGGAGGTCCTCGACTTCTCGCTGGGTTTTCTCAAGCGGGCGGGCCGTAGCCAGCTGACGACGGGGCATCGCTTCCTCCCTGGGCATAGAGGCCAACCCTAACCCTCAGGTTGAGGTCACGATCGTAGCAAGCTGTTTGCAAATGTTCAATAGCCTCTGCGCCAACCTTCGAGACGGCGCCGCGTCTCCTCGTCGAGCGCGTCCTCCACGGTGGAGCGGGCCAGCGTGTCGGGGCCCGCCCGCTCGTCCTTGAGCTCCCGCAGGAAGGTCTTCGCGGAAACGCGCCGGGTTTCCTGCCCGGCGGTGGCGCGAATCGCCCGGTCGGAGGAGACGACGGTTACGGGCTCGCGCCCGCGATGGTCCGCAGCGAGGCGCTCGATGACGTCATCCGCGTGCACCGCGTAGCGAACCTCGAGCGGACCGACCACTGAGTCGTCCCCCACGCCGTCGAAGACCACGACACCCCGCGCTCCCTCCATGGCGACGTGGCCGGCAAGCCGGTCGACCAGCTCGCGCCGATCACGAAAGCTCCCCGCGTGCAGGATGTTGTTGCCGTCGAAGAGATAGAGCACCGCCTGCCAATGATGCCGTGGCGAGCGCGAGCAGGGCGGCCACCACGGCGAGAAGCCCGATCCCCGCCCGGAGCCCGGCCGCTCCCGAGACGCCGCCGATCAGCGGCGGTCCGGCGAGGAACCCGAGGTATGCGACAGTGGTGACCGAGGCGACTGCGCTCCCGCGCTCAGCTGGATCGGCCCTTCGACCCGCTGAGCCGAACGCGATTGGGGCGGCTACGGAGATGCCTGCTCCGCCGAGAAAGAAACCCAAGACGGCGACGGAGAGCACGGACGCGGAGGCCGCCACGGCCAGGCCAACTCCCGCCAGTGCTGCTCCGGCGGTAAAGAGACTACGCTCGCCGAGCCGCCCCTCGAGGCTCTGGCCGGCGGTTCGTCCGATCACCATCGCGACGGCGAAGAATCCCGGCCCGAGCCCTGTCGCAGCGGGCGACGCGCCCAGCTCCTCTTGGAGGAAGAGCGCGCTCCAGTTCTCGATCCCGCTCTCGACCACGAAGGCGACGCCGCAGAGGAGACCGAGAACGAGCAGGCGCCGTAGGATCGTGAGTCGGCGCCGATCCGAGCGATACGGCATGCGCGGCAGGCCGGCGTTCAGCCAGGCCACGCCGGCGAGCAGCACGGCGGCGCCTGCGAGAACGGGGAGGGGATCGGCTCCCGCCTGGCGGGCGAG
>JAIBJP010000080.1 GCA_020029625.1 Actinomycetota bacterium | reverse complement strand
CGGCATCAGGCTCACCTGCCGGATGAAAGCCGCAAGGGGAGCGTCTGCTTCGACCAAGTTCATGCGAAACTCTAGACTGTCCAACAGCTCGCGATCTTTTACCAAGATATAGCCCATGATGAGCTTCACGACTGCTGCAACGGCCCTGTGCAGAAGACCTTTTTCAAAGGCTTCAGTGGCTTTATCAACTCCTTCGTAGAGTAGTTGCAGCGATCCAAGTCGAAACCACGCGTCACGATATTCGGGATCAAGCGACACGTTGGCCTGGGGGCCGGCTACGACAGCGGTATCCTGCACGGCAGCATCGGCCTGTATTTGACGATCGCCGAAATGGGTCGATGGAATTTCGGCGTCCCCTCGCCGGCGGTTGGATTCGGGCGTTGGAGCGAGTACGGGTTCGACCCGCCGAGCGCGCAGAACGGCGGTATTTCCAGGGTATTGAGGCAAACGCTACGTCGTTGACAGGATCCGCAAACCGCAGAAACAATGCCGCTGCTTGTAACAGCGGCCGAGCGATGAAGGGAGCTGGGTGGCCGACGAGCTAGAGCGGCCGGGTGGGGAGCCGGTAGAGCCCGAGGCCGAGCCCCACCTCCCGTCCCCGACGATCTGGCCCTTCGCCTTCGCAGGGGGAGTTGCGCTCCTCCTCGTCGGGCTCATCATCAACTGGATCCTGGCGGCGATCGGCGCCGTCCTCCTGCTGGTCTTCGGCTTCCTCTGGATCCGGGAGGCCACGAGCGAAGTTCGCCGGCCTCCAGCCGCTGCTCCGCCCGCTGCCGCGCCCGTCTCCGAGCTCGCCGTGGCCGAGGAGGAAGAGGAGCCGGAGCGCTACCCGCGGTCCGTCTTCCTCGAGATGTCGACGCTCGGCGTCGGCGCTCTCATCGGCGGCATCGTCACGTTGCCCGCGCTCGGCTTCATGGTCGCGCCCGCCTTCGTCGGTCAGGAGCACGACGAGGTGGATCTCGGCCCGCTCGCCAACTTCCCCAAGGACCAGTTCGTCATTACGACCTTCAACTCGAAGAAGGACGAGGGCAGCGTCGGCCGCCGCACCGCCTTCATCCGCAACAACGGACTCAAGAACGACGTCCCCAGTTTCACGATCATCTCGAATCGCTGCGCCCACCTGGGCTGCCCCACTCAGCCACAGGGGCTGCCCGGGAAGGCGAAGGACGTCAAGGGCTCATCGGGGACCGTGACGATCATCCCGGTCGCGAGCGTCTCCGGGTTCCAGTGCCCGTGTCACGGCGGCGCCTATGACGACGAGGGCAACCGGACGGCCGGCCCGCCGGTGCGCGCGCTCGACCGCTACGAGTTTCTCGTCCGCGAGGGCAACCTCGTGCTCGGCAAGCCGTACAGCGTCGGCAAGGTCATCGGCAAGAGCGCGGACGCCAAGATCGAGGCCTACCGGGTGGCCGACCCGGGCCAGCACGTGGACGGGCCGGAGCAGTACTTCTACCCCCCGAAGGTCTGGATCCCCTAATGGCCCGCCGCCGAAAGTCGAAACGCCAGCAGCAGCTCCAGGCGCTGATCATGGCGCCGCTCGACTGGCTCGAGGAGCGCTCCGGTCTCGTCGGCGCGGTCAAGTACTTCCTTTTCCGCAAGGTCCCGGCCGAGTCGAATTGGTTCCACACGCTTGGATCGGCGACGCTCACGGCCTTCCTGGTGCAGCTCGTCACCGGCGTGATCCTGGCGATGTACTACAAGCCGTCGCCCGAGGAGGCGTACGGCTCGATCCAGAAGATCACGAACGACCTCACGCTGGGCTGGCTCGTGCGGGGGACGCACCGCTGGGGGGCGAGCGTCTTCATCATCCTCCTCTTCCTGCACATGGGCCGCGTCTTCCTCTTCGGCGCCTACAAGTACCCGCGCGAGCTCAACTGGCTGGTCGGCGTCATCCTGCTGACGCTGGCGCTCGCGGAGGGCCTCACGGGCTACCTCCTCCCCTGGGACCAGACCGCGTACTGGGCGACGGTGGTGGCGATCAACATCAACGCCAACGCGCCCATCGTGGGGCCGTTCCTCGGTGATTTCCTCCGCGGCGGGGCGGAGATCGGGGAGGAGACCTTAGCCCGCTTCTACTCGCTGCACATGCTCGTCATACCCGGCGGGCTCATAGGCCTGATCACGCTCCATCTCTACCTCGTGATCCGCCTCGGAGTGACGGAGCCGCCGTGGACGAAGGCGGCCGCGGGCTACGAGTTCCTCGACGACGGCCGCGGCCCCGTGCGCAAAGGCCTCGTCGAGCCGCGGCCTCGTGGCAACGGATCGATCGGGACTCCGGCTCGCACCGAGTCCGAGGTCTAGGCGATGAGCAGCGAAGAACAGAAGCGCCAGTTCGAGCTCTACAAGAAGAGGGTCGCCAAGCGCGGGAAGCCCTTCTACCCCCACGCGATGTTCGACGACACGGTCATGAGCTTCGTCGTCGTCTCCGTGATCACGGGGCTCGCGTGTCTCTGGTACTTCACGTCGGGACCGGAGGCCGGCGACTCGGGGGTCCTCGGGCCGCGCTACACGGAGGAGGCCGACCCCGGCACCACGTCGTTCGTGCCGCGCCCCGACTGGTACTTCTACTTCCTCTTCTACCTGCTGCGGATCTTCAAGTGGCCCGAGTCGGTCATCCTCGGCACCGTCGGGATCCCGACGATCGCGCTCATCCTCCTCATCCTCGTACCGTTCTACGACCGCCGGCGGGAGCGGCGGATCGCGCGGCGCCCGGTGGCCGTCGTGGCCGCCCTGCTGGTCGTTGCGTCGATGGGCATCCTCACCTACAAGGGCGCGACCGCGAAGGAGTCGCTGCCCGCGGAGAGCCTCGCGAAGGTGCCCGAGTGGGTGCAGACCCAGGGCCTCTCCGCCGAGGGCGAGGCGGGCGCCCGGATCTTCGCGCAGGCCGGTTGTCTCGGCTGCCACACCTACCTCGGAGAAGGCACGCCCAACCTCGGGGCTCCCGATCTGACCGCGGAGGGAGCCAAGAACCGCGGCATCCAGTTCCAGATCGACCACCTGAAGTGTCCGAGCTGCGTTACGCCGGGCTCGCCGATGCCGCCGTTCGAGAACTTCACGAACGAGCAGTACCAGCAGCTGGCCACGTTCCTGGAAGAGTCGAAGGGCCCCAAGGGCGGCGGCTAGCGCCGCGCCGCGGGCCATGAACGTCTTTCTCGGCATCACCGGCGCCTCGGGAGCGCCGTATGCGGCGCGGCTCCTCTCCGCCCTCTCGGAGTCAGGCGCGCAAGTGGGCGTGACCATTTCCGACTCCGGCTTCGAGGTGCTCGCGACCGAGCTCCATGGCGATCCGGCCATGCCGCGCGACCAGGTTTCGGCTCGACTGACCGACGGGCTGGCGGGCGTCACCGTCTACGACGCCAAGGACTTCAAGTCGCCCTATGCCAGCGGCTCGGCCAAGGTGGACGGCTACGTCGTCTGCCCTTGCTCGATGGCCACGGCCGGGACGATCGCAGCCGGCGCGATGGCGAACCTCGTCCACCGCGCCGCCTCCGTGGCTCTCAAGGAGGAGCGGAAGCTGATCCTCGTGCCGCGCGAGACGCCGCTCTCGACCATCCACCTCGAGAACCTCCTTCGCCTGCGGCGTGCCGGGGCGACCGTCCTCTTCGCGGCGCCCGGCTTCTACAACTCGCCGCAGACCATCGACGATCTGATCGAATTCATCGTGGGGAGATGCCTCGACCAGCTGGGGATCGAGAACAGGCTCACGCGAAGGTGGGGTCAGGAATAGTGCCTCGACCGGCCACGTCATCCAGGTCGCCAGCGGCGCAAAGGCTGCGCCAGGCTGTGTCCTCAGTCGCCCACGTGCTATCAAGCACGCGGGCTCCCTGCGTCCTTCCCTGGCTTGCTTTGCACTCGCCGGAGACGCGGCAACGTGACCGGCCGAAGCACCCCACCGGCACGCTTGCCCCGGATGAGGTTCGCACCATGTTCGACCGGATCGCCCCGGTCTACGACGCGATGAATCGTGCGATGACCCTGGGGCTCGACCGGAAATGGCGGCGACTGACGGCACAAGCGGCCGTTCGACCCGGCGACAAGGTCCTCGACGTCTGCTGTGGCACCGGCGACCTTGCCCTGGCCGATCGGGCAGCCGGCGGCCGGGTCATCGGCGTCGATTTCTCCGAGCAGATGCTCGTCCGCGCTCGCCGCAAGTCAGCCGCTGTCGATTGGGTTCGCGGCGATGCCACGTCGCTTCCCTTTGAGGACGCGACCTTCGAGGCCGTCACCGTCGGCTTCGGGATCAGAAACCTCGCCGACCTGGAGGAAGGGTTGCGCGAGCTTGCCCGTGTCCTCGTTCCCGGAGGAAGGCTGGGTTGCCTCGAGATCACGCGCCCGCGCGGCGTCCTGCGGCCGTTCTTCCGCCTCTGGTTCGACGGGCTCGTCCCGCTCGCCGGCAAGGTGCTCCCGGGCGGCGGTGCCTATTCCTATCTCCCTGCCAGCGTGCGGCGCTTCCCCGGCCCGGAGGACCTGGCCGACGCCATGCGCCGCGCCGGCTTCGAGGAGGTCGGCTGGCGGCTTCTTGGCGGGGGTATCGTGGCCCTCCACGTGGGGAGGCGGTCCTAGTGTCGGTGAGCGCCCTGGCGGCGGTCCGCGAGGCTCCGGGCCTCGAGCGTTACCTCGAGCTCCTCGAGGAGCGGCTGGAGGAGACCGTCGCCGCCTATCCGGGGCGCCTGGGCGACATCGGAGCCGACACGCTGGCCGCGGGCGGCAAGCGTCTGCGGCCCCTCCTCGTCTTTCTCTCCACGCCGCCCACGGAACGCGACAGCGAGCGATCCGTGGCCGGCGGCACAGCCGTGGAACTCGTGCACATGGCCACCCTGGTGCACGACGACCTGCTCGACGGCGCCGACCTCCGGCGCGGGCGTCCGACCGTCTGGGCCGAGCACGGCGAGAGCGCCGCGAAGGCCGCGGGCGACTACCTCTTCGCGCGGGCGTTCGCGCAGCTCGCTCGCACCCAGGATCACGGCGCCGTGGCCGTGCTTGCCAACGCGGCTCTCGCGCTCGCCCGGGGCGAAGCTCTCCAGCGGCGCCAGGCTTTCCGGCCGGACACGTCCGTCGACGACTATCTCGCCCGCTGCTCGCTCAAGACGGGAAAGCTCTTCGAGGCGGCGTGCCTACTCGGCGGCAACGGGCGGAGTCTCGGCCCGTTCGGCCTCGCTCTCGGCGTCGCCTTCCAGATCGCCGACGACATCCTCGACTGCACCGGTGACTTCGACACCACCGGGAAAGCGCCGGGCGTCGATCTCCGCGACGGGACTCCCACCCTGCCGCTGATCCTCGCCGCCCGCCAGGACTCGGAGGTGCGCCGCGCGCTCGCGGGCGACCAGGTCGCGGATGCGCTCGAGCGGGTCGCGGCGACCGGAGCGCTCGAGACCGCCCGCGCACTGGCGGAGGACTACGCAGCCCGCGCCCGCGCCGCCCTCGACGGCGAGCCGGACCGCGCCTCGCTCGAGGCTCTGACCCACGCCGTCGTGAACAGGGAGAACTAGTAAGCATGGCCGTCGCCGAGCTCTCCGGCTTGGGACTGATCCGCGAGAAGATCGGGGCGAACGAGCGCCTCGACTTCGAGGACGGGCTCACGCTGATGGAGTCGGATGACGTCTTGCAGCTGGGAGAGCTCGCCGACGCGGCGCGTAGGCGCCGCGGAGGAGCAGACGAAGTCTATTTCGTCCAGAACCTCTACTTGAATCAGACGAACGTTTGCCGCGTGAAGTGCAAGTTTTGCGCGTTCGCGGTCACGCAGAAGCAGGAGGGCGCCTACACCTATACGGGCGCCGAGCTGGTCGAGGACGCGCTCCGCCAGCGTGAGCTGACCGGCTTCACCGAGATCCACATGGTCGGCGGCGAGAGCCCGCACGTCGACTTCGACTACTACGTCGACATCATCCGGAAGCTGAACGAGGCGATGCCGGAGGTGCATCTCAAATGCTTCACGGCGAGCGAGATCCACCACATGACGAAGCTCTCCGGCTTGACCCACGAGGAGGTCTTGCGCGAGCTTCGGGACGCCGGCCTCGGGTCGCTTCCGGGCGGCGGCGCAGAGGTCTTCGCCGACCGCGTTCGCCGCCTCGTCGCACCGGGGAAGGAGCACCCCGACGTCTGGATCGACACGCACCGCACCGCGCACGGCCTCGGCATTCCGACCCACTGCACGATGCTCTACGGGCACGTCGAGACTTACGAGGAGCGGGTCGACCACCTCCTGCGCCTGCGCGACCTCCAGGATGAGACCGGAGGCTTCCTCGCCTTCATCCCGCTCGCCTTCCATCCCGAGAACACGGTCTTCGAGCGCCGTGGCTGGACGTTCACGCCCGGCTCCGACGACCTCAAGCTGATCGCGGTCTCGCGCCTGCTCCTCGACAACGTCCCGCACGTGAAGGCCTACTGGATCATGATGGGCCTCCCGCTTGCCCAGGTCGCGCTTCACTTCGGCGCCGACGACGTTCAGGGGACGGTCGTTCGTGAGGAGATCTTCCACGCTGCCGGCGCGGAGACGGAGACCGAGCAGAAGATCGAGGAGCTCGTCCGTGTGATCCAGGCGGCCGGACGCGTTCCCGTACAGCGGGACACGCTCTACAACGAACTCAGGAGATGGGAATGATCCGGTTAGGCCGGATCTCGTACGTGAACATGGCGCCGATCTTCTTCGGCCTGGAGGCCGACGTGGAGGAGGTCGCCGGCGTGCCGACGGAGCTGAATGAGCGCGTGCTGGCCGGGGAGATCGACCTCGCGCCCATCTCGTCGATCGAGTACGGGCGCCACTCCGAGCGCCTGCGCGTCCTGCCGCGGCTTTGCGTCTCTTCTGAGGGCGCAGTCGACTCCATCCAGCTCGTGTCTCGAGCTCCGCTCGCGAGCGTGCGGTCGGTCGCGGTGACCGCTGAGAGCGCGACGTCGGCCGTGCTCGTGCGCGTGCTCCTCCCGGAGGCCGAGCAGGTGCCGCTCGGGGAGGAGGCCGACGCGAAGCTCCTGATCGGCGACGCCGCGCTGAAGAGCATGTTCGAGGACCCGACTCCGCACTACGATCTCGGCCGGCTCTGGCTCGAGCGCACCGGCCTTCCGATGGTCTACGCCGTCTTCGCCTGCCCCGACCCGCCGCCCGACGGCGTCGCGGAGCTGGAGGGCGCCTTCCTCATTGCCCTGCGCGCCAACCGGGCCGAGCCCGAGCGGCTCGCGCGGGAGGCGAGCGCCCGCTACGGCTACCCGGCCGGCTTCCTCGCCAGGTATTTCGAGAAGCTGCGTTACCGGTTCGGCCCCAAGGAGCGCGCCGGGCTCTTGTCCTTTTTCGAGCTGGCTGTCGAAGCCGGCGAGCTGGAGCGGCTCCCGGAACTGCGCTTCCTCTCCACCGAGGTGGTGAGCGCGTGAGCATGAATGGCAGCAAGGACGTGCTCGAAAAGGCGCTCGAGGGCGAGCGGATCACCGACGCGGAGGCTCTTGCCCTCCTCCGCAGCCGCGAACTCGTCGCGGTCGGTCGCGCGGCCGACGAGCTGCGCAACCGCAAGATCGACAAGCGGCGGGTGACGTTCATCGTCGACCGCAACGTCAACTACACAAACGTCTGCTATACGGACTGCGACTTCTGCGCGTTCTACCGACGCCCGGGCGACACGCGCGAGGGCTATCTCCTTCCGAAGACGATCATCTTCAAGAAGATCGAGGAGACGCTCGCCCTCGGCGGCACGGCGCTCCTCATGCAGGGCGGTCATCACCCCGACCTCGGCGTCGAGTACTACGAGGATCTCTTCGGCTCGATCAAGGCTCGCTATCCCATCCACCTGCACGCGCTCTCGCCTTCGGAGATTCAGCACGCCGCGCGCCGCTCGAAGCTGACCATCCCGGAGGCTCTGACCCGGCTCCGCGACGCGGGCCTGGACTCGCTTCCCGGCGGCGGCGCCGAGATCCTCGTCGACCGCGTTCGCAAGATCATCTCGCCGAAGAAGACCACGTCAGCGGAGTGGCTGGGGATCATGCGCGAGGCTCAGCGGCTGGGCATGTCGACGACCGCGACGATGATGTACGGGCACGTCGAGACTCTGGACGAGCGGGTCGAGCACATGCGGCGGATCCGCGACCTGCAAGACGAGCTGCACGGTTTCCGCGCCTTCATCTCCTGGACCTTCCAGCGCGACGGCAACCGCCTCGGCGACGTCGTCTCGGAGGAGGTTCGCCCGACGTCGTTCGACTACCTGCTCACGCAGGCCGTCAGTCGCATCTACCTCGACAACGTCGACCACATCCAGTCGAGCTGGGTGACGCAGGGGATGAAGGTGGGCCAGGTCGCGCTCTCCTTCGGAGCCGACGACATGGG
>JAIBJP010000079.1 GCA_020029625.1 Actinomycetota bacterium | reverse complement strand
CGCGCGCGTAGAGCTCGGCGCTCGAGAAGGCCGCCGACGCGGTGGCTGCAAGCGCGGAAAGGGCCTGGGTCTCGTCGTCACGCCACGATCGAGGTTCGCGCTCGTAGACGGCCAGCACGCCGTGCAGCCCTCCCCCGTGCGCGAACATCGGCACGGCGACCACGCTGACGAGGCCGGTGCGAAGAAGCGAGTCCTCGCGACCGAAGCGAGGAGTCTTGCGAGCGTCCAAGACCCCAAGCGGCGACCGCGACTGAGCCACGACCCCGGCGACGCCCGCCGCCGAGCTCGATCTCGCCCCGACGACGCCGGTGGTGGCGGGCCCCCACGCGGCCCTGGCGACGAGCTCGTCGTCTTCGAGCAACCGCAGCACCGCGGCCTCGGCCTCGAGGAGCTGGGGCGCCTCCCGGACGACCTCGGCGAAGGCAGCAGCCGGGTCGAGCGTGGTCGCCAGAAGGCTGCTGACGTCGGCCAGGCGCTGGGAGAAGTTCCGCGCCCGGCGCTCGCTCTCGAAGAGCTCTGCGCGCTCGATCGCGCCGCGCGCGGCCCCGGTGAGGTGGCGGGCGAGGGCCAGGTCGCCGTCGGAGAACGCGCGCGGCTCCGTGAAGAGGACGACGACCGCATTCTTCTCCCCTCGAGCCCCTGCGACGGGGGCGCAGAGCAGCGATCGGTAGGAGAGCTCGGCCAGCAGATCGCGCAGAGCTTCCGAGAAGCGGTCGTCCTCCTCGAGCGCGCTCGCCGTGAGAATCCGCTCGCCACGGGCGGCTGTGGCGAATGGTGCCGCCGCATCCGGCAAGCCGCGCGCCAGCTCCTCGGCCAGGACCGCCGGGAGCTCATGCGCCCCTGCGACGTAGAGCTGCTCACCTCGCGGCTCGAGCACGACGGCAGCCGAGCCGCCAAGAGCCTCGCAGGCCGCCTGGGCGAGCGCGTCGAGAGTCTCCGTGAGCGAGAGCGTCGACCCGAGCACCTCGGCTATCTGGTAGAAGCCGCGCTGCACCTGGGCCTGCCGCTCCCGTTCCCCGAAGCTCTCGGCGTTGTGGAGCGCGAGGGACGCCATCCTGGCGAAGGTATCCAGGAGCTCCAGGTCGGCGTGGTCGAAGTGCCCGTCGTCGCGGGCGCAGACTCCGAGGACGCCGCGCTGCTCCCCGAGCCAGGTGATCGGAGCGTCCATCACCTCTGCGAAGACCGAGTAGTCCGCGCTCGGCGGGGGCTCCTCGGTGGTGGCGAACTCGCGCTTCAGGATCGGCTGCCCGGACTCGATGACGGACTTGAACGTGCCTTCGGGCCGAATCTCACGACCGACGTTCCCGTCGGGGATCCCCGTCACCGCCCGGCAACGGAGGAGCCGCCGCTCCTCGTCGAAGATCCAGCAGTCGGCGCCGTCGGCGCGGAAGAGCTTGACCAGCTCGTCGACCAAGCGCTGGATAACGGCCTCGAAGCGCAGATCGGTTGTCAGCACCTGAGCGGCCTTCAAGAGCGCCGCCTGCTCCTCGACGCGGCGCTCGTTCTGCTGCAAGAGCTGGGCCGTATGCAAGGCAAGCCCGATCTCGCGTGCGACGGCCTCGACCAGCGAGACGTCGCCGCCGGACCACGCGCCCGGTTCGGGGCGGTGCAGCCCGAAGACGCCGATCATGCGGTCGAACACGAGGATCGGAGTCGCGAGCACGGCCCGAGTGCCCAGCTCGACCAGCGTCTCGCGCCCGCCCAGGGACGGGTCGTCGAGCGCGGGTGACTTAACGATGTCGTCGACCGCCACCGTGCGCCGCTCGCGGGCGGCGAGGTTGCTCACGGGCAGTCGCTCTGCATGGGCGCTCAAGGACTCGACGCCAGGAGCGTCCCATTCAGCCCGGATCGGGAGCAGGCCGCCTTCCTCGCCCAGCCGGATGAAGCAGCGGGACACGCCGGCGGCCTTGCCGACCTCCTCCACGGCCACCTGCAGAACGGCGTCGAGGTCCAGCTTGGAGCGGACTCGCCGCGATACCTCGGCGACGAGGCGCTCGCGGTCCAGAGCAGCCTGCAGCGCCTCGTCGGAACGGGTGCGCCCGAGCGCCAGCGCCGTCTCGTTCGCAAGGTCGACCATCAGCTCCATCTCACCTGACGAGAAGAGGCGCGGCTCCGTCGCTGCGACTGCAAGCACGCCTGTGCAGCGGCCCTCGGAGACGAGCGGGACGAAGGCTGCGCTGCGCGCACCGACCGTATTCGCGATCTCCCGGTTGATGTTGGCCGCGGAGGGCACGTCGAAGACCGCGAACGGCGTGCGTTCGCGCACAACGGTGACGATGGCGCCCGTGTCCTCGTCGAGGTCGAGGGAAACGGCCTTCCACCAGGCCTCGTCGACACCGCGCGAAGCGAAGCCGCGCGCCCGCCTGGCTTCCTCGTCGACGACGGCGAGCATCGCTTTCTCGATCCGGAGCACCTGCTCGAGCTCCGCGAAGAGGTGAGCGGCCGCCTCGTGACCCGTTCCCGTCCGCGTGAGGGCCGTAGAGAGACGCGAGATCGAATCAGCCCCGCGCCGGCGCTCGTCGGCCTGCTCTTCCGCCTCACGGACCCGAGAGCCGGCCTGGACGAGGAGGGTCCGCTCGCGCCAGCGGGCGATAAAGACGATGGCAGGCAGGAACGCAAGCAGGATCAGCGCGAAGACTGGCCAGGGAGTCACCCCGCCGAGGAACTCGTCGTCGTTCAGCTTGGCGCCTCCGACGAGAGCCGCACAGCCACCGATCAGCAGGAAGAGGCTCCAGACGCCGAAGCCGAGCCAAGAGAAACTCCGGGCTTGCCAGAGCGGCCGCGCCAGAGCCAGAGCCACTCCCAGATACAGCGCCGAGAGGAGGAGCAGCGGGCCGGCCTCTAGCAGGATTACGCGAGCGTGGTGATCCACTGGGCACCCGTGATGATAGGCCTGCTTCTGGGGCCCGTCGAGGAATTCAGCCAGGGTCCTGTTGCTTTCAAAAATGGGCCGAAGGACCTATTGGCATCCGGGGACGCCCTCGATAGCGTGCACGCACTGGGCGATGCGAACCGCGGCATTGTGTCCCTGGCTATGTACGCCGCGGTAAGCAATCTGGGAAGGCCCGCCGCGCTTACCCCCCCGAGCGGCGGGTCTTCTCGTCTTAGGAGCAATCCCTCTCGTCACAGGATCGGGCTGGGTGATTGCTGCAGGGCTGCGCCTCGCGTTGTCCTCGGTCGCGCCCGTAGCCTCCGGCTACGAACCCTCCCTGCGTCCTAGCGAGGCTTGCCCTTCGCGCTCCCCAGCGGCGCCCTGCTCCAAGGGTGATCGCTGGTCGAGCGCCGAGCGTCTACTGACGCCTCGTTCGGAGGCGCTGGCTAGCATGGCCGGAGGTGGTCAAACGGCTCGTCCTCGCCTCGCCCAGAGGCTACTGCGCCGGCGTCGAGCGGGCTGTCGAGATCGTCGAGCGCGCACTCGAGCTGCACGGGCCGCCTGTCTACGTCCGCAAGCAGATCGTTCACAACGCCCACGTCGTGCGCGATTTCGAGCAGCGCGGGGCGATCTTTGTGGAGAGCGAGGACGAGGTACCGCATGGTGCCACCCTCGTCCTCTCCGCGCACGGAGTCGCGCCGCGGGTGCACGCGAACGCACGCTCTCGCAAGCTCGAGACCATCGACGCGACGTGCCCGCTCGTCTCCAAGGTGCACGCCGAGGCTCGTCGCTTCGCGGCACGGGGCTTCACGCTCTTCCTCGTCGGCCACGCTGGTCACGAGGAGGTCGAAGGGACGATGGGCGAGGCGCCGGACTCGATCCTGCTCGTGGAGACGTGCGCCGACGCCGAGCGGATCCAGCCGCCCCAAACCGAGCGTCTCGCCTACATCACTCAGACCACCCTCTCGGTCGACGACACACGGGAGATCGTGGACGTCCTCCGTCGCCGTTTCCCCGAGATCCAGGCGTCGAAGAAGGAGGACATCTGCTACGCGACGACGAACCGCCAGCGCGCCGTCAAGCGACTCCTGGGAGGCATCGACCTCCTACTCGTGGTCGGCTCCCGGAACAGCTCGAACTCCAACCGCCTCGTGGAGGTCGCCCGGGCGCGCGGCGTGGACGCTCACCTGATCGACGACGAGAGTCAGATCGAGGATGCTTGGCTCGAGGGGATCGAAACCGTCGGGGTGACCTCGGGAGCCTCCGCGCCGGACTCCCTCGTCCAACGGGTCGTCGCCTGGTTCCGGGAACGAGGGGTGACGGAGGTGGACGAGCTCGAGGCTCCCTCCGAGAACGTCTTCTTCGCGCTGCCGGTCGCTCTTAGAGCTCGCTCCAAAATGAGAGCTGTGCCGCCGGGTCGCGCTGTGCGGCGCGAGGCGGCGTCCTCGGTCGCGCCCGTATCTCACCCGATACGAGCGCTCCCTGCGTCCTGGCCTCGCATCCGCCCATCGCCCCCCGGCGACGAGCCCCATTCTGAAACGAACTCTTAGGCTCACCAACTCGTAGCGGACTGCTCCCCGGCCGGACGGCCGCGGCGCGTGAACAGGTGCACCACGCGACCGTCTCCAGAGAGGCCGGCGACGAGTCGCCCCTCTGCCGCAAAGCCGACGCCTCCGCCGAAGGTGCCGACCGGGACGAGGAACGAGGACTCGAGCCGCCCGCGGCGCCAGATCTCGATTCCGTCCGCGGCCTCGCCCGGCCGTGGAAACCCGTAGATCGCGACTACGAGAGTCCCGTCCTCGTCGGCGGCGAGGTGGGCAATCGAGAAGAGAGCTCCGGGCAAGGGGGCCGGAAACGCCTCCGCGATCTGGCTTGGACTCAGGTGCTCGCGCCCGTTCAGGAGGACCCGGTTGTGAATGTTCTTCCCGCCCGCCGAGAAGCCGGACGACGTGATCGGATGAACGACGGCCTCCCGGGCAGCGGCCTTGAACGGCTCGACCGTGGTCCTTTCGGATCGAGCTCGGACAGCGTCAGCCGCCGCAACCGCGGCCAGGACGAGCACCGCGATCACGACGAGCTTGCTCATGGGCCGATTTCCGGCCCATGAGCATGTGGAGCGAGCCGAAGGCGAGCGACCGTCATTCGTCCTTCCGCACGGCGAGCGAGTCGCCGACCTCGATGCTCGTGGCCAGCGTCTCCCCCTTGATCCAGCCCTCGTAGACGAGGAGGTCGCGCTCGGCCTCGGTGATGGTGAGGACGATCCTGTCGGTGATCTCGAGCCCGGCGTCTCGGCGGAGGCGCTGAACCGTATGGATGAGGTCGAAGACCCGCCCTTCAAGCCGAAGCTCATCGTCCAGCCGCGTGTCGACGGCGACCACATAGTCGTCCCCGTGCTCGACGGCCCAGCCGTCGCGCGGCGAGTACTCAAGCGTGAACTCTCCGCGACCGAGGACGAAGGCGCCCGCCCGCAGGGTCCCGTTCGACACTTCGAAGCTGCCCTCGGACAGAAGACGGCGTAGCTCCGGGAGGTTCGGCCCGTACCGAGGCCCGACGAGGTCGAGCTTCGGCGTCGCGCGGAGCTCGGCGACCTCGCTCGGGCTCTCGGTGATCGCAACCTCCTTGACCCGCAGCTCGCCGGCGAGGTCCTCCACCTGCCGCGAGACGAGCGCGCGGCGCCCGGGATCTCCGGTGGCGACCACGAGCCGCCTCAGAGGCTGCCGCAGCTTGATCCCCGCCTGCTGGCGCGCCGAGCGGGCGAGCTCGGCGACCTGGCGGCCCGTGGCCACTTCCTCGAGGAGCGAGCGGTCGCGGAAGCGGTCGACGGGCTCCGGCCAGTCGGCGAGAAAGATGCTTTCGGGGGCACCGCGGAGCCCGGCGACGAGGTTCTGCCAGAGATGCTCAGTGAGAAACGGCACGACGGGCGACATCACCCTGAGCGCCTGCACCAAGGCATACCAGAGAGTCGCGAACGCGGCGACGTCGCCCTCCCAGAATCGCCGCCGGCTTCGACGTACGTACCAGGTGGACACGTCCTCGACGAACACTTCGAAGGCCTTGATCACATTGACCGTCAGATAGGCGTCGTAGGCCCCGGTCGCCTCGTCGAGGAACTGCTGCACCCGGGCCAGCAGCCAGCGGTCGAGCGGCTTGAGGCCTTTCTCGTACGGGCCCTGCTCGAGCTCGGCGAAGCGCGGGCTCCAGTTCTCGATCGACGCGTACGTGACGAGAAACGAGACGCAGTTCCAGAGGGTGAGCAGCCTGCGCTTGATCTCGTGCGCCGGCCCGTAGCCGAAGAGGAGGTTGCGATCGGGCGGCTGCTGGCAGTACTGCCACCGCATGACGTCCGCCCCCATGCGCTCGAACGCGTCCTCCGCCGGGATCAGATTGCCCCAGGAGCCGTGCATCTCGCGCCCGTGCTCGTCGAGCATCTTCTCGTAGCCGAGCACGGACCGGAACGGGGCCTGGTCGACGAGGACGACCGACATGAAGAGCTGCGAGTAGAACCAGAGCCGGATCTGCTCGCGCATCTCCGAGACCCAGTCGGCCGGAAACCACTGCTCCCAGTACGCGTGATCGGGGAGATCTGCGCCGGACAGGCCCGCCGACGCCCCTGTCGCGTAGCCGCCCGGCTTCCACTCGGAGTTCTGCCAGCCAAGAGTCGAGAAGGGGACGATGCCCGCGTCGAGCCAGACGTCTCCGACCTCGGCGACCCGTTGGACCTCCTCGTCGCCGCAGGCCTCGCAGCGGATCGGAACACGGTCGACCCAGGGGCGGTGGAGCTCCTGCAGTTGCTCGAAACCCGCCGCCGCCCGTTCCTCGAGCTCCGCTTTCGACCCCACCACGGTCAGATGCCCGCAGGAGCACGGATAGAAGGGGAGCGGCAGGCCGTAGTACCGCCGCCGGGAGATGTTCCAATCGCCCATGTTCCGCAGCCAATCGGCCATGCGCTTGCCCATGTACTCGGGCGTCCAATCGATCGTCTGGTTGGCCTCGAGCAGCCTGGGACGCACCTCGTCGACGGCGATCAGCCAATCGTCGGCGACGCGCCAGATCAGCGGTGTGTCGCAGCGCCAGCAGTGGGGATAGCGGTGCTCGTAGAGCCCGGCCTCCACGAGGACGCCGCGCTCCTTGAGGTCGCCGATGATCTGATCCGCCGCCTCGGCGGTCGAGAGCCCGTGCAGCCAGCCGTATTCGGGATAGAAGCGGCCCGACTCGTCTACGGGCGCGAGCACCGGCAGTTCGTGCTCCTGACCGAGGGCGAAGTCCTCCTGGCCTGCGCCCGGGGCGATATGGACGATCCCGGTGCCCTCGTCCAGTGAGACCTCCTCCCAGGGGATGACGCGATGATCGACGGCAGCCCCGGGCCCGAGCGTGTCGAAGGGCCCTTCGTAGCGCCAGCCGACCATGTCGCTGCCGAGTACCCGCTCCTCGAAGTTCTCGTCTGGATACCGGGCCACCGCAACCCACTGGCCGTTGTCGCGCCGCCCGTACTCGGCATCAGGCTTGACCGCGGCGGCCACGTTCGCCGGCAGCGTCCAGGGCGTCGTCGTCCAGGCGACAAGCGCCTCCCCGTGCCGCTCGCGCAGCGGAAAGCGCACGAAGAGCGACGGGTCGGCGCGGTCCTGGTAGACGCCCGACTGTGAGAGCTCGTGCTGTGAGAGCGACGTGCCGCAACGAGGGCACCACTCGGTCGAGCGGTGGCCCATGTAGAGCCAGCCCTTCTCGTTGACGATCTGGAGGAACTTCCAGATGTACTCGATGTTCGTGTCGGAGAAGGTGTAGTAGTCGTTGCCCCAGTCCATCCACTGCCCGAGGCGCTTCGATCCGCGGGTCAGCTGCTCGGCGGAGGAGACCACCACCTCGCGGCAACGCTCCGCGAACTTCTCGAGCCCGTACTCCTCGATCTCCGGCTTCGAGTTGAGGCCCAGTGACTTCTCGACGCCCACCTCGATCCAGAGCCCCTGGCAGTCGAAGCCGTTCTGGTAGCGCTGGTCGAAGCCTTGCAGAGCCTTGTAGCGCTGGAAGACGTCCTTGAGCGCGCGGCCCCACGCGGTATGGACGCCGAGCGTCTTGTTCGCGGTCACGGGCCCATCGAAGAAGCTGAACCGCGAGCCCCCATGATTGCGCTCCCGGAGCTGCCCGAAGATGCCTCTCTCGTCCCACCACGCCAGGATCTCCTGCTCGAGCGCGGGGTGATCGGGCACGGGCGGAAGCGGCCGGAACATCGGAGGGTCAGTGTACGTTTCAGTGGGTATGGCAGACACCATCACGGAATCCACTTTTCAGCAGGAAGTCATCGAGAGCGACCAGCCCGTGCTCGTCGATTTCTGGGCAGAGTGGTGCGGCCCCTGTCACGCGGTGGCGCCGATCCTCGACCAGATCGCCGAGGAGCGCGCGGATCAGCTCCGGCTCGTCAAGGTGAACATCGACGAGGAGCCCGAGCTCGCCCGGCGCTTCGGGATCATGAGCATCCCCACGATGATCCTCTTCGAGAGCGGAGAGCCCAAGGCAGCGGCCCTCGGCGCACAGCCCAAAGGCATGCTCGAGAAGTCCCTCGGCCTCGCCGACGCCT
>JAIBJP010000003.1 GCA_020029625.1 Actinomycetota bacterium | reverse complement strand
CCTCGTAGGAGCGGCCCGACTCGGACCGTGGAAAGCTCCCTCCGATGTAGAGCTTGTAGGTCTTTTTGACCGGAAGCCTCACGCTCTTTCCTCATTCCGCGCGCCACTCGCGGCGAGGCCCCCGATACGATCAAAGCGGGAGGAGGCAAGGGGTGGCCCCGTGAAGTTCACGCCGCTCATTCGAACCTCATGTAGGGCTCGAGGCCGTGAAGGCCGCCCTCCCGCCCGAAGCCGGACTCCTTGTAGCCGCCGAACGGGGAGCCGGGGTCGAAGCGGTTGTACGTGTTCGCCCAGATCACGCCCGCGCGGAGCTGTTGCGCCATGGAGAGGATCCGAGAGCCCTTCTCCGTCCACACGCCGGCGGAGAGCCCGTACGGCGTGTTGTTCGCCTTCTCGACTGCCTCGTCGGGAGTTCTGAACGTGAGCACGGAGAGGACAGGCCCGAAGATCTCCTCCTGGGCGATACGGTAGCTCTGCGCGACGTTGGTGAAGACCGTCGGCGCGAACCACCAGCCCTTCTCCGGCAGGCGGCAGGGCGGCTGGTAGATCTCCGCTCCCTCCTCCTCTCCAGCCGCCACCAGCTCCGTGATCCGGTCGAGCTGGGCCTTCGAGTTGATGGCGCCGACGTCGGTGTTCTTGTCCAGAGGGTCGCCGACGCGGAGGGTTCCCATTCGCCGCTTCAGCTTGGCGATCACCTGCTCGTAGATCGATTCCTGCACGAGCAGGCGCGACCCGGCGCAGCAGACATGGCCCTGGTTGAAGTAGATCCCGTTGACGATGCCCTCGACCGCCTGATCGAGCGGGGCGTCGTCGAAGATGATGTTCGCCGCCTTGCCGCCGAGCTCGAGCGTCAGCTTCTTGCCGGTTCCCGCCACGGCTCGCTGAATCTCCTTGCCCACCTCGGTCGAGCCCGTGAACGCGACCTTGTCGACGTCCGGGTGCTTGACCACTTCGGCGCCGGCGCGCCCGTCTCCCGTGACGATGTTGACGACGCCGGCCGGAACCTCGGCCTGGCGTAGAACGTCGCAGAAGAGCAGCGCGGTCAGCGGCGTCGTCTCGGCGGGCTTGAGCACGACCGTGTTGCCGGCGGCGAGCGCTGGTGCGACCTTCCAGGAGAGCATCAGCAGCGGGAAGTTCCAGGGGATCACCTGGCCCGCCACGCCGAGCGGGCGAGGCGTGCGGTTGGGGAAGGCGTATTCGAGCTTGTCCGCCCAGCCCGCGTAGTAGAAGAAGTGCGCCGCCGCGAGCGGCAGGTCGACATCGCGGGACTCCCGGATCGGCTTGCCGCCGTCGAGCGACTCGAGTACCGCGAACTCCCGCGAGCGCTCCTGCAGGATGCGGGCGATTCGGTACATGTACTTCGCCCGTTCCTCCGGGGCGATGTCCGACCAGCCGTCGTGGAACGCCTCGCGTGCGGCGGTGACCGCAAGGGCGACGTCCTCCGCGTCCGCGTAGGCGACCTCCGCGAGCGGCTCCTCGGTGGCCGGGCTGATGCTCGGATGGAACTCTCCCGAGTGCGGCTCGACGAACTCGCCGCCGATGAAGAGCCCGTAGCGCTCCTGGAGCTGGACGACGTCCCGCGACTCCGGGGCAGGCGCATACTCGAAGGCGGAGGGGACCGGCGACCGGTCGTGCTTCAACGCGGGGGAACCCATGGTTCCCCCGCGAGCCCCCTCCTTTTCCTCTCGAGTGTTTGCGTCGTTCTCAGTCAAGCGTGAAGTAGTCCGGGCTTTGATAGCGCCCGGTCTTCTCCTTCCGGATCTGAAGGAGGACGTCGTTCAGGAGCGAGGAGGCCCCAAAGCGGAAGAGGTCGGGGGTGAGCCATTCTGGCCCGAGCGTCTCGTTGAGAAGGACGAGGTACTGGACGGCTTGCTTCGCGTAGCGGATACCGCCCGCCGGCTTCATCCCCACGCGCCGCCCGGTCTCCTCGTACACGTCGCGGATCGCCTCGAGCATGACCAGGGTCACCGGCAAGGTGGCCGCGGGCTGGATCTTCCCCGTCGACGTCTTGATGAAGTCGGCGCCGCCGGCCACGGCGAGGAGGCTGGCCCGGCGGACGTTGTCGTATGTGCCGAGCTCGCCGGTCTCGAGGATCACCTTGAGGTGGGCCGCTCCGCAGACCTCCTTCACGCGCCGCACCTCGTCGTAGACCTTGGCGTAGTTGCCGGAGAGGAAGGCTCCGCGGTCAATGACCATGTCGATCTCGTGCGCACCCATCTCGGCGACGCGGGCGACCTCCTCGACCTTGATCTCGAGCGGCGATTGGCCCGAGGGGAAGGCTGTCGCGACCGAGGCCACCTTCACGCCCGAGTCTCCCAGGCGCTCGAGGGCGTGCGGGACGAGATTCGGGTAGACGCAGACGGCCGCGACCGGCGGCACGGTCAAATCCGACGGATCGGGCCGCATCGCCTTCGAAGAGAGCGCGGCCACCTTGCCGGGCGTATCGGCTCCCTCGAGCGTGGTCAGGTCCATCATCCGCACGGCGAGGTCGAGCGCGAAGAGCTTCGACTCCCGCTTGATCGAACGGCGGCTCAGGTCGGCAGCGCGCTCCTCGACGGCGACCTGGTCCACGGAGCCGATGCGGGGGAGCCGCGGCTCGAGAGGAAGCTCGAAGCCACGCGGAAGAGCGGGCGCTTGCGCCATGCCCTCAGTGTAGCCCCGGGGCTCTAGAGGCTAGAGCGCGTCGGCCCGGAGCATGCCGCCCTGGACGCGGGCGACGAAGGAGCTGAGCTCGTGCTCACGACGGCCGAGCCGCTGGTCGAGATCAGCCAGCCGCTGCTCGCGCTCGTCGAGCGCCTCCGAGCGGATGAAGGCCTCGGCCTCGAGCTCCGCCTCGCGCTGCTCGAGCTCCGCCTCGCGGGCGTCGAGGTCGGCGGCCCGGCGACGGAGCTCCTGCTCCAGCGTGTCGAGCCGCTTATTGCGACGCTCGAGCCACTGAGGCGAGACGAGCTTCTCCGTGCTCTCTTCGCGCTCGAGCACAGGCTGCGCCGTGCTCGCATGGGGGGCCGCGACGGGCGCGAGCGCGAAGATGTTGATGTTCGTCACCGAAGGCCGACGGGGTCGCTCGGATTCGACGATGCCGCGTTCGTCATCCATGGCCGCTTTATCGGACGATAGACGGGCATCCATCACTCGCATCCCTCGAAATAGTGTCCCCCTCTTTTCGGCTCATGAGGCCGGAGTGTTCTCCTGAACGAGCGGTCGCGTGTCGAGCGGAGAAAAGCCGATTCGCGCAGCAATCTCCTCGCTCGAGGGCTGTGTCCCCTGCGCGAAGAGCACGCGCAGGAAGTCACCCGTGGCGGACTGCTCCCACCAATCGGGCCCGATCGTCTCGCGCAGGTACGCGCGAAGCTGCGCGCTCCGGATCCAGGCGCGCAGGTAGTCGGCCGAGTAGAAGCCGCCGTCCATGTCCGCCAGGTAGCCGTCTGGCCGGTAACGGAAACCCGTCGCGGCTCGCAGCTGCTCCGCGTACTTCGTCGCGTAGCCGGGCGCATTGCCGAAGTCGGCCCAGATCTCGAGCTCGTAGTCGAGCTTCGCCGCGTAGCGGCGGAAGAGGAGGACGTCGAGGAAGCGCGTCGCGTCGGCGCAGTCCTCCGCCTCGCCGGCGTCGAGGGCGAAGTGCTCCCGGTGCCAGCCCGGCTCGCGCGTCACCGACTCGAGCAGGAACGAGTAGATCTCCGTGAGCGCGTGGTCGCGCGAGAGCCGGCGGAACGTATACGGAAGCGATGGGTCGCAGCCCGCGTAGTGAAGTGCATGCCCGGCTTCGTGCAGGAAGCTTTGGTAGTCGTGAAGGCCGCCCTGGGCCCGAGTGATCAGATGGACGACGCTGGGTGGATCCGACGCGATCACGCAGGCACGCGGGCTCTTCTGCGGCCGGTCGTCGAGGTCGAGGCGGATGTGGTCGTCGGCTCCGAGATCGAAGCCCAGGCGCGTGAGCGTCTCCAGGCAAACGGGGACCGCGCGCTCCTTCGTGTAGAGCGACGCCAGCGGGGACAGGCGGCGCAGGTAGGCGACGTGGTAGGAGGACGGCTCGTCCTCGCGCTTCTCGCCGAGCAGCCGGTCCGCCCACCGCTTCCGGAGCTCCGTCCAGGCCTCCCTCTGTTCGGAGGCGGCCGAGCGCAAGGCGGCCGCCAGCTCGTCCAGGTCGATGCGCTTGCGCCCCGCGCTGCGTCCGACGGGATCCGCCTCGCCTGAAAGCTCGGCGTCCAGCGTCTCTTCCGCCCCCAGCAGCTCGAGGCGGTCGTCGTTGAAGCGCGCAGAGGCGTCACCCGTCAGTGTTCCAAGCTCTTCGCGGGCGCCGTAGTCGTCGAGCAGGGCGAGCGTCGCCTGCGCCGAGCGGAGAGGAAGCTCCTCGCCTCGGAACTCGATCCTCGCGGCCAGGACGGCGTTCTCGAGCCGGTCGGAAGGCTCGGCGAGCTCGCCCACGATGATTCCGCCGAGACATGCCTCCCGCAGCCGGAAGAGCCTCTCGTCACCAGAGTCGCGGAGCGCTTCCAGCTGCTCGCGGGTGAAGAGGTCGGCGTAGCCCGCGACGATCGCCGCCTGCTCGCTCGTCTCCTTCTCCCCGACTCGAACGGCGCGAGCCTCTTCGGAGCGCTCGAAGAGGAAGCGCGCGAGCCGCTCTTCGAATCCGTTTGCGTCCAGAGTCGTCAGATTCCCAATCTCTGCAGCACGTTCTCGTCCCGCCGCCAGTGCGGCCGTACCTTCACGACCAGCTCCAGGAACACCTTGCGGCCGAGCACGCGCTCGATCTCGGGCCGCGCGCCCGAGCCTATCGCCTTGATCATGCTGCCGCCCTTCCCAACGAGAATCCCCTTCTGCGACTCGGTCTCGACGTAGAGGCGCGCACGGACATGGGCCTCCTCGATCTCGTCCACCTCGACCTCGATCGCATGCGGGACCTCGTCGCGCGTCAGCGCGAGGGCCTGCTCGCGAACGAGCTCCGCCAGCCGCGCCTCGATCGTGAGACCGGTTTGCTCGCCCTCCTCGTAGTAGCGGGGGCCCTCGGGGAGGAGCCCCACGAGGTCGTGCTCGAGCGCCTCGAGCCCCTCGCCGCGCAGCGCGCTGACCGGATGGAGGGACTGAAAGTCACCGAGGGCGGCGGCCGCCTGGATCTGCTCCGCGATCCGGTGGGGCTTCAAGCGGTCGACCTTGTTCAAAGCGACCACGACCGGCGGCCCGGCCGTGAAGACCCGCTCCGCGACGAAACGGTCGCCGGCACCGATGCGCTCGTCCGCGGCGAGCACGAGCAGGAAGCCGTCGACGTCCTCGAGCGAGGAGTCGACCGTCTTCTGCATCCGCTCCGTGAGGGGGTCCCGGGGTCGCTGAAACCCGGGCAGGTCGGCGAGGACGAGCTGGTAATCGTCTCCGTCGAGCACCGCCGAGATCCTCCGCCTGGTCGTCTGCGGCTTGTCGGAGACGATGGCGACCTTTTCGCGCGCGAGCGCGTTCACGAGCGTCGACTTCCCGACGTTCGGCCGGCCCGTGACCGCCACGAACCCGCTTCTCACAGCTGGAACGAGTCGGGGAGGAGCTCGTCGGGACGGCGGACGAGGAGTTCCCCCCCGTGCATGAACACGACCCTCTCCGCACCGAACTCGAGGATCCACTGCCGACACCCGCCGCAGGGCGAGGCCGTGACGGCGATCGCTTCGACGTCCCCGGGCCGGGCTCCCTCGGCGACCGCCCGCGCGAGCGCGCAGCGCTCGGCGCACATCCCGAGCGGGTAGGACGCGTTCTCGACGTTGACGCCGGTGAGGACCCGGCCGTCGCGAAGGAGTACAGCGGCCCCGACGAGGAACTTGGAATACGGCGCGTACGCGCCTGCCGCTGCGGCCTTGGCCCGCCCGTAGAGGTCCTGGTCCGTCACCTGAAGATCTGAAAGAGGATGAGCGTGACGAGCGTACCGATGACGGCGCCCAGGACGACCTCGAAGGTCGTGTGCACTCCCGCCTCGACGCGAGTCTGCGTGACGAGGAGCGCCATGATCAGGGCGACGAAGGAGACGACGATGCGGTGCTCGATCGTGATGAACGTGATCGCGGTCCAGCCGCCGAAGGCAAGTGCGGCATGCCCGGAGGGAAGCCCGCCGCGAAGCGGCGTTCCCCGTCCCGTGGCCGCCTTGACCGCGATGACGACGATCAGGGTGAGGACGAGCGCGATCAAGGTCAGGTTGACGGGCGCGTCCCCGAGCTCGTTCACGAGGCGGGCGCTCGGGCGCTTGAGCCGGTCGGCGAGCACCAGGTAGCCGACCGCGATCGCAGTCACGGAGGCGATCAGGACCGCCCCTGCGGCGAGATCCTTGGCGATCTTCGCCAGGGGGTCGAAGGAAGGTGTCGAGAGGTCGATCGTGGCCTCGATCGCCGTGTTGACCATCTCGGCGATGAGAACGAAGGCGATCGCGATCATGAGCGCGATCAGCTCGAGGCGGGTGACGTCGTAAACGAACGCCAGCACGAGCACCCCGGCCGCCACCGCGAAATGGATGCGCATGTTCCGCTGGGTGCGGAGAGCGTGGATGACGCCCTCGAAGGCGTAGTTGAAGCTCTGAAAGACGGCAGGCGTGCGTTGCGCGGCCACTAGAGCAGCTCGGATTCGCGGCGCGCCATGTCCGGCCCGTGGTCGTAGCCGAGGAGATGGAGGAGGCCGTGGATGAGTGGGGCGCGCCACTCGACCCCGACCACCTGCGGACAGAGGACGACGTCGCCGAGCTGGCGCGGCAGGCCGTCGGGAAGCTCTTCGCGGCCGTCGAGCGGGAAGGAGAGGACGTCGGTCGGCTCATCGATTCCCAGGTGCCGCGCCTTCAGCTGGCGCATCTCGCTCGGGGTCGCGAAGGCGATCCCGAGGTCGCCCTCCTCGATGCCTTCGGCCGCGAGAACCTCGCGGGAGAGCGTGGCCGCGCCGCCCTCGTCCACAGCGACGCCGCTCCGGTTCTCGAGTTCGATGCGGATCACTTACGCCGCTGCGTGCCCGTCTCCTCGGCGTGGCGCTTGTACGCCTCGACGATCCGCTGGACGAGCATGTGGCGGACGACGTCCTGGTTCCCGAACTCGACGAACTCGATCCCGTCGATCGTCCCGAGGATCTCGCGAACGTGGATCAGGCCGGAGGCCTGCTCGCGGGGAAGGTCGACTTGAGTGACGTCGCCGGTGACGACGACCTTGGAGCCGAACCCAAGGCGGGTCAGGAACATCTGCATCTGCTCCGGCGTCGTATTTTGGGCCTCGTCGAGGATGATGAACGAGTCGTTGAGGGTGCGGCCACGCATGAAGGCGAGGGGCGCGACCTCGATCGTCCCCTTCTCCAGGTACGCGTTCAGGCGGTCGGCGTCGAGCATGTCGTAGAGCGCGTCGAAGAGCGGGCGCAGGTAGGGGTCGACCTTTGCGAGCATGTCGCCTGGGAGGAAGCCGAGGCGCTCGCCGGCTTCGACGGCGGGCCGAGTCAGGATGATGCGGCTCACCTCGCGGTCGGCCATCGAGGCGACGGCCAGCGCCATCGCGAGGTAGGTCTTGCCGGTGCCGGCGGGCCCGATCCCGAACGTGATCGTGCACTTGCGGATCGCGTCGACGTACGCCTTCTGGTTGACGGTCTTCGGCGTGATCTTCGTGCCCCGGTGCCGCCAGACAACGTCTTCGAAGACCTCACGAGGATCCTGCGCGGCATCGATCGTCGCCAGGACGGCGTCGACGGTGCCGGGCCCGATCGCGTGCCCGCCCTCGACAAGGTCGACGAGCTCGTCGATGACCACGCGCGCCTCGCCGACTTTTGTGTCGTCCCCTTCGAGGGTGAGCCGGTTTCCTCTGAGCAGCAGCGCGACGCCGAGCCGGTCGCGGAGCGCGCGGAGGATGCCGTCGTCGATCGTGGCCAGCTCGGCCGCGACCTCGTTCGAGACCGACAGAACTTCCTGCAAGTAGACCAAGTGTAGTGAGACGAGAGGAGATTGCCCCCGGGGCCGCCGCGAGCCTCCCTCCGGTTTCACCCTAGTGGTACGCGGCGCGCGCGTGGTGCGCGGATCGCGCCGAAATCAACTCTGAGCTAGGCCAGCTTTTCGCGGACGAGCTGGCTCACGACCGACCCGTCGGCCCGCCCTGCCACCTGCGGCATCACGTCTGCCATCACGCGGCCGAGGTCGCGCAACGACGTGGCCCCGGTTTCGGCGATCGCGTCGTCGATGATTCGCTCGAGCTCGTCCTCCTCGACAGGCTCGGGCATGAACTCCTGAATGATCTCGAGCTCGCGCTCCTCTTTCGCGGCCTGCTCCTCCCTGCCTCCCCCGCGGAACGCCTCGGCCGCTTCCATCCTGCGCTTGCGCTCACGTTGGAGAACGTGCAGCTCCTCGTCCTCCTTCAGCTGGCGCTGCACCTCCTTCTCCGCCGACCGCAGCGACGCGAGCGTGAGCCGGAGCGCATCCGTGCGCTCCTGGTCGCGGGCGCGCATCGCGGTCTTCAGCTCCTCTTCGATTCGCGCGATCAGGCTCACTCGAAGGCCGTCCCGCCGCCGAGAATGTGCCAGTGCAGATGAAAAATCGTCTGCCCGGCCGCAGGCCCCACGTTCACGACCACCTGGTAGTCCTCGAGCCCCGCGTCTCGGGCTGTGTCCGCGACGAATTCGAGCATCCGCTTGGCCTCGCCCGCGGGAAACTGGTCGATCTCCCGAAAGGTGTCGACGTGCCGCTCCGGGAGAACGAGCAAGTGCACAGGCGCCTTTGGATTGATGTCCTCCACAGCGACGAAGCCGTCGGCCCGGTTCACATGGTCGCCGTCGACCACGAGCTTGCAGAAGAGACAATCAGGCTGCGACGCCATGGATGCCTTGGGGCGTCACGGCCTCGGCACGAGCCGAGACGAGCGCGCCTACGGGACCGTCGACGAGCCAGGGGGAATAGTCGTCGCCGTATCCGCGCCCGGGGCGGTCGACGAGCACGACGTCCTCGCTCCCAACCTTCGAGAGCCACCGCTGCCGGCACGCCTCGGCCGAGAGCGCGCGGAGGCTGGCGCCCCTCTCCTTCTTGACTGCCGGTGGAACCGTGTCCTCCGCGGCCGTGGCCGTTCCCGGACGCGGCGAATACGGAAAGACGTGCACCTTCGTGATGCCGGCCGTCTCGACGGCCGCCAGCGTCCGCTCGAATGCCCGCTCGTCCTCCGCCGGGAAACCGACGATGACGTCCGTCGTCAGGTTGAAGCCCTCCGCCTGCCTAGCTCGCCTCAGATAGGTGGCGACCGAGTAGCGGCGGCCCATCGCCCGCAGCACGTTGTCGTCGCCGGACTGGAGCGGGACATGCAGATGAGGGGAGACGGACGGCGTCTCGCGCATCGCCGCAACGAGATCCTCGCTCAGGTGGTTGACCTCGATCGAGGAGAGGCGGAGACGTGCGAGACCCGGCGTCCGACCGGCGGTTCGGACGAGCTCGGGGAGGTCGAAACGCGCTTCCCGATCGCGATAGCAGCCGAGATTGATCCCGGTCAGGACGACTTCACGGTGTCCCTGCTCGACCCGGCGCTGAATCTCGGCGAGCACCGCGCTCGCCGAGCGGCTACGGGAAGCTCCGCGCACCTGAGGGATGACGCAGAACCTGCACGAGAAGCTGCAGCCGTCCTGAACCTTGACGAAAGCCCGTACCCGGTCGAGCCCGACGCTCGCCCCGACGCAGCCGATGGCTCCGACGTCGCGAGCGACGAACTCCGGCGCCCGCTCACCTGTCACCGAAACAACCGTCACGTTCGCGGGGAGCCCGTCGAAGGCTCCCGCGAGCCGCGCGCCGCAGCCCGTCACGTAGACGCGGGCCGCCCTCCTGGCAGCGCGCCGCGCCGCCTGGCGAGACTTCCGCACGGCTTCGTGAGTCACACAGCAGGTGTTGATCACAGCGACGTGGACGGCTTCCTTCGCCTCCAGGTGGCCCTCCGCCGCGAGGCGCTCGCGCAGCTCCTGCGCATCGGTGTGCGACACCTTGCAGCCGAGGAAATCGACGCTGAAACGCGCCATGACGCGCGGATGCTAGCCGACCTGGGCGGCTACGCCGGAGGCGCGAGCCGGCGCGTGAGGAGCGCGTAGCCGGCGATGCCGGCCGCTGCCAGGAAGATGCCCGCGCCGAACCATGGACGAGAGTCGAAGCCTCCCGGCGCTCGCTGGAGCCAGGCGATCAGGAAGCAGATCGACGCCCCTCCGACGAGCGACCCGAGCGGCTCAGCGCGGTCGCGCGTCCAGCGAGCGACGAAAACCGTCGCGAGAGCGGCAAACGGGAGGATGAGCAGGCCGATCGACGCCGCCGCCACGAACGAGAAGGTCACGAGCGCGCCCGCAATCGCCCAGAGCCAAAACCGACCACAGCCGACCAAATGCACTACTGGAAAGAGTAGCCCTCAGACCGGCGAGTAGAGGTCGGCCGCCCAGCCCTCCGCGGCACGCCGATCGAGGCGCTTCCAGCCCGCAAGCGCGGGCCGTTCCGAGGCCAGATAGCCGGATGCGATCAGCTCGCCCCCGTGGAACCGCCCCCCCACGCGCTCGACCGCTCCCAGGGTGAGGTTCGCGAGGGCAAGTTCAACCGGGGGAAGCTCAGCGGCGAACACATCCGCGCACCCGACCTCTACGTCGACCTTGTTCTTCCGTACGTTCTCACCGGCGGCCGCGACTGCGTCGGGGTCGACGTCGAGCGCAAAAACCGGTGCGAAGCCCAACTTCGCGGCCGCGACCGCGAGGACTCCCGATCCGCAGCCCAGATCGACGACGCTCGTCCTCGGTCGCTCCACCAGGAGCTCGAGGCACAGCCGCGTCGTCGCGTGCGCCCCCGTCCCGAACGCGCGTCCGGGGTCTATGACGACCGGGACGGATTCCTCGTCAGGCTCCTCCCACGGCGGACCGACCCAGAGCTGACCGATCCGGACGGGTCGATGGAACTGCTTCCATGCCTCCTCCCAGCCTCGCTCCACTTCGACTACGGAGCCCGGGCCGAAGACGTGCCAGAAGCGCTCCTCGGCTCCCGCATCCCCGTAGGCAGCCAGCTCGAGGTCGGTGTCGAGCTCGACCTCCTCGAAGCCTCCGGGAAAGAGCTCGACCATTGCCGCCCTCGCCTCCTCCGCGCGAGGGAGAGGCACGCGCACGGAGAGGCGCCGAAGCTCCGGCTCGCTCAGCGGAAAGCCGTCCGCAGCTTCTCGAAGAAGCTTCCGTCTGCCTTGTAGTTCGCCTCGTGCTCCGAGCGTGCGAAATCCTCGAGCAGGCGACGCTGTTCATCCGTCAGGTTGCGCGGCACGTTCAGGTTGACGAGGAGACGGTGGTCGCCTCGCCCGAAGCCCTGCAGGACGGGCATTCCCTGCCCTCCTAACACTCGCATCTCTCCCGCTTGCGTTCCCGGCTTGAACTCGAGCTCCATGTCGCCCTCGAGCGTAGGCACCTGCTTGCGAGTCCCGAGTGCAGCTTCAGTCATGGTCAGGTCGACGCTGGAGACGATGTCGTTTCCGTCGCGGACGAAGAGCTCGTGAGGGGAAATCCGCACGAGGACGTAGACGTCGCCGGCGCGCCCGCCGAGCGCCCCCGCGTGACCTTCTCCGCTGAGACGGATGCGCTGGCCGTCATGGATCCCAGGCGGGATCTCGACCTCGAGCGTCCGCTCCTCGGTCGTCAGACCGCTCCCCCGACAGTCCGCGCACGGCGTCGAGAGAACCTGGCCATTTCCTCCGCACTCAGGACAGCTCTGCGTCCGTACGAACTGGCCGAAGACGGAGGCCGAAACGGACTGGAGCCGTCCGGCGCCCCCGCAGCGGGCACAGGGTTCGGGGCTCGTACCGGGAGCCGCGCCGCTTCCACGGCAGGTCTCACAGGCGACGTCGACGGGAATGGGGACGGGGCGCACGACTCCGCGCGCGGCCTCCTCGAGATCGATGGTCACTTCCGCCAGGACATCGGCGCCACGGCCGCCTCGCCGGGAGGCGCCTCGCCCCATGCCGAAGAGCTCGTCTCCGAAGAAGACGGAGAAGAGATCCGCAATGTTCGCGAAGTCGAACTGGGTCGGCCGGAAACCGCCTGTTCGCAACCCCTCGTGACCGAAGCGGTCGTAGAGCTCGCGCGTCTCCCCCCGGGAAAGGACCTCGTAGGCCTCCGCCGCCTCGCGAAACCGCTCCTCCGCGCCGGCCTCCTCGGACACGTCCGGATGGAGCTCCCGAGCGAGCTTGCGGAAGGCGGACTTGATCTCCTTCTCGGACGCGCTACGGGAGACGCCGAGGACGTCGTAGTAATCGCGTCGGACCGTCGCCACGCTCTTAGCTTAGTGAGGGCTTCCCACGGAATCGCGCCTCTGCGCGACCGGATCAGTCCTCGTAGAGCTCCTCGACGAACCGCGACAGCTCGCGCGCGGCCGAGCGGACTGCATCGACGGCCTTGACGTAGTCCATCCGCACCGGGCCGAGCAGGCTCACCGTGCCGAGGTTGCGGTGCTGGAGTCCGTAGGGCGCGCCCACGAGGGAAACCCTCGCGAGCTCGGGATCCTCGAACTCCGAGCCCAAGCGCACGAAGGCACGCTTCGACATCAGGCTCGCGCGCATGAGCCCGAGGAGGGCAGCCCGCTGCTCGAGCACCTCGAGCAGGCGCCGGTAGCCGCCGAGGTCCTCGGCGCGAAACTCACCGAGGAGGCCGGCCGTGCCTCCGACGTAGAGAGCTTGGTCGCCCGGCTCGAGCACGTCTGTAAACGCCGGACGAAGCTCGGCAAGGAAGTCTCGCTCGCGCGAGGAGAGCTCCGTGTTCTCGAAGCGGTCGCGTAGGAGCCGCGCGCCCAACTGGAGGCCGGAGATCCGCTCGTTCAGGTACTCGCTCGCCCATTCGGCGAGGCCGGGGTCGACAGGCTCCGCAAAGCTGAAGAGCTGCTTCATGACGCCTCCCGCAGCCGTGATCACGACGACGAGCACGAGCTGTGGCTGCAGCACGATCACCTCGACCCGCCGCACCGCAGTCGTCTGGAGGGGTGGCGCGGAAACGAGGGCGAGCAGGTGAGTCATCTCCGCGAGCGCGTCGGTCGTCACCTGCAGCGCCGAGTCGACCTCGCTCTTCAGCTGTGAAAGATCGAGGGTGAGCTCCGCGTCCGACGGGCGCGGCTCGACCGACTCGATGACGCGGTCGACGAAGAAGCGGTAGCCAAGGTCCGTGGGCACCCGGCCCGCGGAAGTGTGCGGATGTGAGAGAAACCCGAACTCCTCCAGCTGGGCCAGCTCGTAGCGCACCGTCGAGGAGGAGACCTCCAGGCCCGTCCGCTCGACAACCGTCTTCGAGCCCACTGGCTCGCCCGTCTCGACGTACTCCTCGACCACGCGCACGAGGATCGCCTCCTGACGCGGAGTCAGCTGTGGTTGCCCGAGATCCATTCCTCGGTCAATTGTAGTCCTTTGCAGGGGTTTCAGCGATCAGCTCTGCGGTCACGCCTCCGCCCAGGAAGCGGCCACGGCGTGTGAGCCCAAGGCTTCCGACTGTCCGCTGAACGAGGCCGAGCCGCTCGAGACGGTCGAGCGCCCCCGGCTCCACGGCGCCTGCCACCTCCGCGAGCGGAACGGGCCGGTCCAGGCGCAAGCCGAGCATGAGACGCTCTACGACGCGCGTCGGTCCGTCCAGTTGCTCGAGCTCCCTGGGGGGCCGCAGCCCGGAGGCGAGCGCGGCGAGGTACGGAGCCAGCTTCGGGGCGTTGCGCCAACGCAGTTCACCGACAGTCGAGACGGCGCCGATTCCGAGGCCAAGGTAGTCCCGACCCAGCCAGTAGGCCATGTTGTGCCCGGCCTGGCGCCCTTCGCGGCAGAAGTTGGCCGTCTCGTACCACCGGTAGCCGGCAGCGACGATGGTCTCGACCACCTGCTCGAAATAGCCCTCCATGGCCTCCTCCTGGCGGGCGAGCTCGGCACCCCAGGCGTGGACGAACCGCGTCCCCGGCTTGGCCTCGAGCTCGTAGCAGGAGAGGTGCTCCGGTCCCAGAGCCAAAGCCGCTGCCAGATCTCGCTCCAGGTCGGAGGGGCCCTGTCCTGGAATTCCGTAGATGAGATCCAGAGAGATGTTGTCAAAACCGGCATCACGCAAATGGTAAAAGGCTCGGCGGACGTCGTCGGGCCCGGCGCGCCGCTCGAGCACGGCGAGCAGCCGTGGATCGAAGCTCTGCGCCCCGAGCGAGACCCTCGTCACTCCGCTCTCGCGCAGGAGCGAGGCAAGCTGGGGCGTCACGGTCTCCGGGTTCGCCTCGACGGTGACCTCGGCCGCCCGCGGGAGCGAGTCGAGGAGACGGGCGAGCTCTCTCGGCTCTGTGAACGTCGGTGTGCCGCCGCCGAGGAAGACGGTCTCGACTCCTTCGGCGAGGACCTCCCGCTCGAGCTCGAGCTCCGCCAGCAGCGCATCCACGTACGCGCCGTGGCCTTCCCGCTTGCCAACGAGCGTGACGAAATCGCAGTAGCCGCAGCGGTGTGCGCAGAACGGGAGATGGACGTACAGATGCCTGACGCCTTGCGGAGCCGACTTCATCGCTTGTCCCCGTCGAGCTTGAGAACGGCGAGGAAAGCCTCCTGGGGTACTTCCACCGACCCGACCTGCTTCATGCGCTTCTTGCCCTTCTTCTGGCGCTCGAGCAGCTTCCGCTTCCGCGTGACGTCGCCGCCGTAGCACTTGGCGAGCACGTCCTTGCGCCGGGCCTTGATCGTCTCGCGTGCGATCACCCGCGAGCCGATCGCGGCCTGCACCGCGACGTCGAACATCTGCCGTGGGATCTCCTCGCGGAGCCGATCGACCAGCGCACGTCCGCGCGGAAGAGCGCCCTGGCGGTGAACGATCAGGCTCAGCGCGTCGACCGGCTCGCCGGCGAGCAGGATGTCGACCCGGACGAGGTCGCCTTCCTCGAAGCCGATCACGTCGTAGTCGAAGCTCGCGTAGCCCTTCGTTCGGCTCTTCAGCTGGTCGTAGTAGTCGTAGACGATCTCGGCGAGCGGAAGGTCGTATGAGAGCAGCACGCGCTCCTCGCTCAGGTACTCCATGTGGTCGAAACTGCCGCGACGGTCGTTGTTGAGCTCCATCACCGACCCGACGTAGTCCTTGGGAACGATCGTCGTCGCGCGGATGTACGGCTCTTCGACCCGGTCGAACTCGCGTGGCATGTCCGCCGGGCTGTGCACTTCGAGCTCCTGCCCGGTGGCCGTGAAGACGCGGTAGGCGACGTTCGGGGCGGTCACGAGTAGGTCCAGATCGAACTCGCGCTCCAGGCGCTCGCGGACGATCTCCATGTGCAGCAGCCCCAGGAAGCCGCAGCGAAAGCCGAAGCCGAGCGCCTGCGACGTCTCGGGCTCGTAGAAGAGCGATGCATCGTTCAGCTTGAGCTTCTCGAGCGCGTCTCGAAGATCGGGGTAATCGTCGGAATCTGTCGGATAGAGGCCGGCGAAGACCGTCGGCTTCACGTCCTTGTAGCCCGGGAGGGGCTGGGACGCGCCGCCGTGCGCCGCGGTGAGCGTGTCGCCCACGCGTAGCCGGCTCACGTCCTTCAGGCCCGTGACGACGTAGCCGACCTCACCGGCTTCGAGCGTCGGGGTCGGACGCCGGTCCGGCGAGAAGAAGCCCAGCTCCTCGGCCTCGAAGCGAGTCCCGGCGGCCATCGCGCGGAGCTCTTCGCGCGTGCGGAAGCTTCCGTCGACGACCCGCACGAAGGCCACGACTCCCCGGTACTGGTCGTAGGCCGAGTCGAAGACGAGCGCGCGGGCGGGAGCGCCGGGGTCGCCTTCCGGCGGTGGGATGCGCTCGACGATCCCGTCGAGCACGTCCGCGACACCCTCTCCTGTCTTGGCCGAGATGCGGAGGACGCGAGCCGGGTCCTCGCCCACGAGATCCGCGACCTCGGCCGCGGTTGCGTCCGGGTCGGCCTGAGGCAGGTCGATCTTGTTCACGACAGGAACGATCTCGAGTCCGTTCTCGATCGCCAGGTAGGCGTTGGCCAGCGTCTGCGCCTGGATCCCCTGGGCGGCGTCCACGAGCAGCAGCGCGCCTTCGCACGCCTGCAGCGCGCGCGAGACCTCGTAGGTGAAGTCGACGTGGCCCGGCGTGTCGATCAGGTTCAGCTGCCGGCCCTTCCACAGCACCCGGACGGCCTGCGCCTTGATCGTGATCCCGCGCTCACGCTCGAGCTCCATCGAGTCGAGCACCTGCTCACGCATCTCCCGCCCGGACAGCGTGTCAGTCAGCTCGAGGATGCGGTCGGCCAGCGTCGACTTGCCGTGGTCGATGTGAGCGACGATCGAGAAGTTGCGGATACGGTCGAGCGGCACTAGCTCGTTGTAGCGGATCGGCGCCGGAGCGAGAGGAGGAGCTCGAGCTCTCTGATCGAGAAGGCGCGCGCGAGCGCGAGGTAGAGGCCCACCGAGACGGCGAGGGCCCCACCGACGGAGAGAAGTTGCCCGGCGAACGAGCGCCCGACGGCGGCGTCGAGCCCGTACCACACGCCGAACGCGGCCCCGGCCGCGAGGGCGGAGGCGACCGCGATGCGCAGATAGGAGTCGACGAGGCGACCGCCGTCCACGCTGCCCAGCCTTCGCCGGAAGACGAAGAGGAGCGCTCCCGTTCCGGCGATGTTCACGAGCGAGGTGGCCAGCGGGAGCCCCCAGACGCCGACTCGATAGAAGGCTGTCGCAAGGGCAGCGTTGAGCCCGAGATTGCCGAGCGCGATCGCCGTCGGCGTCCATGGCGACTGCAGGCTGAAGAACGCTCGGTTCAGCATCAGCATCGTCCCGTTGAACGTCAGCCCGAGCGAAAAAGCCGCGAGCGCGCCGGCGACAACGGTGGTCTGCTTTTCGGTGAAGGCTCCACGTTCGTAGGCGAGCCGAACGATCGGGGCGGCGAGGACCGCCGAGACTGCGCTCGCAGGCAGGAGCAAGAAGCCGATCTGCCGCAGGCCCAGCGAGACCGTCTCGCGGAAGGTGTCGAAGTCGGCGCGCGCGGCCAGCCGTGCCATCCGCGGAAAGAGCACCGTGGCGACCGCTACCGAGAAGATGCCCTGCGGCAGCATGTAGATCCGAAAGGCTGCGTTGATCGCGCTCGGCGCGATGTCCGGGTCGATCAGCTTGGCGGCGAAGACGGCGTTGATCAGGGCGTTGACGTTGATGAGCCCGAGCGCGAGCGTGACCGGAAGCATGAGCACGAAGACCCGCCGCACCGCCGGGTCGCGCCAGTCGAGCACGAGCTGGAGGCGTCCACCCCGTCCGCGCAGCCACGGGAGCGGCAAGAGGAACTGGACGACAGTGCCCGCGAGGATCGCGCCTGCGTAGACATAGAGCTTCGCGTCCTTGGACTCCACCAGCGGGACCCCGATTACCAGCCCGAGGATGATGACCACGTTCCAGAAGACCGGCGTGAGAGCGGGCACCGTGAAGTGTTCGTAGCTGTTCAGGATCCCCACGACGATCCCGGAGAGCCCAAGCAAGAGGACCAGCGGGAAGAGGATTCGGGAGAGGCCGACGAGCAGGTCCTGCTTGTAGGGAAATGGGCTCATGAGCCACGGCGCTAGGAGGATGAAGAGGGCCGTGAGCGTGCCGAGGCCGATGAGCATCAGCCAGAAGAGAGTCGATGCGACGCGCCACGCCCGCGCGCGGTTCCCCTTCTCGAGCAGTTCGCCGAAGATGGGCACGAAGGCCCCCGAGAGTGCGGCGTCGGCGACGAGCGCGCGCACGGTGTTGGGGATCAGAAACGCGATCTCGAACGCGTTGATGGAGCCCTGGACGCCGAAGTAGTTCCTCGCGACGATCTCGCGCAGCAGGCCGAAGACGCGCGATAGACCGGTGGCGGCGGCGAAGATCGCCGTCGACCACGCCAGTCGCCGGGCGGGCGCGGGCTCGGTCCGGGCCGCCTCGTCGGCCTTCACCCGGCGAGCATAGGCGAGCGGCCGGAAGGGGCGGGCCTCATCCCGGGGCCGCCGCGGGCCTCCCTCCGCTTCGAGCGTATCGGCGGAGACCGTACGCGTGGTGGCCCGGATGCGCCGCGATTGATGACGGAACGTGCCGATTCGGACCTGCCGGGGCCGAGGCGCCCGCTGCTACCATGCTGACGCCCGCCTCTGCGGGCCTTTTCACGCCATGCCGAACATCAAGCAACAGAAACGACGCGTCGAAACCGCCGCTCGCCAGCGGTTGGAAAACGTGCGCTACCGGTCGACCGCGAAGACCATCTTCAAGCGCCTCGAGCAGGCGGTGCAGGAGGGCGACACGGACCGGGCGGCAAAAGAGCACCGTGCGCTCGTCAAGCTGCTCGACCGCGCCGCCGCGCGGCGCGCAATCCATCCGAACAAGGCCGCCCGCAAGAAGTCGCAGGCCGAGCGCCTGCTCGGCGCTCGCGGCTAGGCCCTGGCCGGCGCTGCTTCCGGCGCCTGCGTGATCTCGACCAGGGCGCGCTCGAGCTCGAGCTCGGCGGAGAGCCGACTCGCCCCTTTGAGAGCGGCGTCCAGCCGGGCGAGGCGGATCACGGCGGCGTCCAACTCCTCGCGCGAGTGGCGGTCCGCGTGTGTCATCGCCTTGCGCACGCGGAATTCGTGCTTTTTCAAACGGGAGGCGATCTCCTTGGCCCCGAGGCCTTCCTCGGCGAGGGCCTGAGCGGCACGGACGAGGGCAACCTGCGAAGCGAGCCGGACTGCGATGAGGAACGGCTCGACTCCCTGGTCGAGCTCGGCTTCGCAGGCTGTGAGCACCCCGGCGACGTCCCGGCTTCCCCACGCGTCCGAGAGCACCCAGGCGGGAGTGTCGCCGGTGGCAGGCACCGCGAGGAGCTCGACTTCCCGCGCCCCGACGGCCTCCCCCGCGGCCCACGCAGCGATCTTGTCGACCTCGAGGGCGAGCACGCTCACGTCGTCGCCCGCGATCTCGACGAGCCGCCGGGCTGCCTCGTCGCTCGCCTGCACTCCGAGGCGCTCGAGCTCCGCCCGCACCCAGACGGACGGATCCTTCGGCTTGGGGACGTCGTAGCGAAGCACCACGCCGCGCTTGCCGACCGCTTCTGCGAGCGCTGAGTCGCGGGGCGCTTCATCGACCACCAGCGCCAGAACGGCCCCCGGAGCCGGCTCTCCCAGGTACGCGCGTACGGCCTCGAGGTCAGTCTTCTTCCACCCCTCCACGCCGTTGACGACCACCAATCGGCCGGAGCCGAAGAGACCGAGCGCGTTGAGCGCTGCGACCGCGTCCTCCCCGGAGGCTTCGGAAGCGGACAGCGTCTCCACTCCTTCCGGACCGAAGCGCGCACGCAGGCGCGCCAGCGCCCGTGCGACCTTCGGCCGGTCGGTGCCCATCAGGAGATAGGCAGGGCGAAGCGCATCCTCAGCCATCGCGCCCAAGGATAGTCGCCTTCTACGGCTTCGCCGACACGGTCAGGAAGGCGACCAGAGCGTCCAGCTGAGTGGGCGTGATCTCGGCGGGAATACCCGGGACCTTCGCCATCAGCCCCTTCTCGAAGCCCGGCTCGGTATAGGCATTCGGGTGGAGGATCGAGTCGCGGACGAACGCCTCCACCGGGCCTCGACCGGCACGCGCCGCGAGCTGGGGCAGCTCGTTCAGGTCGGGACCCTGCCGTTCCCCTCATCGTCGCCCATGGAGTGGCAGACGTAGCAAAAATACTTCTGCTTGCCAAAGCTCTACAGCTTGTGCCCGAGCGGCTCGCAGCGCTTTCCGGAGCGTTCCTCACGTTCCTCGGCCTCAACGGCTGATCAGCGCTCGGTCCGCACGGAGAAGCGCTCGCCGTCCGACTCGATCGTCACCCGGCCGTCCTCGTCGGTGCGGTAGAGGGACAGGCCGGGGAACCTCTCGAGAGCAACCAGAGAAGACGGCGTTGGGTGCCCGTAGTCGTTGTGCGCCCCAACTGAGATGACGGCGACTTTCGGGCGGAGAAGCCTCAGAAGGGAGGCGAGGCCTTCGTCCGCTGAGCCGTGGTGGGCGACTTTCAACAACTCGACTGGCGGGGGCCGCAGCGGCAGTGTGATATTCGATTCGGCATCCGCGGTCAGCAGCGCGTCGACGCTGCCGTACGAGACGAGAAGGACGATCGCATGCTCGTTCGGGTCTTCCCCGGGCGGGCCGGGGTCATCGGGCCAGAGCACCCGGATCCGCAGGCGTCCCAGTCGAAAGGTCTCGCCGGCGCGGGCGAGCACAACGCGGACGCGATGACGGCGCGCCGCAGCGCGGGCTTCCCGCTCTTCGGTGCTGACAGCTGGGATGCCCGGGTCGAGGAGGAAGCCAACCGGCAGCGCGTCCAGCACCCCCGCCGCGCCACCGACGTGGTCCCGCTGCGGATGCGTAAGCACCATTGCGGCCAGCCGCCGTACACCGAGGCTCCGAAGTTGCGCGGCCACCTTGGCCTCCGGAGGGCCCTCGTCGACGAGCACTGCGCCTTGCGGCACCTGGATGAGCGCGCCGTCGCCCTGGCCGACGTCGAGGAACGTGATGCGGAGGCCCGCCGGCGGCGGAAGCGTTTGGTCCGGTCGCAGCTGCCAACCGGCGAGAACGAGTGCGAGGACGGCGGCCACTAGGACGCCGCGCCGCCCCCTCGGGAGAGGCAGCCGGACGAAGAGAGCCACCAGGGCTGCCACGGCGGCAAGCGCAACTAGAGCCTTCCAGGAGGCCACCTGCGCATGCGGGAGCCCGCCGAAGAAGCGCGCGACCGCGGCCAGGTAGGCCGCGAACCAGCCGTTCACCCAGCCCAGGGCGGCGGCCGCGGTTGGCAAGATCGGATCGAGCGCCGCGCAGGCGAGCGCCAGCCCGAGAAGCGGCGCAACAACGGGAGCGGCCAGCGCATTGCTCGGGATCGAGTAGAGCGGCACCTGGCCGAAGTGCGTCATCAGGATCGGCGCGGTCACGGCACCGCAGGCGGCCGATACGGCGAGAACCGGCGCCAGCCGGCTCGGCACCGGGTAGCCCTCCAGCCAGGATTGCAGCCGCGGAACGACCACGAAGATCGCTCCAACGGCGGCGAACGACAGCTGGAAGCCGGCCTCCAGAAGCGAGTACGGATTCCACGCCAGCAGGACGGCCGCGCCCATGAGGAGGAAGTACCACCGATCGCGAGCACGTCCAGAGAGCCACGCGAGCGAGGCCAGCCCACCTGCCACCCCCGCCCGGACGACTGACGGCTGCCAGCCGACGGCCACGACGTAGCCGGCAACCGCGAACAGTGCCCCAACCTCCCCTGCGAGTCGGGGAACGCCCAGGAGCCATGCCAGGAGAAGCGCGCCCGCGACGACATAGGCGACGTTTTGCCCGGACACCGCAAGGAGGTGGTAGAGACCCGAGGCCCGGAAGCGGTCTCGGAGCCCCTGCTCGATCCCCTCGTCCTCCCCCAGGATGATCCCCGCGATGACGGCACGCCGTTCTCCGGTCACCCCCGGCGCAAGCCCCCGGGCAACGAAGACGCGGAGGGAGTCGGCGAGGCCACCGAGACCCTCTCGGCGCCCGACCACGCGATAGCCGTCTCCTGACAGCACGACATGTATGCCCTGCCTGCGCAGGTATGACGATTCGTCGAAACCGTCGTCCTCGCGACCGCGGGGGCGCTTGATCCTGGCGACGACCTCGACTATCGCGCCCTGGGGCGGCGCCCGGCCCCGCGGGAGATCGAGGCGAGCCCGCTCGTCGGGACCCAGCTCGCCGAAGCTCAGCACGCGGACCGGGACTCGTACGGCGAACGGGCCGAAGCGGGCAGGACCCGTCACCTCGAGCCGCGCCCGTGCCATCCGGCCCACCTCGTCCGCGAGCACGCTGCGGTCGAGGGCGGCCAGCCGCAGGCTCCCGGCCCACCAGCCTGCCAGGAGGACGGCCGCGGCAAGCACGATGGCCCGGCACTCACGAACAGCGAGCGCTGCTACGGCCAGCAACGCCGCAAGCAGCGCAATTCCGATTCCAGGCGCCTCCTGCGCGAGAGACGCGGCCAGACCCATGCAGAGCGCAGCTGCGAGGAGGTGCGGAGCGGGGATCCTCACGAAGACGCTCAGAGATCGACCAGCTTCTTGAGCTCTGCCATCCGAGCAGGGCCGATCCCGGGCACTGCGTCCAGCTCGTCGACGGACGAGAAGGCTCCGTGCTCGTCTCGATAGTCGAGAATCTTCTGCGCGGTGACGGGACCGATCCCCGGCAGCGTGTCGAGCTCCTCGAGCGTCGCCGTGTTGAGGTGAACTGGACCGGCAGCCGTTCCGGACGCGGCCGCACCGGCCGAGGCAGTGCCTCTCCCCCGCACCGGGACGATGACCTGCTGGCCGTCGGCGACCGGGGCAGCCAGGTTGATCGCGTCCAAGGCCGCTTTCGGCTTCGCCCCACCCGCGGCCCGGATCGCATCGTCGACCCGGCTGCCGTCGTCGAGTCGGTAGAGACCGGGCGTGCGCACGGCACCGACGACGTGTACGAGCAGCTTCCGCACAGGCGCCGGCTCGGCGCGCAGCGCCGCGGGAGCTACCTGCGTCGCAACCGGTTGCTCCCTACGGAACGCAAGTCGCCCTGCAAGCAGCAAGGTGACAAGCAGCACCGCGACGTACACCAGGGCGCGGGAGCGTGAGATCTGCGGCATCCCCACCGCTCAAGGCGTCGGCCCTGCAAGCTTGGCCACGAGAACGTCGATCGCCGTGCGCATCCCTCGATGCTGCGGAAAGAGACCGCGCAGGTGGCGCGCAGAACGCGCCGAGACTCACACGGCATGGCGCCGGCTATTCGACGCAGGGCCCCGAGGACACCGGGCGAAGCGGCTTCGAGACCCCGCGCAACACGAGCTCCACCGGAATGGCGAAGCCACTCGGCCCGCGCCTGGCGCCGGCGAAGACCATGGCGATCACCCTGCCCCGCGAGTCGACGACTGGGCCGCCGCTCTCGCCGGGCTGCACCTTTCCGCGCAACGGAACGATCATTCGCGCGCTCACACGGCGGTCATACGCGTCGGGCGCGATCACGGTCCTGGGGGAGCCTGCGGTCGCCGCCGTCCCGGTGAGCGGGCCGTCTCGCGGATAGCCGAGGATGACGACCTTCCTCGGAAACTCGCCGTCGCGGTCGACCGCAAGCGGATCGAGGACGAGCGACGGGACGCGCAGAAGGGCCACGTCGTTCTGCGAATCCACGTAGACGGGCTGCGCGTCGAGCGTCTGGCCGTTGGGCGCGAGGATCGTCGTTTCGTGCTCCCCTGCGATCACGTGCGCATTCGTCGCCACGAGCGCCTTGCGCACCACCCAGCCCGATCCTTGCGTGCCGAGCCCGCATGCGGTCCCGTGGAGTTTGACGACGCTTCCCGCCGCGGTCTTCGCGCCGGGGCTCTGGAGGACGCTCGCGTCCGGGGGTGGCAGCGGCCCGCCTCCGAGGGCAAGCTCTGGGAAGGGATCGAAGCGGTTGAGGGCTTGGAGCACGCGGTCGGGCGGCACCGCCCGCATGAGCTTCGGAAGGATGGTCGAGTTGCGGACGTCGTTGCGGAAGCCGAGACCCGGCTGGTGCAGCGCGACGACGGCGAGCAGCCAGGCGAGCGCCAGCCCAAGCGCACCGCCGAGCCCCGCTCCCCCGACCGAATCGACCAGACGCAGACCGGGCCGGAAGGCGAGGAAGCGCCTCGGCGACTCGGCGAGCGACAGACTCGCCGCACCGAGCAACGAGGCACCGACGACGGCCCCGACGAGGCTCGCGAAGGCGACCCAGGGGGAGTTGTCGGCGAGGAACTGAGGGGCTAACCACGAGCCTGCCAACGCACCGATTCCGAAGCCGATCAGGGACAACGCCTGCGCGAATAGCCCCCGATACGCGCCTTGCAGGGCGAAGATCGCTATCCAGGCGATGAGGAGAAGGTCCATGGCGCTCACGCGCCGGGAACGTTAGACCCGGGACTAGACGACGAGGTTCACGAGGCGTCCGGGAACCACGACCGCCTTCTTCACATCTTTGCCATCGAGGTAAGGCTGGACGCGCGGCAGCGTCTTCGCCCGGGCTATCAACTCGTCCTCGCTGAGGCCGACGGGTACCTCGACGCGGTCGCGGACGCGCCCGTTCACCTGGACCACGAGCTCGAAGGTCTCGCGCTCGAGGAGCGCGCGGTCGGCCTCGGGCCAGGGCGTGCTCCACAGGCGCTCGTGCCCCAGACGCTCCCAGAGCTCCTCTGACAGGTGGGGCACGTACGGCTGGATGAGGCTCACCGCCGTCTCGGTAGCGAAGCGGACCTCCGCCGCCCGGGCGGGATCGTCCTTTGCGTGGTAGATGTCGTTGACGAGCTCCATGACCGCGGCGATGGGCGTGTTGAACTGGAAGCGGCGCTCGATGTCGTCGGTGACCTTCGCGATCGTCTCGTGAGCCCTCCGCACCAGCGGCCCGCTGGCCGGGACGCCGTTCGGCTCCCCTCCCGCAACCTCGAGCCCCAGGCGCCACAGCCGGCCGAGGAACCTGAACATCCCTTCGATCCCGGCGTCCTGCCATTCCTTGTCGGCCTCGGCCGGGCCCATGAAGAGCACGTAGAGGCGGACCGCCTCGGCGCCGAAGCGGTCGACGTACTGGTCGGGGACGATGACGTTCCCCTTCGACTTGGACATCTTGGCGCCGTGGTAATAGAGCATCCCCTGGTTGAAGAGGCGCGCGAAGGGCTCCCGGAAGTCCACCAGGCCGAGGTCGTTCATCACCTTCGTGAAGAACCGCGCGTAGAGCAGGTGGAGGATCGCGTGCTCGATGCCCCCGATGTACTGGTTGACGGGCAGCCAATAGTCGACGATCGCCCGGTCGAAGGGCGCCTCACCGTTCCGTGGGTCGCAGTAACGCAGGTAGTACCAGGACGAATCGACGAACGTGTCCATCGTGTCCGTCTCGCGGCGCGCCTTGCCGCCGCACTTCGGACACGTCGTGTTCACCCACTCCTCGGCCGCCGCGAGCGGTGAACGGCCTTTCGGCAGGTACTCCTCGACTTCGGGGAGGAGCACGGGCAGGTCTTCCTCCGGGACCGGCACCATCCCGCACTCGTCGCAATAGAGGATCGGGATCGGGCACCCCCAGTAGCGCTGGCGGGAGAGCAGCCAGTCGCGCAGGCGGTAGCTGACGGCCGGCCGGCCGCGGCCGCGCGACTCGAGCCATTCCACGATGGCCTCCTTCGCCTCGGTGCTCGACATGCCCGAGAACTGCGCCGAGTCGATCAGCTTCTCGTCACCCGAGTGACCGATGAACGCGGTGCCTTCCTCGACCTCGCCGTCGGCAGGCACGACGACCGGTTTGATCGGCAACTCGAAACGCTGCGCGAACGCGAAGTCGCGCTCGTCATGCGCGGGGACGCCCATGATCGCGCCCGTCCCGTACTCCATCAGCACGTAGTCGGACACCCAGACGGGGAGCCGGTTGTCGTTGACCGGATTGGTGACGAAGTGACCCGTGAAGACGCCCGTCTTCTCCTTCTCCGGATCCGCGCGCTCGACGGCCGGCCGCGCCGCGGCATGGCGCGCGTACTCGAGCACCTCCTGCTCGTGGGGAGTTCCCTGCGCCAGGCGCGCGACGAGGGGGTGCTCAGGCGCGACCACGAAGAAGGTGGACCCGAAGAGCGTGTCGGGCCGAGTCGTGAAGACCGGAATGTCGATGTCGAGCTCCTCGATCCGGAAGACGACCTCGGCGCCCTCGGAGCGGCCGATCCAGTTGCGCTGCATGGTCAGGACTCGCTCCGGCCACGATTCGAGCAGGTTCATCTCCTCGAGCAGCCGATCGGCGTAGGCGGTGATGCGGAAGAACCACTGCTCGAGGCTACGGGCCTCCACCTCCCAGCCGCAGCGCTCGCAGTGGCCGTCGATCACCTGCTCGTTCGCGAGCACGGTCTGGTCGTTCGGGCACCAGTTGACGAAGGCTTCCCGCCGGTAGGCGAGGTCCTCCGCGAAGAACTTGAGGAAGAGCCATTGCGTCCAGCGGTAGTACTCCGGCTCGGCGGTCGAGAGCTCGCGGCTCCAGTCGATCGACCAGCCCATCCGCTTCATCTGCTCGCGGATCGCGGCGATGTTCCGGTTCGTCACGTCGCGGGGATGGCGACCTTCCTTGATGGCGGCGTTCTCGGCCGGAAGGCCGAACGCGTCGTACCCGATCGGCCGCAGAACGGTGTACCCGCGGCGGCGACGCAGGTGCGCGACGACGTCCCCGAGCGTGTAGTTCAGGACGTGGCCCATGTGGAGCTCGCCCGACGGGTAGGGGAGCATCTCGAGCACGTACGTCTTCTTGTCGGAATCCCCGCCACGCGGCGATTCCGGATTGGGCACCGTAAAAGCGCCTTCGCGCTCCCAAACGCCTTGCCATTTACGTTCGATCGTGTTGGGGTCGTACCGCTCCACTTCAGCTCCTAGGAGACGAAAAAAGCCTCTCTTTCGAGAGGCCGCGGGAGAGTCGAGCAGCCGGCTCGGCGCCGCCCGCTAGCTCCCCCTGTCGCTCGGAAGGGCGAGCTCCATTCTCATCGCAACTGTAGCGCTAAACTCGCCCGGGTGTTCCTCACGAAACTCGGGATTCCGAAGCTCTGGCGCGAGGATCCCGAGATCTTTTGGCCGTACGCGCGACGCCTCGCTACTCCTGTGACGTTCTGGCTCGCCCCCTCGTACGGGTACGGCCTCGAGCGAGTGCCGATGACAGGCGGAGGCGTCATCGCGGCCAACCATCTGTCCGCGATCGACCCTTCTCTCCTCGGTTCGCTCTGTCCTCGAACGATCTACTACATGGCCAAGGCCGAGCTCCTGGCCATGCCGGTGGTTGGCGAAGTCCTCACCTGGACCGGCGCCTTCCCCGTTCGCCGTGGCGAAGGCGATCGCGAGGCCCTTCGCCAAGCCCGCGAGGTCGCGCGCGAAGGACACATGGTCGGCCTGTTCGTCGAGGGGACCCGCCAGCCGTTCGGCCACCCCGGCGCGGTGCGCCCGGGCGCGACGATGATCGCTCTGCAGGAGGGGGTCCCGATCATCCCGTGCGGGATCTACTCGTTCGGGTGGACTCGCAACAACCGGATGCCCTGCGCGCTCGTCTGGGGGAACCCGATCGACCTGGGCGGCCTTCCGCGAGCCGGGCGCGGGTACAAGCAGGCAGCCGAGATCCTTGGAAAGGAGATCGTGCGACTCTGGCGCCAGGCCGGCGAGGCGATCGCGGCCGGCTTCCCCGAGGAGCTGCCGGATGGCACCCGGCGGTCAGGCGCCCACTATCCGCCGCTGCGGCGCGCCCCGATAATTCCAAGCTCCTCCACGAGCGCGAAGAAGGCGGCTGCGTAGGCCGAGTCGGCGGTTCGCGCGCGTGGGCCGTCTGCGATCCCTCTGCGCGTCGTCCTCCTCCACTACGCGCCGATGGCGACGACCTTCGAGGGGGAGCCCCAGGGAATCTTTCGCCTTCCTCGGCAGCGACCGCCTCGCGCGGCCGGTTCTCGAGCACGTCCCCGATCTCGTGCTCCACGGCCACGGGCATGCGGGAACCTTCGAAGGATTCATCGGAAACGTGCCTGTCTACAACGCCTCGATCCCGGTCATGGGGCGCGATTTCTGGGTGTTCGAACTCGAAAGAGCGGGAACAAGAGGTCCATGAGCATCCTCTGGATCATCCTCATCGTCGTGCTCGTGCTGGCACTGCTCGGGTTTTTCTCGCGCGGCCGCTGGTAGGACCCACGACACCTTGAAACGGGCCGGTCGGCTCTTGTCCGGCCGGCCCGGATCAGGCACGGTTGACGTGTGCGTGCCTGTCCCCCCCTGCTAGCCGACGCCGACTCGCGCCCGGAGCTGCCACGGCTGGGCGGAATGGCTCGGCCGGACGGCGTCGTGATCGTCAGCGAGCGCTTCTGGGCCTTCGCGGGTCGCGATGGAACTCTGCGAGAAGGCGCGATGCCGCGCACGCGCTTCGACCGGATTCCGCTGCTTCGAGGCGTCATGAAGCTGGCAGCCGCGTTCGCGCCGGTGTTCCGCCGTTCCGGCGTTGCGGGGAGACGAGAGCGGCGCATTCTTGGCACGCTGATCGTGGCCCCGCTCGGGTTCGTGTTCCTCCCCGCCGCCGCCGCTTGGGTCGCCTGGGGGCTCGTAACTGCGGCGCTGCTGGTCTGGATCTTCCGCGGAAGGACGCTGCGACTCCACGGCGCCGAGCATCGGGCGATCGCGGCCGTCGAAGAGCGGCGCCTGGGCGCCACGTGGGCGGGCGAAGCTCGTCCATCCCGGTTCTCCTGGCGCTGCGGCACGAACTTCGCCGCCCTCGTCGTCCCCGTGACGGCGCTCGCCGACCGCGTTTGGCCGTTCGCGCCGGCGCTCTACACGCCTTTGCTCGTGACCGTCCTCTCGCTCGCCCTCACGATGGAGCTCTGGCGGGCCGTCCAGGCCTCACCCTGGAGAGTCGCGCGGATCTTGCTGCTTCCCGGCTTGGGTCTTCAGCGGCTGACGACGCGCGAGCCGGCTCTCGAGGAGACGCGCGTCGCACTGACGGCCGTTGAGGCCGTGCTCCGCCGCGAGCTGGGCTAGGAGAGCTCAACCCGGTCGATCGTGACCGGCTCGCTCGGCCGGTCGGCAGAGTCGCGCGGAACGTCCGAGATCTCGTCGACGACGTCCATTCCGTCGCTGACGCGACCGAAGACGGTGTGCTTCCCGTCCAGCCAGGGCGCGGCCTCGGTGGTGACGATGAAGAACTGGCTCCCGTTGGTGTCCGGACCTCGGTTCGCCATGGCCAGCGCACCGCGAACGATCCCGTGGTCGTTGGGCTCGTCCTCGAACTCGTAGCCGGGACCGCCGGTGCCGTCCCCGCGAGGGCACCCGCCCTGGATCATGAAGTCGGCAATCACGCGGTGGAAGGTAATCCCGTCGTAGAAGCCGTCCTTCGAGAGCTTGACGAAGTTCTCGACGGTCTTCGGCGCGTCCGCCTCGAAGAGCTCGAGCGCGACAGCGCCGCGGTTGGTGTGCAGAGTGGCAGTCGTCATCTGACAGTGGAGCCAGCCGGGCTCGAACCGGCGACCTCTTGGATGCCATCCAAGCGCTCTCCCAGCTGAGCTATGGCCCCTTGCTGCCGCCCCAGTGTAGCGACGAACTCGTACGAGCCGGCCCAGCGAACGCCAACCTCCTGATTGTTGCGCTCCTTCCCAAGTCGCAGCTGAACCGTGCCGCCCGGCGGCACGCACGTGAATCATCTATTTGACCGGCGGCTTCGGCGCCGGATAGAGCTAGCCAAAACAGCCCTGTCGCTAGCGAGCGATCGCGGCGACCTCGACCGACGGCACGTCGCCCCAGAGCTCCTCGAGGCGGTAGTACGAGCGCGCCTCGGGCGTGAACACGTGCAGGACGACGTCGAGGTAGTCGGCGAGGATCCAGGTCGCGTCCCGCTCCCCGTGCACGTGGCGAGGCACCGAGCCTCCCGCGCGCTTCATGCCCTCCCGCACCTCGTCGTAGATCGCCTTCGCCTGCCGGGAATTGTTGCCCGTGCAGACGACGAAGTAGTCGGTGTAGCTGCACACCGGCCGCATGTCGAGAATCACTACGTCCCTGGCCAGCTTCTCCTGGGCGAGGTCGGCTATTCGGCGTGCTTGGTCGAGGGATGTCAGGGTGGTCGAAAGCTCCTTATTCGCTTGGAATCAGGGTATCACCGGTAAAGGCCGGCGACCTCGATTTCCCGGGCAACCGCGTTCGGAACCATCCCCTCGATCGGCTCGCCCGCGCCGAGGCGCCGGCGAAGCTCGCGCGAGGAGACGTCGACGGGTGGAATCTCGAAGAACTCCACCCTCTCGGGGCGCTCGAGCTCGCCGAGCACATGCTCAAGCGGTTCCGACGGATAGCCGGGACGCGTGGCGACGCCGAGCCGAGCGAGGTCGAGCACGGCGTTCGGGTCTTTCCAGGACAGGAAGTCCGTGAACTGGTCGGCTCCAAGGAGGAAGATCGGATCGTCGAAGCTGTCGGCGCGGAGCATGTCGATCGTACGCGCATGCTCGTCCCGCCCGACCTCGGTCCGCGGGAGGCCCGCGAAGGCCAACCGTGCGAGCTCGAAGCGCGTCGCGAAGTCGAGATCGGCCGGCTTGTGGCCTGGAGCGACAGCGACGAGCACGAGGAGCCGCTCGAGGGGGAAGTGGTCCAGGGCGGCCCGTGCGAGCGCCACGTGGCCGTTGTGGGGCGGATCGAAGACGCCGCCGTAAAGGCCGATCACCTCACTCAAACTCCACCTCGTCGTCGGGCTTCACGCCCGCAGCTCGCAGCGCCTCTTCCGGGGCGTCGCCGCGGACGCGGAAGCCTCTGTCCGTCCGGAAGATGCGGAACGGGCGCCGCCTCGGCGCCGAGGGTCGGTAGACCAGGAAATCCGCCAGCTTCTCGTCTTGCGGACGCGTCGGCGCGCGTTCGGGAACGAGCCGAAACAGCAACCGTTTCAGCTCGTCGATCCCCTCGCCGGTGACCGCGGAGGTCTCGACCGCCGCCAGGATCCGTGGATCCTCGAGGGCGAATTCGGGGCGAGCGAGGTCGACCTTGTTGAGGACGACGATCTGGGGACGCTCGTCCAGCCCGGCCCCGTAGGCGTGCAGCTCGCGATCGATCGTCCGGAAGCGAGCCTCGACATCCTCCTCCTGGGCTTCGATCACGTGGATCAGCAGGCGCGCGCGCTCGAGATGGGCGAGGAACTCGTCTCCGAGACCGACACCCTGGTGAGCTCCCTCCAGGAGGCCCGGAACGTCGGCGACCGTGAGCTGGCGGCCATCCGACGACTCCACCGTCCCCAGCACCGGAGCGATCGTGGTGAACGGGTACTCGGCCACCTTCGGCTGCGCGTTCGAGATCCGGCGCAAGAGCGACGACTTGCCCGCGTTCGGGAAGCCCACGAGCGCCGCGTCGGCCAGCAGCTTGAGCCGGAGCTCGACGACCGCCTCCTCGCCTCCGGCTCCGATCTCCGCGAGCCGGGGCGCCTGGTGCGTCGGGGTGGCGAAGCGGCGGTTCCCCGCGCCACCCGCTCCTCCGTGCGTCAGAGTCACGCGGGCGTCCGGGTGCGCGAGGTCGACGAGCAGACGTCCTTCCTCGTCGAAGACCTGCGTGCCTACGGGAACGTGGAGCTCGACGGTCTCGCCGGTACGCCCGTGCTTGTTCTTGCCTTCTCCATGCCGTCCGCGGCCCGCGGTGAAGCTGCGCTTGCGCTGGAAGAAGGCAAGGTCGCGGAGGTCGGGGTCGGCCACGAGGACGACGTCGCCGCCGTCGCCGCCGTCGCCGCCGTCCGGCCCTCCCTTGGGCACGTACTTCTCGCGCCGGAAGCTGAGCGAGCCGTCGCCGCCGCGGCCTCCCCGCACCTCGATGCGGGCCCGGTCGTGAAACAACTCGACGCCTTAGAGGATCGAGATGGTGCGGTCGCGGAACGCGACCCTGCCGTCGCGCTTGGCGAAGATCGTGTGGTCGCGCCCGACACCCGTCCCCGGGCCGGCGCGAAAACGCGTGCCGCGCTGCCGGACGACGATCGCCCCCGCCTTGATGTCTTGCCCGTCGAAGATCTTGACGCCGAGGCGTTTCGACTCGGAGTCGCGGCCGTTCTTCGAGGAGCCGAGGCCCTTCTTGTGCGCCATCTACTTATTCCGCCTTTTCCTTCTTGGTGGTCGTGCCTGCCGCGCTTTTCTTCGCTGCAGGCTCCCTCGTCGCCTTCTTACCGATCGTCTGGATCTCGATCCTGGAGAGGCGGCTGCGGTGCCCGTTCCGGCGCCTGTAGCCGGTGCGGCGCTTGTGCTTGCCGACGATGACCTTCTCGCCGAGGACGTGCTCCGTCACCTTGGCCGTCACCTGCTGGCCCTTGAGCTTGTCGCCGAGCTTCGGCTCGCCATCGCCGCCGAGCAGAAGAACGTCCGGATGGAACGTCTTGCCCTCCTCCACGGCGAGGCGGTCGACGAGCAGCCACTCGCCCTCG